>DJDA01000011.1 GCA_002430835.1 Brevundimonas sp. UBA5936
TCTTCCAGATCTATGTCGTCGAAGCTGGCCCGGCCGCCGGGACCGCCCTCGCCGCGCCCGCCGAAGCCGAAGCCCCCGAAACCGCCGCCGCCCGGCCGTCCGCCCTGCGCCCCGCCGCCGAAGCCGCGACACAGCTCGCGGCCGTCGGCGTCGATCTCGCCGCGATCATATTTGGCGCGTTTCTCGGCGTCGCCCAACAGGTCGAAGGCGGCGGTGATGCGTTTGAACCGTTCCTCGGCGGCCTTGTCGCCGGGATTCTTGTCGGGGTGCAGTTCCTTGGCCAGCTTGCGGAACGCCTTCTTGATCTCGTCCGCGCTCGCGCCCTTGGAAACGCCCAGTTCCTGATAGGGATCGCCAGCCAATTTTCGCTCCACTCGGATCAATACGGACCAGAGCGTCAGTTAAGCCATGCGCCCGCCCGCCGAAAGGGGCGAGGATGGTTTCCTCATGTTGCAACACCCTCTCCCGGCGGGAGAGGGCTTGAGTGCACGAGAGCCGAAGGCGATCGTTCTGGCGCGACCCGAAGGGCGGCGCGGAGCAGCCAAAGGGTGAGGGGCTTGTCCTTTCAGTCGGCGTCAGCCGTCGCGCCACGGCCTGCGGCCGACTTCAGCCGCGAACCCTCACCCTTTCGCCTTAGCCAATCGCTTCGCTCTTGGAGGCTCAAGCCCTCTCCCAACAGGAGAGGGCCTTGTATCTCACAACCCCGACACCGCCTCCGTCCCCCAGCCATACCCTTCGCCCCACTGCGCCACAGCAACCCGGACGCTCGCCCCAACGCCGCCTGGAAAGTCCGCCGCGACCTCTACCGCGCCATAGACGGCCGCCAGCCCCTCGACCTCCCAAACCCGGCGCACGGCGGCGCCATCCAGCACCCGCACCCGGAAGCGTCTCGGATCGACCTCGGCCGGCTCACCCTCCCAGCCGTCGCCGCTCAGACGCACGCGCGACAACCAGCTCAACCGCCATCCGCCGCCCTCTGGCCTCGCCTTCAGATGCGCCGGTCGCCACGGCGCCGCATTCCGGTTGCCCCACACAAAGCTGACTTCCGTCGTCCCCGCCCCGCCCGGCGGCGTCCCCACAGGCCCAGCCCGCCAGATCCGCGGCAATCCGCGCTCAACCGCATCCACCTCAGCCCGCGCCATGCCGCGCTCCAGCACCACGACCAGCGCCCGCGCTTCCGCCCCGCGCGCCGCCGCGTCCTCTGTCCCCTGCTGCCCGCGCAACAGGCCGCTCAGCCGCCACACATCACCGCCGACCAGTTCGGCCCGGCGGAACTGAACCAGCTCCCACCCGTCCGCACTGCGCACCGCCAGCAGATTGGCGCCCGACAGCACCGCCTCGGCCGCCCGGCTCTGCGGCGCCTGCCCCTCGATCCGCACGTTCAGCACGCCCGTCTCGTCCCAGCGCCCGACCACGCCGGGCCGCAGCGGCGCCGTCAGCGTGCCCACCGTCGCGGGCGTCTCCACCACCGCCCTCTGCGTCAGACTGTCGACCGAGGCCCCGCCATGCAGCGCCATCGGCGTCCACGGCTCCGCCGCCGCTACGACGACAGGACGCCCGTCCGCCTCCTCGCCCGGCAGAGGCGGCAGGTCCAACAGCATCAGGAACGGCGCCCCCGGCGTTCCCGCCCCGCCGCCGTCTCCGCGCCAATCCTCGGGCACGTCCACAACGACCACCTCGACCATCGGGGTCAAGGTCGCGCTGGGCGTCTCGTCCCAGTCCAGCCGCTCGACGCGCCAGTCGCCCGCACGCCCCTCCACCGCCGTCACATCCCCCGGCTCCAGCCTCAGCGCCTCCAGCGGCCCCAGCTTCACCGTCAGTCGCTCGGCCGCCTCGCCCGCCAACAGCCGCTTCGCCGCCGCCGTCGCCAACCCGACCCCGACCACGGCGGGCAGGGCCGCATCCACGCCCCCGCCCTCGCCGTCGCCGCGCACCGTCACCGCGCCCAGCTGATAGTCCGCCGCCTCATCGATAAACCGCAGCCGCGCCGCACCGGGCCGAGGCGTCAGCCGCCGATCCGCCGCCGCGCTCCCGCCCTTGTCGGGCAGGGCCAGCGCCGCCTGATCCAGCGTCACCTCCCGCGCCGTCTCGCCCAGTACGGCCACCCGACCATCCCGCTCGGCCGTCGTCGCCCCCAGCGCCTGCACCAGCGGCGCCAGCGCATCCTTCGTCGCCATCGGCCGGTCGATGACATAGCCCGTCACCCCGCCGTCCACCGCCCCGATCGTGAAGTCCGTCTCGTTCAGCCCGCCGCGCTTCAGAATGGCCTCGATCAGCCCGCGCGCATCGCCGCCCATCCGCCCGTTCAGCCAGTGCCCTGTGCGCCAGGCGCCCGCGTCGGCCCACACCTCGCCCAGCGCCGGAAACGCCGGATAGGGCCGCACGTCCCAGCACCAGACATCCGCACCCTGCAGCATCGGCCCGCCATAGACGCCCGAGATCGGATTGTTCACCGGCTGCGCATAGTGCCCCAGCACCGCCTCGATCAGCCGCCGCTGCATCCGGTCGTCGCGGGCGCCCGTAGAATGCGGCGGCAGGGCGTTCTCGCTGCTCTTCGGATCCTGAAACAGGTTCGGCGCATTGCCCCCGCGATCCACCGCCGCACAGCCGAACTCGGTCAGCCGGATCGGCTTCATCCCCGGAACCCAGGCCGTCGGCGCCGCCTGCCGCACCCCGCCCACGCGCTCATGATGGCGGTTCGACCACCAGCCCTTCAGATCCTTGTAGCGCCAGATCCAGTCCTCGCCGTGAGCGCCGTCCTCGATCGGCGTGCGCCGCTGCGCCGCCCGATCCGCCGCGCTGGCGTAGAACCAGTCATACCCCTCGCCGCCCGCAACCTGCGCCGCCAGATAGGCCGGGTCCGACGGCCCCTTGAAATCTTCGGCGTCCCGCCCGCCGGCGCCCCCGCGCCAGTCGCCCATCGGCGGATACCAGTCGATGCCGACGTAATCGATGTTCGGGTCCGTCCACAGCGGATCGAGATGAAACCGAACCTCTCCGTCCCTCTGCCAGCCGAAATACTCCGACCAATCTGCGGCGTAGCTCAGCTTGACCCGCGACCCGACCACCGCCCGGCATTCCGCCGCCAATGCCCGAAACTGCGCCACCGCCGGAAAGCCCCCGTCCGCATCGCGCGTCCCCGTCAGCCCCCGCATCTCCGAGCCGATCAGCAGGCCGTCCGCCCCCTCATCCGCCGCGATCCGGGCATAGTGCAGCGCCAGCCGCCTCAGCCCCCAACCGCCCGCCGTCCCGAACAGGGCCGCGACCTCCGCCGTCGCCCCCGCCCCGTCCGTCCCCGTGATCCGCCCCCGCCACGGATAGCCGGGGCAGTCCATGAAGACGAAGGGATACAGCGTCACCTCCAGCCCGCGCGCCTTCAGCGCCCGGATCGCCTGACGCACGCTCTGGTCCGACGGCGTGCCGCCATAGGCCGGCCCTTCACCGCCTTCTCCATCGTCGACCCGGCTGATCAGATGCGCGTCCGCGCGCGTCATCCCCGCCACGCCCCAGACCAGCGGTTGTGTCGGCTTGTCCCGCCGCTCCACCCCCGGCCGGATGCGGCAATGGCCCATCCGCAAATCATCGCCGAACCAGCCGACCACCAGACTGACCCGCTTCAACCTCGGCGCCTGCGCCATCAGCTGATCCAGCGAAGCCTCCAGATCCGTCTGACCCGCCGTCAGATGCACGTTCTCCGGCGTGGATTTCGCCAGCCCTTCGCGCCGCATCACCGGCTCGGTCGCCAGGCAGAACTCCCCCGCGCCGGGGATCAGGCAAACGCCCTCCAGCCGGTCCTCCAGTTGCGGCGCCGCCCCCTGCGGCCGCCGGAACACCTCGAACGCCAGCTGCGGCGGCCGGTCGCCATAGGCGTCCAGCGGCAGATCCTCGAACACCACATAGGCCGTGCCGCGATAGGCGGGCGCCCGCCCCTCCACCGCCTCGATCAGCGGGTCGGGAGTCTGACCCTCGGTCCCGCGATGCAGCCGCATCGTCACGCCCGCCATATCCATCGGCTGCCCGTCCGCCCACACCCGCCCGATCCCGTCGATCGGCCCCTCGCATAGGGCCACGGCGAAGCTCAGCGAATAGGCGTAGTCGACCGTCTTCTGGCCGCCCTTGCCGCCCGACCGCTTCTCCTTCCTCTCCAGAAAGCGCGCGGCCCAGATCACCTGCCCGACCACCCGCGCCCTTCCGAAGACACAGGCCATCGGCGCCCCCTCGGCCGAGGATTGCAGCTTCAGCCCCTCCAGCCTCGGCCCGACCTGCCGCGCGGGCGACAGGCCGGCGATCAGCCAGCTATCCGTCGCCCGCCCCAGAACCCCGCCGATAAAGCCCCCGATCGGTCCGCCCAGCGCCGACCCGATGCCGCCCAGAACGACCTGCGCCATGCCTGCTCCTTCTTAGAAATTCGGCCAGCGAAACGCCGCGACCAAGCGCCTGCGCCACCACGCCCCCATCCAGCTCTCGACCACCGACCGCCCCCAATAGGCGTGGATCATTCGCCGCTCCGGCCCCTCGACCGCGCTCAAGACCGCGCAATGCTTGGCCGGACAGCCCGCCGCCATGCGGAACAGCAGCACATCGCCCAGCCCCGCCTGCTCCGGCGCGATCTCCACCAGCCGCCGCCGCGCCGCCGCCCACAGCGTCTCCTCGCCCCCGACCTCGGCCCAGTCGGGTCGATAGGGCGGCGGCGCCTCCGGCTCCCCGCCGACCACCTCGCGCCACACCCCGCGCACCAGACCCAGACAGTCCGCCCCCTCGCCCCTCACGCTGGCCTGATGCCGATAGGGCGTCCCCAGCCACCCCCGCGCCGCCGCCACGACCCGCCCGCGCCACGCCTCTCCCTCCCCTTCATGGGGAGGGTGGTCGCGGAGCGACCGGGTGGGGAGGGCCAGACGATCCGGCGCCAGCGCCTGAATAGAGGCGCCGCCCCCACCCGGCTTCGGCTCCGCCTCAGCCACCCTCCCCAAAATGGGGAGGGAGAATTCCTGCGCCCCGCCTCTCATCGCCTGCGGCTCCGCCCGTCATTGCGTCCCGCCACCGGCCGCGCCGTCAGGAAGTCCTCGCCCGGAATGTCCGGAAAGCCCTGGAAATTGACCCCATTCCCGAACACCCCCGTGCAGGTCGCCCACCGCTTGTCGCAACTGCGCCCGGCGACCGCCGCCGCATCCAGCCCGCAATGCCCATCGCCCAGCACCGCGTCGCAGCCCCGGCCATAGGACCGCCCAACCACCCGCTCCAGCGCCGCCATCGGCCCGTCCAGATCGGCGACAAAGCGCCCGTTCTCGCGCCGAATCCGCGCCAGCCGCCCCTTCCACAGCCGCACCCTCAGGTCCGGCCGCATCCAGTCCACGCGCCACAGCTCGACCTCGGCGGCGTCATACCGCCCCGCCGCTATGTCCTCTTCGGTGATCGCCGCATCATCCAGCCCGCCCGACGCCGACAGCGCCCCCGCCGCCAGCCCGACCTCGCCATCGCCCGCCCCGCCGGTCCAGCCGCTGGCCGCCCGGCACGCCACGCCCTCAACCTCCAGATCGCGGTCATGGTCGGTAAAGCCCATCGCCCGCCCGTCCGCCCGCCTCAGCAGCCAGACATGGCACAGCGTCGCCGCGCCGCTCTCGATACGAGCGGCCAGTTCGTCCGGAACATTCCGCATGGCTCAGACCCGCACCTCGATCAGCGGCATGGCGACCATCCGCCCGGCGCCGAAACTCTCCAGCGTCACCTCCATCCGGTCCGCGTCGAACCGCACCGGCACGTCGAAGGCGAAGCCCGCCGTCACCGCCGCGCCCTTGGGCGGCGCCGTCGCCAACGTCACCCGTCCCGTGACCGCATCCAGGTTGAAAGCCGCCGTCTCCATGCCCGCCACGGCCACCCGCACCGATCCCTCGACCGGCTTGGCGATGAAGCGTCGATGATCCCCGTAAGCCTTGCTCAATTGAAAGACGCGCGCCTGCCCGTCCCCCGTCCCGATCACCTGATCCAGCGGCGTCACGGCCGCCCCCGGCGCCCCGCTCCTGAAGTCCGCAAAGTCGCGAAACCGGAACCCGTGCAGCCGCCCGCGCCGCGCTTCGAAAAACGCCGTCAGCGCCGCCATGTCGTCCAGCGACCGCAGCCCCGCCCCGATCAGATAGCGCCTGCGCCCGTCCGCCCAGGGCGTCGAGCGGCGCTCGAACCCCGAGGCCAGCGTCGTGATCTCCGTCCTCCGCTCGACCCCGCCGGTCGAGCCGAACGCCAGCCGCGCGGGCAGGCGCACCTCATGAAAGGCCATGCGTCCTCGCTACTTTGATGTGGATTGCGTCCCGGCGCGGGACAGATTGCGAACGTTTCGCGAAAAACTTCGCCGAGCGTCAGTCTTCGGGTTGTCCGAACGGCCAGGCTCAGCCATGCTTTCGCCACATCACGGCGAAGCCGTTCAACAACAGGAGATCCGCGTGCGCGGCGAAATTCTCAGCTATGACGACACTTCGGGCACGGGCCTGATCAGCGGCGACGACAGCATCCGCTACGGCTTCACCCGCGCGGACGTCCAGGCTGGCGGAACCGTCGCCGTCGGCGCCCGCGTCGACTTCGTGCCGGAAGGCATGGAAGCGACCCAGATCATGATCCTGGCCTCCACGGCCCCGGCCGCCGCCTTCGGTCAGGCCGCCGCCTCTTCGACGGGCGGCGCCCCGCTCGGCGCCTATGACTTCGCCACGGCCATGCTGTCCTTCAACGGCCGCCTGCGTCGCCAGCACTTCTGGATCAGCTGGCTGATCCTGCTGGGCGCCGGCGTGGTGCTGGGCTGGATTCCGATCCTCGGCGCCCTGCTGTCCATCGCCATGATCTGGCCGAACCTGGCCATCACGGTGAAGCGTCTGCACGACATGGGCAAGTCGGGCTGGCTCGCCGTCATCCCCTGGGTCGCCAACATCGTCGGCTTCATCATGATCATCGGCGCCGTCGGCACGGCCATCATCACCAATCCCCAAGCTCTCGAAAGCGAAGACCCCGCCGTGGCCCTGTCCATGCTGGGCTCGATGATGGGCGGCCTCAGCATCATGCTGCTGGTCGGCCTGGGCTTCCTGCTCTGGATCGGCATCACCGACAGCCAGAAGGGCGACAACAAGTTCGGCCCCAACCCCAAGGGCGAATAAGTTCTGAAGGGCGCTCTCCGGAGCGCCCTTTTTTGTTGCGCTATCCTCGGCGCGCAGCGCCTGTTCAGCGCGCGCCCAGGGCCGCCGCCCGCGCCAGCATCCGGGCGATCTGCGTCTCCGAGCGCAGCAACCCCTCGGCTCCGCCGTCCACCGTGACGTTCACCGTCACCCCGCCCCCCGAACCAGAGTGACCGCCCATCGGCTCGATCGTCCCCGCACTCGCCGGGCGAAACACCTCTGGCCCGCGCTCCCCGACCAGATAGGCCCCGCCGCCCAGCACCGGCCCGCCGTCCGCCCGCCCCCCCCCGAGCCCGCCCAGCGCCGCAGCAATCGCCCCTGACAGCCCCCCGCCGCGCGCGCCCGCCGCCGAATTGACCGCGTTCAGCACCGCCCGCGCCAGTTCGGCCAGCGTCACCTCTCCGTCCGCCGCCGCCCGCGTCAGCGACCGCGTGAGGCTGGCCCCCGCGCGCCCGAAGGCGTCCTCGATCGAGGCCGCAGCCCGCTCCGCCGGCTCCTTCAGCGCCTCTAGCGCCGCTGCGGCCTCCGCCGCCTTCACCGGCACGGCGTCGATCCCGTCCGGCCTGAAACTGTCAGTCATCCGGCCACATCTCCTGCATCCGCTCCAGTTCGCCCCGTCCCAGCGGCGCCGCCTGAACCGGTCCCGCCGTCAGCATCCGCCACTCCTTGAGCGACAGCCGCCAGAAGCCCTCCGGCCCCACGCCCAACCGCGCCGCCGCCTGCATCATCTCTCCCCACGGAGTCCTCACGCCGCCGCCGCAAAGGCCTTCGCCACCGCCTCCGCCGCCTCACGCGGATCGACCGGCGCGCTCGCCAGCCCCTCCGCCAGCGCAACCTCGCCCCCGCCGCGCAACAGCGCCGTCAGCACCACCATCAGATCGCGCGCCGACAGCGCCTTCATCCGCTCGGCCAGCGCCGCCATCCCGGCGACGCCCAGCCCGGTCTCGATCTCGGCCAGCGCCCCCAGCGTCAGGCACAACTTTCGCTCCACCCCCGCCAGCCTCGCCACGACCTCGCCCCGCACGCCGTTGATCATTGCGCCTTCTTTCTCCCTCCCCGTCCCGGGGAGGGTGGTTGAGCCCGGCAGGGCGAAACCGGGTGGGGGCGGCAAGGCTATTCAAGCGCCGCGCCCCAATCACCCGGCCCTCCCCACCCGGTCGCCATCGCGACCACCCGCCATTCACACCGCGCTGAACGTCACTTCGCCCGCGCTGGCCAGGCTCAGTGCAAAGCTGGCCTCACCCTCATGCTCGCCGGCGTATTCCAGCGCCGCGACCAGAAACGGCCCCTCCAGCACGCCGAAATCCGGCACGATCAGCCGCCACGTCTTCGCCGACTGCTCAAAGAAGGCCTCGCGGATCAGGGCGTCCGACGCCGCATCGCGGAATATCCCCTGCCCCGACACCGCCGCCGACTTCACGCCCGCCCCCGCCAGCAGTTCGCGCCACCGCCCGGCGCTGTCGCTGTCGGTCGCATCCACCGTCCTGGCGTTCAGCGAGATCGTCCTCGCCCTCAGCCCCGCCACCGTGGTGAAGGCGCCGCCCGCGCCCTCGATCTTCAGCAGGATGTCCTTGCCCCGTTGCGCCGCCATCTTTCCTCGCTTCGTTTTCCAGAACCCGCGCGTCCCTCTCCCTCCCCTTCATGGGGAGGGTGGCCGAGCCGCAGGCGAGGCCGGGTGGGGAGGGCCAGGCCATTCACACGCCGCACCCTGATCGCCCCGCCGCCCCCACCCGGTCGCTATCGCGACCACCCTCCCCATGAAGGGGAGGGAGAGGCGCCGCGCTAAACCTCTTCCGTCACCGCCCGCAGCCGCATCACCGCCCACGCCCGCTTCAGATCCGGGCTGCGGAACAGGTCCGTAAACGTCACCGCCACGCTGACCGCCTTCACCCCATCCGCCTCCAACGGCGCATCGGCGACCCGCGCCCGCACCGCAGCCGCCACGGCCCGCGCCTCCTCCAGCCCCCTGAACCGGCTGGCGCAGGTCAAGGTCAGCCGCTGCTCCACCCCGCCGCCGTCGGCGTTCAGCGGCCGGCTCTCGCACCGCCCGATCAGTAGGTGCGGAAACCCCGCCCCGGACGGAGCTTCATCCCAGACCCGCACCGGATCGCCCAACAACGCCTTCAGCACCCCGTCTCCGCCCAGATGCGCGATCAACGCCTTCACCAGCGCTCCTTCATGATCCTTCATCGCGCCCGCTCCAGGTTCAGCCGCACCCGGCCCGCCGCCTTCGGATCGGCCTCGATCCCGACCACAGCCCAGTCCGCCCCGCCGAAGCGCACGACCAGCCCTTCCTCCAGCCTCGGATCGGCCCGCACGGTGGCGCTCAGCGTCTCCACGCCGCGCGTCACGCCTGCTTCCGTCCGCTCGCGCCGTCTGCGCGCCCCCAGCGCCAGCCACAGCGACCCGACCGGCTCATAGCTGACCACCTGCCCGCCATAGGGCGTCTGCGCCGCCACCGGCCGCACCAGGCTGGCGACCACCTTCATCGCGCCCGCGCTCACAGCCGCACCACGCGATAGGGGGCGATCCACCCCTCGACCGGCGCCGCGCTCATCTCGCCGTCGCCGCGCTCATAGGCGCGCATCACCAGCATCATCACCGCCAGCCTCAGCGGCGCCGCAGAGGTCGATGTCAGGCTCAAGCCCGCCTCCCCCTCCACCCGCGCGCGGGCGGCGTCGATCAGCGTCTGGATCAGCGCATCCTCCGCCTCATGCTCGACGCGCAGGAACAGCTTCGCCTCCGTGAGGCTCACGGGTGCGCTCATTCAAATCTCCAGTGTTTTCTATGTCCTTCTCCCGATGGGAGAAGGTGGCCCGAAGGGCCGGATGAGGGTTCCCGGCCGCCGTCGGCGTCAGCCGTCGCGCAGCGGCTCACGCCGACTGAACCGTCAGCCCCTCACCCTTTCACCTTGCGGATCGCCTTCGGCTCTCCGAGGCTCAAGCCCTCTCCCGCCGGGAGAGGGCCCAGCTTCAGCGTTTCTTACGAAGCCGCGAACTTCATCAGCTTGATCGCGTCGAAGTTCTGCACCCCGCCGCCGACACGCTTGGTCGTGTAGAACAGCACATAGGGCTTGGCCGAATAGGGATCGCGCAGCACCCGCACCCCCGCGCGATCCACGATCAGATAGCCGCGCGCAAAGTCCCCGAACGCGATCGACAGACTGTTGGCCGCCACATCCGGCATGGTCTCGATCTCGGTGACCGGATAGCCCAGCAGACTGGCCGTCTCGCCCGGCCGCGTCGCCGGCGACCAGACATAGTTCCCGTCCGCGTCCTTGAACTTCCTCACCGCCGAAACCGTGCGTCGGTTCATCACGAAACGCCCGTTCGGCCGATACTGGGCCTTGGGCGCATAGATCAGGTCGATCAGCTTATCGACCGGGCTGGCGCTGGCGAAGGCGCCCGCCGCGCCTGAAGCCACCGTGCCGATCTGGCCCCAGGTCTGCGTCCCCTCGGTCGCCGTCGCATAGGCCAGGAAGCCCTTGGGCTTGTTGACCCCGTCGCCGCTGACGAAGGCCGCCGTCTCCTGCGCCGCGAAGGCGTCCTCGACCTCGGCCGCCAGCCATTCGTCCAGGTCGATCAGGGCGTCGTCCAGCAGGCTCTGCGTCGCCGCCGGACAGGCGTAGAGATCCGCCGAGGAGAACTCCAGCAGCGCCAGCGTCGCCGGATCCGTCTCCGGGCGCGCCGCCGTCTCGGCCACCCAGCCCGCCTGCACGCCCGCCGTCGACACCGGCTTCCTGAACACGCCCGAGCCGACCGTGCGCACCGTGGCGATCTCGCGCATCGGCGACCCGGCCATCAGGCGCCGCTCGATCGCGCGCTCCGTCTCCGGCGGCACGACATAACCCGCCGAGTTCGACGCCGACGACAGCCCCGCCTTCAGCTCCAGCCCGTGCGCCTGACCCGACTTCATATAGCCGTCCCACGCCGCCTTGGCCTCCGGCGCCGCGACCACGGCGGGCGGCTCGGCCCCCAACATCGGACGGCGGCTCTCGCTCAGCGCACGGTCCATGCGCGCCTGCGCGCTGGCCACGGCCTGATCGATGCGCGCCACCTTCTCCTCCAGCAACGCATCGGCGGAAGCCTTCTTTTCGATCTCGTCCAGACGGGCGTCGTTGGCCCCTTTGAACGCCTCGAACGCGGCCATCATCTCATGCATGGCGGCGCGCGCCTCGGGCGTGCCCGAGACGGTCTTGGTCTCTTTCATGGTCTCTCCAGAAAAATGCGCGACCGTCCTGCGGCGCGCCGTCAACCGGGCCAGGCCCGGAACGGGTGCGATCCTTCGTGCATCCGGGGAACCGTGCTACGCCGTCCTCGGATCAAGGGATGGATCAATGTTCAAGATCGCCGTCGCCGCCGTGTCTGCAGCTGGGCTCATGTCATGCACGGCGCATGACGCTTCGGCTCAACGCCTCTCCGCCGCCTCGCCGTCAGAAGCGCCGCGCGTCTCGCCGGACCGGGGCCGCCTTTCGGCCTACACCTCGATCAATCTGCGGATGTTCGAGACCCTCGGCGCCTGCGAGCACCTCAATCGCGACGGCGCCGGCGATCAGGCTTTCTCGGCCCATCTCCGCCGCCACGCCCCGGCCGCCGATCAGGCCGAACGACGCGCCCTCCGCGCGGCCTACGACCGAGGCCGGACGCCCGCCGTCGCCGCCCGCCAGACGGCCGAAACCTGCGCCATCGCCATGCGCGGCTACGACCAGGAAACGCCCGAACTGCACGGCCGCCGCGACGATCGCCCCCTCGCCTCGCCCAAGCTCTGAGCCATGCGGATCGTCTTCCTCTACGGCCCCGTCGGCGCGGGCAAGCTGACCGTCGGCCGCGAACTGGCGCGCCTGACCGGCCTGCCGCTGTTCCACAACCACTTCGTCGTCGACGCCGTCGGCGCCGTGTTCGACTTCGGCTCCGAGCCCTTCATCCGCTTGCGCGAAGCCTTCTGGCTCCAGACCTTCGCCGAGGCGGCCCGCGCCGGGCGCTCGCTCATCTTCACCTTCGCGCCCGAGGCCACGGTGGACCCCGGTTTCCCCGCGCGCGTCCAGGCGGCCGTCGAACCGTTCGGCGGCGTCGTCACCTTCATCGCCCTGGCCGTCTCGCCCGAGGAACAGGAACGCCGGATCGTCCAGCCCAGCCGCGCCGCCTTCGGCAAGCTCCAGTCGGTCGATCTGCTGCGCCGCCTCCGCGCCGAGTTCGACGCCAGTCTGGCCGCCATGCCGCCCGCCGACCTGACCATCGACACCGAGGCCTGCTCACCGCCCCAGGCCGCCGAGCGCATCGCCGCCCATCTGGCCCAACGATAGGCCGTCAGGCGCCCGGCCGCCGCACCCCGAACCGCGCCCCCGGCAGCATCGGAAACGTCACCAGCGACACCTCCCACAGCTCGGCCGCGCTCAGCACCCTTAAGCGCCCCTCGCGCCGCGCCTTCATCGCCCGAAAGCCGATCGACAGCCCGTCCAGCGCCCCGGCCCGCGTCAGGGCGGCCGCATAGCGGGCCTCGGCGGACCAGTCCTCGATCCGCCCCTCGACCCACAGGCCGCGCTCGTCCTCCACCATCCGGTCCCAGGCGCCGACCACCGCGCGGCTCTCATGCTGATGCAGCATCCGCACCCCGCTCGCGCCGGTCTTGGCCAGACTGTCCGCAAACACCCCGCGCGCCGTCACATCCCCGTTCAGGTCCGCAACGCCCCACAGCGAGGCGTAGCCTTGGATAGCGAGCGCCCCTTTCTCCCTCCCCTTCATGGGGAGGGTGGCTGAGCCCGCAGGGCGAAGACGGGTGGGGCCGGCCAGACTATTCAAACGCCGAGCCTGCATCGCCGCGCCCTCCCCACCCGTCGGCTGCGCCGACACCCTCCCCATGAAGGGGAGGGAGAATTCCAGCCGCCATCATTTCTCCTCCAGCCGCCGCTCGATCCGCTCAACGGCCGCGCGCGTCGCTTCGCCCTGCGCCTCCAGCCGCGCCAATCGCTCGGCGACCAGCCTCTGCTCGCCCACGCGCTGCTCCAGCGTCGCGATCCGCGCCGCCGCCCCGCCTGCCCAAACCAGGCCCCCGATAGTCTGCACCAGCAAGGCCGCGATCAGGGCGACGGGCATCTTCTTCATCGCCTCCATCACGCCTCCACCCCGGCCATCCGGCGCCGCTCATCCTCGGTCAGGAAGCTCGCCGCATTCAGCCGCGCCCACAGCGCATCCCGTTCGACCTGCAGGGCCGGAACCGCATCCAGATCCGGCTCGATCCGACAATCGACGAAGCGGCTCCCCAGCCAGCCCGTCATCGCCCCCGCCGCCTTCCGCACCAGCGGGATCACTGTCCCGCGCCAGAAGGCCGCGTTCGCCTCGCGATAGTTGGCGTAGGTCGCATCCCCGGGAATCCCCAGCAGCTGCGGCGGCACGCCGAACGCCAGGGCGATCTCCCGCGCCGCCGCGTGCTTGCCGGCGATGAAGTCCATGTCGTGCGGCGTCAGGCTCATCGGCTTCCAGTCCAACCCGCCTTCCAGCAACAACGGCCGCCCGGCGTTGCGCGCCCCGGCATGGGCCTCGCCCAGCTCCGCCTTCAGCGCCTCGAACTGATCCGCCGTCAGCCGCTCCCCGTCCTTGGCGCCATAGACCAGCGCCCCCGACGGCCGCGCCGCATTGTCCAGCAGCGCCTTGTTCCAGGCCCCCGACGCATTGTGCACGTCGATGGCGAAGGCCGCCGCCTCCAGCGGTGAAAACCCGTAATGATCGTCCGTCGGATGAAACAGCTTCAGGTGCATGACCGGCGACCAGCCGTCGCCATGCCGCCCGATCCGCACCGCGCGCCCGCCGACCGCATACTCATAGGCTTCCGGCCAGCCCGCCCGTCCCGGAACCACCTTCACCCGATCCGGCCTCAGCGCCCACAGCTCGTCCGGCGCCCCGTCCCCGTCGGCGTCGCCGGTCGCCTCGACATAGGCGTTGCCCGCCGTCTGCAGCGCGCCGTACAGCGCCTCCATCAACTCCCCGCCCGACTGCTCGGGATTGGGCTTGTCGATCAGCCGCGCCAGCGGATGCTCCGCGCTCCGCACGCCCCCGACCATCACCATCAGCGGCGTCGAGGCCGCCGCCTCCGCGATCATCCGCACGCAGCGATAGGCCACGGCGTTCTTGCCGAACCCTTCGTCCGCCAGATGGGCGTAGTCGCGCGGCGTCCACCGGGGACGGCCAGCCGAAGTCAGGGCGATCAGCGGCCCGGTACGGCTATCCTTGATTTCGGGCGCAGCAACGCGCCGCCGACCGAAGGGTCGTCGCCAATCCATATGGTTCTCCATGTCCAAACCCTTCTCCCCTTGTGGGAGAAGGTGGCCCGTCAGGGCCGGATGAGGGGTGTCGACGCGAGGTCCGCCTGGAAGCCTCCAGCCTGCTTCCTCGCACCCCTCATCCGTCCGGCTTCGCCGTCCACCTTCTCCCTCAAGGGGAGAAGGAAACCCGCTAAAGCGCCCGCAACCTCGGCTGCGTCTTCCCGGCCAGCAGCAGGTGCGTCAGCGCCCAGACCAGCGCATCCGCCCGATCCGGGCTCTGGCTCCCCGGCGTCTCGCTCCCCAGCGCCATCATCTCTTCCTCCAGCGCCGGAAACGCGCCGCAGTGGACCACCCGCCCCTGCTCGTAGAGCGCCGCCACCGGCTCCGCCCGCGCCTTCTTGCTCCGGCTGGCGTGGACCAGCCTCACCTGCGCCGGACAGTCCGCCTGCCCCAGCAGGGTGCGCACCATCTCCCCGCCCTGATTGGCCTCGGCCAGCACTAGGTCGGCGCCGAACTCCCGCGCCGTCTCGGCCACGCGCCGCGCCCAGCCCGCAGGCGACAGCCCCCGCGCCGAGCGATCCGCCAGCACATAGCCCGTCCTGTCTTTGCGCCCCGCCGCCACGATCCCGCAGGCGTCGCCGTGCGCGCTGGCCGGCGGATCGACCGCCACCACCACCCGCTCGAACCGCGCAGGCCGGTTGCCCCGCGCCCGCGCCAGATCCTCGGCGCGGAACAGGGCGCCGTCGGCCTCGACCACCAGTCCCTCCATCTCCTGCGCCTCCAGCCGCGTCCCGGCGTAGAGCGCCTGCAGATGCCCCAGAAACCCCGGCGCCAGATGGGCCGCATTGTCCTTGGTCGCCAGCCGCGCCTTCACCACCCCCGGCTCGGCCAGCAGCCGCCGCAGCGCCGGGATCGGACGCGGCGTCGTGGTGATCGCCAGCTTGGGATCGGCCCCCAGCCGCAAGCCGAACCTCAGGTTCGACAGCGTCGCCTCGATATTCCTCCAGGCGCAGAACTCATCCGCCCAGGCCGCATGAAACTGCGGCCCGCGCAGGCTGTCCGGGTCTTCCGCCGAAAACGCATAGGCCGCCGCGCCCGAGGGCCAGACCAGCCTGCGCCGCCCCGCCTCCCAGCGCGGCCGGTTGTCGCCCGGCGCCTGCGCCTTCAGCCCCGACGGCCCCTCGACCATCACCTCGCGCACGTCGTGCAGCGCCGGACCCACCAAGGCGAAGGTGCGATCCTTCGCCTTGGCCAGTTCATTCATCCAGAACCCGCCCGCGAAGGTCTTGCCCGACCCGCGCCCGCCCAGCAGCACCCAGGTGCGCCAATCCGTATCAGGCGGCGGCCAGACCTGATCGTCGTTCAGCCTCGGCGTCGCCTTCAGCAGTCGCAGCAGCTCCCCGCGCGTCGCCTGTTCCAGCCGCTGCTGCGCCAAATCCCTTGCGCTCTGCGACCCCGAGAAGATGATCGAGACGAGACTGCAGCTCTGCCCGCACGACCCGTTCTTCGTCATCGGTGATGTCACGATCGTCTTCGCTCATTCCGTCCTCTTCAGGGTCGCGAGGCTTTCGAGGGGGCGAGGCCGCCAGCGCCGCCACCGCCTTGGCCGTGCGGGCCAGCACGCCGATGGCGCGCCCCCGCTTCTCGGCCTCGGCCACATCAGCCGGAGGCTCCGCGGCGGCCACCACGGCGATCGCTTCATCGGTCAGCTGCATCAGCCGCCCCAGCGCCCCATCCAGCCACTGCGCGACCGTCGCCGCCCGCTCCGCCTCGTCCCCTTTTCCCGCCATGACCGAACCATAGCGGACCAGCGTCCTCAGGCTGACAACCAGCCTCCAGAACGTCGCAAAGCCGGGAATTTACAGGGATCGGCGCGCCCGGCTGCGATAGCCGGGACGAGATGGCCTTCGCCTATCCCGCCATCGCGGCCGGCCCGTCGCCCGTCAGCCACCGCGTCAAGGCGGCGGCCAGTTCGGCGATCTGGATCGGCTTGGCCAGGTGTCCGTCCATGCCCGCCTCCAGGCAGCGCGTCACCTGCTCAGCCTGGACGTTGGCGGTCAGGGCAAGGATCGGCGTCCGGCGCCCCGTGCCCGCCTGCATCCGGCGGATCTCGCGCGTGGCCCTCAGCCCGTCCATGACCGGCATGTGCACGTCCATCAGCACCAGGTCATAGGCGCCCGAATGCACGGCGTGAACCGCCTCGGCCCCGTCGGCCACGGCCTCGACCTCCAGCCCCAGATTCCTCAGGATGGCGCTGACCAGTTCGCGATTGGCGGCCGCGTCGTCGGCCATCAGCACCCGGCCGCGGATCGCCGGAACCGCCGCCTGTCCCTGGCGCGTCTCGACCGTTTCATCCTCGGCCTCGGCCACGGCCAACGGCGCCTCGAACCAGAAGGTCGAGCCCTGCCCCGGCGTGCTGTCCACCCCGATCCGCCCGTCCATCAGCTCGACCAGACGGCGTGAAATCGCCAGACCCAGCCCCGTCCCGCCATAGACCCGCGTCGTCGAGGCGTCGGCCTGGGTGAAGCGATGGAACAGCTCATCGACCTTTTCGGCCGGAATGCCGATGCCGGTGTCGCTGACCGCCGCACGCATCCGCCACAGACCGTTGTCGTCGAACCGCCCGTCCAGCGTCAGCGTCACCTCGCCCCGCGCCGTGAACTTCACCGCATTGGACAGAAAGTTCAGCATCACCTGGCGCAGACGCCCCTTGTCGCCGGTCAGGCGCGCGGGCGTATCGGCGGCCACCACCACGCGCAGGATCAGCCCCTTGAGCGAGCACTGGCTCTCGACGATGGCGGCGGCGCCGTCCACCAGGGCCCGCGTGTCGAACGGCTCGGGGTCCATCTCGATCGCGTCGGCTTCCAGCTTGGAATAGTCGAGGATGTCGTTGATGACGCCCAGCAGGGCCTCCGACGCCGTGGCGATGCGCTCGACATAGATGCGCTCTTCCGGCGGCAGATGCTCCGATCCCTGCAACAGGCCGGAGAAGCCGATCACGCTGGTCAACGGCGTCCGCAGTTCATGGCTCATGTTGGCCAGGAATTCGCTCTTGGCCTGAACCGCCGCCTCGGCGGTCTCCTTGGCTTCCAGCACCTCGGCCTCCAGCGCCTTGCGCTGGGTCATGTCGCGGATCACCACCACCACGTCGTCGACATGGCCGTGCTCGTCTCTCAGCGCCTTGAAGGTGCATTCGACCCAGACGGTCTCGCCGTTCTTGTGCACCGCCCGGTGCTCCAGCCGGGTAGGCTCGCCGCTCTTCACCGCCTTGCCGATGGCGCCCAGCACCAGGTGCCGGTCCTCGGGGTGGACATAGTCGGTCGACTGCCCCGTCATCTCTTCAAAGGTCCAGCCCAGAAGCTGCTGGATCGCCGGCGAGATGTATTTGCTCGACCCGTCCATCTTGACCCGCGTGATGACGTCGCCGGTGTTCTCGGCCAGCAGGCGATAGCGACGTTCATTGGTCTGGGCCGCCCGCAGCAGGCCCTCGCGCTCGGTCACATCCTGCATGACGCCGAACATGGCGATCACCCGGCCGGTGGCGTCCTTCTCGGTGGCGCCCTCGGCCGCCACGACGCGCTCGACGCCGTCAGCCCCGACCAGCCTCAGCTTGAAGGTATAGCCCTCGCCCGTCTTCAGCGCCCGCTCGACCAGGCGCTGGATCTCCGCGCGGTCGTCTTCGTGATAGTGGCTGAACACGTCCTCCAGCGTGGGCGAGAAGGCGCCCGGCGCGATCGCATGGATACGGTAGATCTCGTCCGACCAGGTCACGGCCCCGGTCACGACCTCATAGCGCCAGCGCCCGACCCCGACCATGTCCTCGGCCAGCCGCAGCGTCTCCAGGCGCGCCGCCTCCTGGCGCATGGCCTCGGCGTGCTCCATCAGTTCGCCCGCCAGCCCGGCCAGCTCGCGGATCAGCCGCAGCTCCGTCTCGGTCGGCGCCGGACGCGGCTTGACGTCCATCACCCCGATGGCGCCCGCCGCGCGGCCGTCGGCCCCGCGCACCGTGGCCCCCAGGAAGAAGCGCACGCGCGGCTCGCCGACCACCATGGGGTGATCGCGATAAACCGGATGCTCCAGCGCGTCCTCGACCACCACCACGGCGTCGACGCCCATGCCCGCCAGGGTATGGCTGACGCTGCTCATGCGCGGGATGCTGGTCTCGTCCAGGCCTACGCCGGACAGGAAGACGGCCCGTTCCTCGTCCAGCACGGTGATCATGGCGTGGGGCGCGCTGAACGCCGCGCAAGCGATCGCCGTCAGCCGATCGAAGGCGTCACGCCCGCCCGCCGCAGATTTCGATTGTGTCGCGACAATAGCCATTTTCGCCCCCACCCTGGCCCGCCTCCAACGAATTATTCGTTAGCGACGCCCCGTTCGCCCATCCATTCCGGCGCTTCGAAGTCCAGCGCGTCCTCCGGCTCCTTCAACGCCAGTTCCGAAATCGTCTGGCGCCGCACCGACACCCCGGCCGTGTGCACCGTCTCCGGATCGCCCGACACCAGCGGATGCCACCAGGCCAGCGTCCGCCCTTCATCCAGCCGGCGATAGGCGCACGACAGCGGCATCCACTTCAGCCGCTCGATGTTGTCCGGCGTCAGCTGCACGCAGTCCGGCACCTCGGCCTGGCGCTGGGCGTAGTCGGTACAGGTGCAGCGGTCCGGGTCGAACAGCTTGCAATGGACGTGCGTCGGAATGATCTGGCCCGTGTCCTCGTCCTCAAACCGGATGACGCAGCACAGGCCGCAACCGTCGCACAGGCTCTCCCACTCGGTCGGAGTCATCTCCGCCAGGGTCTTGGTTTCCCAGAAAGGCTTGGGCGACGAGGAATTCATGGGCGCGCCCTATACGCCCCAAATCCCCGTCTGTCGCGGCTTTCAGTGAGTCACGCTCTTGGAGAAGACGTTGATCACCACCACCCCGCCGATGATCAGCGCCAGGCCGATGATCGCCGGAACGTCCAGCTTCTGCTTGAACAGGAACAGGCCGATCACCGAGATCAGCACCACCCCCAACCCGCTCCAGATGGCGTAGGCCAGCCCCACCGGCATCTGCTTCAGCGCCAGGGTCAGTAGGTAGAAGGCGACGCCGTAACACACCGCCAGCCCCGCCGTCGGCCAGGGCTTGGTGAACTGCTGCGACTGCTGCAACAGGGTCGTCCCCATCACCTCGAAGCTGATCGCGCCCAGCAGGGCCAGCCAGGTCGTCGGGTTCATTCAGCGGCCTCGCCATAGGCGTCCGTCAACAGGCTGCCCGGCGTCAGCAGCGAAAGAAGAGCCTTCCTCTGCTCCGGCGACACCTCATGTGTGCCGAACAGATCGGTCATCCACAGGCCGTCGGCGATCAGTCGCAGCATCAGGGCGTCGTCCTTGCCTGCCAGGTCTTCCGGGTCATCGGCGGCCAGGGTCTTCATCGCCGCACGCCAACGCGGGATTAGGCTGGGCTCTATGGCGCAGGCGGCCAGGGCCGCCCGACCGATGCTGACGTCGCGTTCGGTCGCTGGCCCGTTGACGATCGCCCGCAGATAGGCCCGCGCGTTGCGGCCATAAGGGTTGGGGTCGCGCGCCGCCTCCGCCAGAACCGTCGTCGTCATCTCGATCGCCAGGTAGTCGATCACCCCTTCGAGCAAAGCCAGCTTATTGGGGAAGTGGTGCAGCAAGGCGCCCTTGCTGAACGGCAGACGCGCCACGACCGCATCCAGCGTCACCGCCATCGCTCCCTGGTCGGCGGCGATCTCGATGGCCATTTCTATGATTTGGCGACGGGTGTCTTCGGGCGTGCGGCGGATGGTCTGCGTGTCCATGACGCTTTACATACCAACTGGACGGTATGCGTCAAGCCAAGACTCGCTCAGGCCTGTCTCGCTCTCCGCCGCGCCAGATAGACCCCGACCACTGTCGCCACCGTCAGGATCATGCCCAGGAAGACGGCGCCCAGCCCCATGAAGACCGTGGAGAACAACTGCCCCATGAAGCCCTGCCCCACGGCGATCACCGTCTGCGGCCCGACCTGCCCGTCATAGTCGGCCGAGATCCTGTAGGTTCCGGCTCGTTCGACGCGGAACACGTTGATCGCCTCGCCCTGACGCCCGCCCAGCGTATAGGTGGAGCTTCCCATGGGCGCGCTCACGGCCACCGGCGCGCCGTCCGCCGCCTCGACATGGACGGCCAGACCGGGAACTTGATCGACCGCATAGACCCGGCCGTCGACGACGCTGCGATATTCCAGAAAGACCGTGTGCCGGCCCTGCTCCAGCCGCAGTTCGCGCGCGCCCGGCACGACGATCTGCTCCAGCCCGTCGTCCAGCTTCGACAGTTGCGTGAACAGCACCGCGCCCATGGCCGCGAACCCGCAGATCATAGGCAGCGCCGCCAAGGCGTACCAGCCCCGACCCGGTCCCTTCTTCGCGGCGCGACCGTCTCTTGCCGAGGCGCTCAGATCCATTCCACCCTCCGTCGTCGTCGCCCGCGACTACAGCCCGCCGCCAGGGAAGCGTCAACGCCGATGGCCGAAGCGACGGTCAGTCGCTATATGCGCCCCCATGGCCGCCAGACCCCCCCTTGTCGCTCTCAAAGACGTCCGCCTTCAGGACGGTCCCCGCCCGCTGTTCGACGGCGTCGACATGGCGATGGAGCCGCGCAGCCGCGCCGCCCTGGTCGGCCGCAACGGGGCGGGCAAGTCCACTCTGATGAAGGTGGTCATGGGCCTGATCGAGCCGGACTCGGGCGACCGCTCTGTCCAGGCCGGCACCCGCTTCGCCTATGTCCCGCAGGAGCCGGTCATCACCGGCGAGACCCTGGCCGACTACGCCGCCTCGGGCGAGGCCGAACGCTGGACCGCCGAAAGCTGGCTGGAGACCTTCGGCCTCAACCCGGCCAAGTCCACGCAGGGCCTGTCCGGCGGCGAGATTCGCCGCGCCGCCCTCGCCAAGGCCTTCGCCGAAGAGCCCGACCTGCTGCTGCTGGACGAGCCGACCAACCACCTCGACATCCTGGCCATCGAACTGCTGGAGAACGAGCTGATCCAGGCCCGTTTCGCCCTGCTGGTGGTCAGCCACGACCGCGCCTTCCTGAACCGCGTCACCGACACCGTCCACTGGCTGGAAGGCCGCAAGGTCCGCACCCTCAACAAGGGCTTCGTCGAGTTCGACGACTGGGCCGCCAAGGTCATGGACGAAGAGGCCGAATCCCTGCGCCGTCTGACCAAGCGCATCGAGGCCGAGACCTACACCTTCTACCGCTCCATCACCGCCCAGCGCACCCGCAACGAGGGCCGCGCCCGCGCCCTGCAGCAGATGCGTCTGGACCGCGCCGAACGGGTCAAGGATCTGCCGCGCGAACTGAACCTCGGCGTCGATTCCGGCGCCGTCTCGGGCAAGCTGGTCGCCGACATCAAGAGCGTCAGCAAGGCGTTCGGCGACCGGACCATCTTCAGGAACCTGACCACCCGCATCATCCGCGGCGACCGGCTGGCCATCGTCGGCCCCAACGGCGCGGGCAAGACCACCCTGGTCAAGGTGCTGCTGGGCGAACTGGCCCCGGACGAGGGAACCGTCCGCATGGGCGCCAACCTCGAACCCCTCTACCTCGACCAGTCGCGCGAGGGGCTGAAGTCGGACATGACCCTGTGGGACGCCCTGACGCCGGGCGGCGGCGACTCCATCCTGGTGCGCGGCCGCTCCATGCACGTCGCCGCTTACGCCAAGGACTTCCTGTTCCAGGAAGCCCAGCTGAAGCAGCCCATCTCCACCCTGTCGGGCGGCGAGCGCAACCGCCTGCTGCTGGCGCGCGCCCTGGCCCAACCCGCCAATCTGCTGATCCTCGACGAGCCGACCAACGACCTCGACATGGACACGCTGGAAAAGCTGGAGGAGCTGCTCGAATCCTACGACGGCACCCTGATCCTGGTGTCGCACGACCGTGATTTCGTCGACCGCCTGGCCACCTCGACCATCGCCCTGAACGGCCGCGGCGATGTGGTCGAAACCCCCGGCGGCTGGCAGGACTTCCTGCGTCAGAACCCCGGCTTCCTCGCCCCGCCCCCGACCCACGCCGAGGCCGCTCCCTCCGGGGCGCGTCGGGTCGAGAAGGCCGAGCCTTCCGACCGCGCCCCCAAGAAGCAGGCCAAGCTCTCCTACAAGGACGCCCGCCGTCTCGAAGAAGTCGAAAAGCTGATGGAAACCCTGCCGGTCGAGATCGCCCGACAGGACGCCGTCCTGGCCGATCCCGACCTCTATGCGCGCGACCCGGCCGCCTTCGACCGCGCCATGAAGGCCGCCGAAAAGGCCCGCGCCGAGCTGGAGGCCGCCGAGCTGGACTGGCTGGAGCTGGAAGAAAAGAAGGCCGCCCTGGCGAGCTGACGAACGCGCGGCGCCTCGCCGCACATTCTTCGTCAAATCCCTCCGTATCCGGCCAACCCTTCCGCGATAAGGGCGGAAGCCACGGTTTACATTCGCCCCCGCTTGCCGCCTCATTCCACGCTGGGCGGCGTCGTTCGCGCGCCCGGCTCTCGAGGGGGAGCCGCGTAGACAAACTGGGGGTTTATCCATGAAGAGACTGCTTGTCGTCGCCGCTTCGGCGCTGGCCCTGGCCGGGCCGGCCATGGCGCAAAGCGGAGGCCAGAGCGGGCCTCAGGGCGCGCCGCGCGTCGATGTCGCCGCCGCCGCGAACCGCACCGAAGCCGCCATCCCGCCGCCCGTCATGTCCGAGACCCGCCACACCGGCGTCTTCGGCGGCCAGCGCATCGCCTACCGCGCCATCGCCGGCGAAACCTATCTGAAGGACAAGGAAGGCAAGCCGCTCGCGGCCATGGTCTCCTACAGCTACATCAAGGAAGGCCCGATGGACCCGAACCGCCCCGTCACCTTCCTGTGGAACGGCGGCCCTGGCTCCGGCTCCCTGTGGCTGCACATGGGCGCCTTCGGGCCCAAGCGCGTGGTCGTGCCGTCGGACGCGCGTGACGACGGCGCTGCGCCCTTCCCCATCATCGACAACGTCGACTCCCTGCTGGACGTCACCGACATCGTCTTCATCGACCCGATCGGCACCGGCTTCAGCCGCGCCCTAGGCAAGACCGACCCGGCCGACTACTGGGGCGTGACCAAGGACGCCAAGTCGATCGCCGAGTTCATCCGCCTGTGGCTGAACGAGCATGGCCGCTGGAACGCGCCGAAATTCATCGGCGGCGAGAGCTACGGCACCACCCGTTCGGCGGCGGTGATCAACGAGTTGGAAGGCAGTTACACCGACGTATCGATCAACGGCATCCTGCTGATCTCGTCGATCCTCGACTTCAGCCTGGCCGCCGACGCTCAGGGCAATGAACTGGGCTTCGTCACCACCCTGCCCTCGATGGCGGCCGCCGCCTGGTATCACGACAAGGTGCCGAACAAGCCCGCCACGGTCGAGGAATTCGTCGCCGAGGCCCGCGCCTGGGCCATCGGCCCCTACGCCTCGGCCCTGCTGAAGGGCAACGCCCTGCCCGCCGACGAACGCGCCACGATCCTGCAGCAGCTGTCGCGCTACACTGGCATCTCGCAGACCTACCTGAGCAACGCCAACCTGCGCCTGTCGCCCGGCCGCTTCTACAAGGAGCTGCTGCGGGATCGCGGCCTGACCATCGGCCGTCTGGACGCCCGCTACACCGGCGTCGACTACGACAACGCCGGCGACCGCCCGGACAACGACCCCAGCTTCTACGGCATCGACGGCGCCTATACCGCCGCCATGAACGCCTGGGCGCGCGAAGGCCTGAAGTATTCGCCCGACGTGGTCTACTCCTCGATCGGCGGCACCCGGAACTGGGACTGGAACCTGCCGACCGCCGGGCGCGGCGGCGCGGAATATCTGAACGTGGCCCCCTACATCGGCCGCGCCCTGCGTGAAAACAGCGGCCTGCGCGTCTGGGTGGGCCAGGGCTACTACGACTTCGCCACGCCCTTCTTCGGCGCCGAATACTCGCTGAACCGTCCGGGCTTCCCGACCGACGGCCGCATCGAGTGGCACTACTACCACTCGGGCCACATGATGTACGTGCGCGAGGACGACTTGAAGAAGCTGTCGACCGACATCCGCACCTTCATCCGCAATCGCTGATGATCGCCGCCATCCGCTCCTGCGAGCGGGTGGCGGTCGCTTTCCTGTGGACAACGCAAGACGCTGATCCGCTTCCGCGAATTTCGTCCGCCCACAGATATCCACAGACTTGCCCACCGCGTCCGGGTCGATTCCGCACAGACGCTCCGATTTGGGCGCTTGCCCAATAACGGATTTCGCGGGAACGTCAACAGGCCGAGGGACACGGCGGCGCGGAAATCCGGGGAGACCCGGAGATCAAGCGGACCGGTCCGGCTCTCTGACCCAGGGTTCCAAGCCTCTTCGGAGGACGCGGAAACACCGAAGCAGGGCCCAGGCTCCCGATCCTCTAGCGCCTCGGCGCCGGGATCACGGAGAACCAGGCCGGGATCGACGGACGGCGCGAGGTTCGCCTTGTGGAACGCCGAAGACCAGGGGCCGATGGAACGACAGTCGAACGACGCCGGGTCCGCCCGCCGACGCTAAAGACCGACTTCCGACCCGATAGCGGCCAAGTCCAACCCGGACTTGGCGAGGGGACGCGATCCGCGATCCGACCGGCGACGGTCTGGCTCAAAGGGTTACGTCCCCTCGCTCAATTTCGGCGCATGATTTCCGGGCTGAAATCCCGCCCGGCGACGCCTCGCCGCCTTTCCAAGCGCGGCCCGCCCCCCTACACCCTAGACGTGATGACTCGCGCCCGCCTGCACCGACGCGGCCTGATGGCCGGCGCCCTCGGCCTGACCGCCCTGGGCGCCCTGTCCGCGTGCAGCCGAACCCCGGCCCAGACCGACGAATCCGGCCGGGTGCGCCTGCGGGTGGCCGCAGGCGGTCCGACGGGCGCCCTGCACGGCGGTTTCTACCAGGCCGTCGCGACCGGGGCCTATGAGCGGCGCGGCCTCAACGTCGAGATTCTGGCCGGACCGTCGGGCGCCGACATCCCCGCCCTGCTGGCCGCCAGCGCGGTCGAACTGGCCGTCGGCCGCGACAGCTTCCTGCCCCTGCGGCTGATCGCCGACCGGGCGCCGGTCAAGGCCGTGGCCGCCTTCCTGCAGAAAGATCCCGTCGTCCTGCTGGCCCATCCCGGCCAGGAGCTGGAGGATCTGACCGTCCTGCGCGGCCGCCGCATCCTGATGGAGCCCGGCGACCAGACCGGCTTCTGGACCTGGCTGCGCGCCCGCTTCGACCTGACGTCCGACCAGGCGCAGACCGGCGCCCCCGAGGACAATCTGAAGGCCTTCCGCGAGGATCGCCAAAGCGTGCTGATCGCCCGCCTGACCGACGGCGCGCCCAGCCTGATCGCACGCGAGGTCGGCTTCCAGCCTCTGGTCCTGACCCCGGCCGAGGACGGCTACCCCTCCTATTCCGGCCTGGTGCTGGCGCCCAACGCCTTCGCCCGCGACAACGCCCAGGCCCTGCGCGACTTCATCGCCGCCTCGGTCGAGGGCTGGCGCGACTATGTCCACGGCGACGGGGCCAAGGGCGACGCCCTGATCCGCCGCGCCCACCCCGACCTGCCCCAGCGCGTGCTCGACGCCGCCCGCGCCTCGCTGCGCGCCCAGGCCATGGTCGACGGCGGCGACGCGGCCCTCTACGGCCTGGGAGCCATGACGCCCGAACGCTGGCAGGCCTTCGCCGAGCAAACCCAGGACGCCTATTCCGTCGTCCCCGACTGGCGCGAGGCCTTCACCAGCCAGTATCTGCCCTCGCGCGGCTAAGAGCGCCCGGCGTTAGGCGAGGATTAAGCCGCGCCGCCTAGGGTGTCCGGCTGAACGTCTTCACCTTGCACGAGGCGCCGGTGCCGCGCATCCTGACCATAGCCGCTCTTCTGCCCGCGCTCGGCGCCTCGACAGCCGCCCTGGCCCAGGCCGCGCCGTGGGCCCCGCCGCAGGCTCAGGCGCCCTATCCGCCCGCCGCCTATGATCGCCAGCTGTCCTGGCCGGGCCGCGCCCAGGCCCATCCGTCTAACCAGACGGCCCCCGCCTATCCGGCCGCCCCCGCCGCCGGCTTCCCCCCGCCGCAGGACGCGGCCCACCTCGCGCCGCCACACCGGAAGACCCCACCTCTGAACCCCAGCCACCCCCATATCCCCTATGCCCCCCTCCGCCTCCACAATACAACCCTCTACCAC
>DJDA01000117.1:0-699 GCA_002430835.1 Brevundimonas sp. UBA5936
CGGCGCGGGCGTCCGCGTCGTCCAGCCGGACCAGCACCTGACCGGCCTCGACGCGCTGGTTGTCCTTGACCAGAACCTCGACCACCTCGCCGCCGATGCGCGGGCTGACGGCGACGGTGTCGGCCTGGACGAAGGCGTTGTCGGTGCCTTCCCAGCGCTGCTTGCCCTGCCACCAGACCACGCCGCCGACGACGAGGCCCAGGCCGACGACGCTGGCGACGATCAGGGGCAGGCGCTTCTTGAGCGGGGCGGGGAGGGCCATGGGGGAGACAGCTCGCTTCGATTTCGCGCGTAAAATGGACGGCGCAGTCCAGAATACAAGGCGCGACTGCGATTTTTTGTCGCAGCGTCGCGAGCGCGCGACATTGACGCCGGGCGCGGGGGAGGCGAAGCGGGGGCATGGCTCCGTTGAAATCCGCCTCCCGCCAGAAGAAGGCCGTTCAGAAGGCCGGGCTGACCCCGCCGCCGGGCAAGCGTTCGCGCCAGCCGAAGAAGGCCCCCGTCGGCGCCATTATCAGCTGGCCGCCGGATGAGGATCGGGTGGAGGAGATCTTCGTCCGCCTGTCAGGCGTCATGCCCGATCCGAAGACCGAGCTGGATTTCGTCAATCCCTACACCCTGGTGGTGGCCGTCGCCCTGTCGGCCCAGGCGACCGACGTGGGGGTCAACAAGGCGACCAAGGCCCTGTTCGCCGTCGCC
>DJDA01000117.1:724-25651 GCA_002430835.1 Brevundimonas sp. UBA5936
GCCCTGCCGGGCGTCGGGCGCAAGACCGCCAGCGTGGTGCTGAACGAACTGGGGATCGAGCCGGCCATCGCGGTGGACACCCACGTCTTCCGCGTCTCGCACCGGCTGGGCCTGGCCAATGCGGCGACGCCGGACAAGGTGGAGCAGCAACTGCATAAGATCGTGCCCGAGGCCTGGCTGCCCAAGGCGCACCACTGGCTGATCCTGCACGGCCGCTACACCTGTCTGGCGCAGCGGCCGAAATGTCCGGGGTGCGTGATCTCGGACCTGTGCCCCTCACGCGCCAGCTTCATGGGCGTGTAGGCCTAACGCTCCAGCCGCGCCCGCACCGCCTGACCGAAGCGGGCGCCGGCTTCGGGCGCGGCGGCCAGGTAGAAGTCCGGCTCGATCAGTTCGGCCTCCATCAGCACCCAGTCGCCGTCGTCGTCCTTGGTCATGTCGATGCGGGCGTAGAGCAGGTCTTCGTCGATGGCGGCCAGGGTGCGTTCGGCCAGATCGAGCGCGCCCTGGGGCGCGGCCTTCAGCGCCTGGTAGCGTCCGCCGTACTGGGTCTGGATGCGGAACTCGCCCGCCGCGCCGGGGCGCTTGTTCACGACGTGGCTCAGCTCGCCGCCGAAGTAGAGCAGGGAGGTCTCGCCCTCGGTCTCGATGGCCTTGAGGTAGGGCTGGATCATCGTCCCGCCGACGGGGGCGTCGGCCAGGGCCGCGTCCAGCAGGTCGCCCGCCGCCACCCGCAGGGTGCGCCAGGCGCCGCCCGAGACGGTCGGCTTGACGATCAGGGTCTCGGCCCCCGTGGCGGCGAAGGCGGCTTCCAGAACCGCAGCGTCGACGTGGTCGGCGAAGATCGTTTCGGGCACGGCGACGCCCTTTTCCGCCAGGCGGGCCAGATAGCGCTTGTCGGCGTTCCAGCGCAGGGTCGCGGCCGGATTGGCCAGGGGCGCGCCCGCCTCGGCCCAGGTCGTGCAGGCCTGCACCCAGCGGTCGTGGTCCTGATGATAGCCCCAGACCAGCAGCGGCAGGACCAGGGGGAAGTCCATCAGGGCGCGGGCGTTCTCGACGTGATCGGTCCAGGGCGTCGGCCGGGCCGTGATCCCCGCCGTCGCCAGCGCCTCGCCCAGCCGGTCCAGCACGCCGGGCCACAGGGTCGAATAGGTGGGATCGGCCGGATCAGGGGTCAGGACGGCGACGTCGGTCATGGGCGCGGCTCCGCAAGGCCCGGCGAGGGCCGTGTGCAACAGGTCCATCGGCTTTAGGCCGCCGCCGCATCGGCGTGAAGGGCCGCTTTTCGTCGGGAGGCGGGGCCGGCGCACTGGCGCGCGGCCGTCTCGCCCGCTATGGGGCGGATATGACCCAATCCCTGCCCGCCTTCGCCCAAAACGCCCGTTTCGACGTCTGCGCCCTGGGCAACGCCATCGTCGACGTCCTGGCGCCGTGCGATGCGGCCTTCCTGGAGGCCAAGGGCCTGATCCCCGGCTCGATGCAGCTGGTCGACGAGGCGCAGAGCGCGACCCTGTATGACGCCATGGCGGCGGGGGTCGAGGCCTCGGGCGGTTCGGCGGGCAACACCGTGGCGGGCGTCGGTTCGTTCGGCGGGCGCGCCGCCTATATCGGCAAGGTGGCCAAGGACACCCTGGGCGAGGTCTTCAGCCACGACATCCGCGCCGTCGGCGTCCACTTCGACACCCCCGTGCTGGAAGACGGCGCGGGCAAGGGCTTCGGCACCGGCCGCTGTCTGATCAACGTCACGCCGGACGGCCAGCGCACCATGTGCACCTTCCTGGGCGCCGCCAACCAGCTGACCACGGCCGATGTCGACGCGGGCGTGATCGGCGACAGCGCCATCGTCTATCTGGAAGGCTATCTGTTCGATCCGGCCCCGGCCCGCGCGGCCTTCGAGGCCGCCGCCGCCGCCGCCCATGCGGCGGGCCGCAAGGTCGCCATCACCCTGTCGGACAGCTTCGTCGTCCATCGCTGGCGCGCCGAATTGCTGGCCTTCATCGAGACCTCGGCCGACATCGTCCTGGCCAATGAGGCCGAGCTGCACGCCCTGTTCGAGACCGAGGACTTCGACCACGCCGCCGCCCACCTGGGCCGCCTCGTCGAGGTGGCGGCCGTGACGCGCGGCGCCGCCGGTTCGGTGCTGTTCCGCGGCGGCGAGCGGGTCGAGGTCGCCGCCTATCCGGTCGAGAAGGTCGTCGACACCACGGGCGCCGGCGATCAGTACGCGGCGGGCGTTCTGCTGGGCCTGTCGCGCGGCCTGTCCCTGGCCGAGGCCGGGGCGCTCGGCTCGCTGGCCGCGTCGGAAGTCATCGCCCACTGGGGGCCGCGTCCGATGGTGGGGCTGAAAGACCTGGCGGCGCAGCACGGCCTGAGCCTCTAAGAGCCGCGACAAAGGGTCGGACGTCGCGCCCGCTTGCCGTGGGGCGCTGGGCCGCGTAATCGGCGGCCCATGTTCGGCCTCGCCAATCCCGACCGCTTCATGCGCTTCACCGGCCCCCTGGTTCCGGTGCTGTGGATCTGCGCGCTCGGCCTGCTGCTGCTGGGGACGTGGTTCAGCTTCACCGCGCCGGGCGACTATCAGCAGGGCGACACCGTCCGCATCATGTTCATCCACGTCCCGGCCGCCAGCCTGGGCCTGATGGCCTATGGGGCGCTGGGCGTGTCCAGCTTCTTCGCCCTGGTGTTCCGTCATCCGCTGGCCGATGCGGCGGCGCGGGCGGCGGCCGTGCCGGGCGCGGCCTTCACGGCCCTGGCGCTCGTCACCGGCTCTCTGTGGGGCCAGCCCATGTGGGGGACGTGGTGGGTGTGGGACGCGCGCCTGACCAGCGTGCTGGTGCTGTTCCTCTTCTACCTCGGCTACATGGCCCTGCGCGCCTCGATCGACGATGAGGCCAAGGCGGCGCGCGCGGCGGCGGTGCTGGGGCTGGTCGGCCTGATCAATCTGCCGATCGTCAAGTTTTCGGTCGACTGGTGGAACACCCTGCACCAGCCCGCGTCGCTGCTGCGGTCGGGGGGGACCAGCGTGGACCCGGTCTTCCTGCCCGCCCTGTTGACCATGATGGCGGCCTACGCCGTGCTGTTCGGCGCGATCTGGCTGACGTCGATCCGCACCGAGGTCCGTCGCCGCCGCGTTCTGACCCTTCGCGCCCGCGCGGCGCTGGAAGCCTAATGGAGGCGCTTCGTGCTTGATCTGGACATGAGCCCCTACGGCGCCTTCGTCTGGCCCGCCTGGGGGATCAGCGCCGTGGTGTTGGCCGCCCTGTCGGCCCGCGCCTTGATCGCGGCCCGCCGCTGGAAGCGCGAGCTGGCCCGGCTGGAGGCTGCGCGCAAATGAAACGCTGGCTGGCCCTTTTGCCCATCGTCGTCCTGGCGGCGCTGGGGATCTTCCTGATGACGCAGATGGACCGGATGGCGGGCGATCCCGCCGCGGGCCCGACCTATAAGCCGGACGCCCTGGTCGGCCAGCCGATCCCGGAGACGACGGTCCTGCCGATCCTGGCGGACGGCAAGGCCGGCAGCGACCTGCTGGACCTGAAGACGGCGGGCGTCGGCAAGCCGATGATCGTCAACCTGTTCGCCAGCTGGTGCGCGCCGTGCCGTCTGGAGCATCCGCATCTGATGAAGCTCAAGGAACAGGGGATCGCCGTGGTCGGCGTGGCCTACAAGGACGATCCCGTCGCCACCGACGCCTTCCTGGAAGAGCTGGGCGATCCCTACCGCCTGGTGCTGGTCGACCGCGAGGGGCGCGCCGGGCTGGACCTGGGCGTGTCGGGCGTGCCCGAGAGCTTCGCCGTCGACGCCTATGGGACCATCGTCGCCAAGTCCTCGGGGCCGATCCTGACCGACGCCGACCTGAAGAAGTTGACCGACGCCCTGAACGCCCCCGCGCGTTGAGGCGATCGCCCGAAACAGGGTGAATCGCGCATTAACCATATCTAGACGAAGCGCGGGCATCCTCAGCCCATGTCCGCGATTTCGTCCGAGCGGCCGGCCTTTCCGCCCCAGGCGGGCGGTGCGGCTCATACCCTGAGAACGGCCCAGTCGGCCTTCTTCCGCCAGGCCATGGGTCTGGCGGCGCCGGCAGCGGTCGAGGAGACGGCGCGTCCGGTTGCGGCGGCTTCTGCGCCGGTCGAACAGGTGGCGCCGACGTCGCGCCTGCAACGCCCCGGCTCCCTGCTCGACATTCGGGTTTAGGGCGCAGCCTCAATACCCCGCTCATCCCGACGGAGGCCAGGAAAGGGAGGGCTTAGCCTTCAGCCGCGCCCGTGAGCGGGACCACGACGGCGTCGGCGGCGTCGTCGGTCTGTGCTTGCTCCACGACCGGCTCGCCCTTTTTCTTCTTCTTGCCGCGGCCGTCGGCCTTGCCGTCGCCCTTGCGCGCGGCCTTTTCCGCCTTCTTGGCGTCCTTGGCCGCCTTCTTCGCCGCCTTGATGTCGGCGCGGGCCTGTTCGGGGGCGGCGTCGGCGGCGTCGGACAGGCTGCACAACAGGTCCAGGAAGCTGTCGCGCTTGGACTTGGGCAGCAGGCCCATGATCCGCTTGTCGGCGGCCTCGACGCGCGGGCGGGCGGCCAGCAGGGCGGCCTCGCCCTCGGGCGACAGGCGCACGGCCTTGGCGCGGGCGTCCAGCGTCGAGCGTTCACGCTCCAGCAGGCCCTTGGTCGTCATCCGCGCCACCAGGTCGGCCAGGGTCGAGCGGTCGATGCCGGTGGCCTTGACCAGGTCCGTCTGCGTCAAGCCCGAGCGGGCGGCCACGGCCTCCAGCACGGCGAACTGGCGCTGGGTCAGGCCGTCCGGCCCGGCTTCCTCGGCGTAGATGTCCAACGCCAGCTGCAACGCGCGGTGCATCAGATGGCTGGGCGATTCCGCCAGCCCGCCCTTGATCTTCGCCTGCTTGCCCGACTTGATCATCGTCTTCGTTCCCGAACAGCCCGATACCGGCCGTGGCCGGATGATGCTGCAACAGCTAACAGCCCGGCTTAACGCTTTGACGACGTTAAGGCTGACGGTTTGAAGACATTTAGTTGGTGGGCCTACCGGGCTTCGCCCTACTTGAGGCCCAGAATGGGTGCGTGAACGGGCCACTCACTCCGTCATCCTCGGGCTTGACCCGAGGGTGACGGCGAGAAGCGAGACGCTCTGAACCTAGAGGCCCGTGTCGGGGGAGACGGGGCCGCGTTCCTCGTCCTTGGTCATGTTCTTCAGGATCAGCGGCACCTGCGACAGGCCGAAGATGGAGGCCGCAATCCACAGCACGCCGCGGAAGGCCGTCCAGACGCCGTTGGGGTCGGGCGTGCCCAGGTTCAGCGCCGACCAGATGGCGGTGACGGCGGTCGGACTGCGGAACACCTCATTGGCGATGGCGACGGCCAGGAAGTAGAGGCCGTAGCGGAAGGTCAGCTTGCGCCAGGCCTCGTCCGTCACCTTGATGGCCGAACCCAGCAGAGCCTTGAACGGATACTTCTTCAGCGGCAGCGAACCCAGCAGGACGGCGGCCAGCAGGCCGTTCTGCACCGTCAGCTTCAGCTTCACGAACAGGTCGTCGTCGGTGACGATGGTCAGGACGCCGAACACCAGGGCGAAGCCGCCGGTGATCAGGGGCATGGGCGCCAGACGCCGCTCCAGGATGAAGCCGACGGCCAGGGCGATCATCGAGGCGATGACCAGAACCCAGGTGGCCTTGATCATGTCGCGGGTGATGAAATAGGCGGCCATGAAGGCGATCAGGGCGCCGAAGTCGACGGCCTGACGAATCCATTGCGGGCGCTTGGTTTCGGACGCTTCACTCATACGCTTCAGTCCTCAAGCCCGACCAGAGATCGGGAAAACGCGCGCGCATCGAACGGTTGCAGATCCTCGACCCCCTCGCCGACGCCGATCAGCTTGATCGGGGCGTCCGAGGCCTGGGCCACCGGCACCAGGACGCCGCCGCGCGCGGTGCCGTCCAGCTTGGTCATCACCACGCCCGAGACATAGGCGGTGCGGCCGAAGATCTTTTCCTGCTCCAGCGCATTGCGGCCGACGGTGGCGTCCAGCACCAGCAGGGTCTCGTGCGGGGCGTCCGGGTCGACCTTCTTCAGCACGCGCACGATCTTCAGCAGTTCGTCCATCAGGGTCGACTTGTTCTGCAGCCGCCCGGCCGTGTCGATCAGCACGACGTCGAAGCCTTCTTCCCTCGCCTTGGCGAAGGCGTCGAAGGCCAGGCCGGCGGCGTCGGCGCCGTCGCGGCGGCTCTCGAAATGGGCGCCCGCGCGGTCGGCCCAGACCTTGAGCTGTTCGCGAGCGGCGGCGCGGAAGGTGTCGCCGGCGACGATCATCACCTTGGCGCCCTTGGCCGTCAGGTCCGAGGCGATCTTGCCCAGCGTCGTCGTCTTGCCCGAGCCGTTCACCCCGACGAACAGGACGACATAGGGCTTGGGCCCCGACAGAGGGTCGAACGTCGCCTGACGCGGCGTTAGTTCGGCGGCCACGGCCTCGGCCAGGGCCTCCTTGACCTCACGCTCGTCGGAGGTCTTGCCGAAGCGCAGCTCGCGGAACCGCTCGACGATGCGGGCCGAGGCGGCGGGGCCGAGATCGCTCTCGATCAGATGCTCTTCCAGTCGCTCCAGCGCCTCCTCCGAGAGGGGCTCTTTGACGAAGGTCGAGACGACCTGATCGGTCATCTGTTTCGAAGACCGGGACAGGCCTTCGCTCAGCCGCTGGAACCAGCCTTTTTTGGGCGTATCGCTCATGACGTGAGCCTTAGCCGACAGCGGTTCTCAGGTCACGCGCGATCCTTGCGGCGCCTTTTTCTTCCGTCATTCTCGGGCTTGTCCCGAGAATCCATAAACGCCGGGGTTGACGGGGGGGCCCTGTCGGCCGACCTCGAGTCTATGGATCCCCGGCACAAGGCCGGGGATGACGGCGGAGGGGACGGACGCGGCCGGAGGCTTTGGACCGAGCGCGTCCGACAGGAGCGAAAGATTGATGGCGAAGACGCATTCCTTCCACGCCCCGCGCAGTCACGGCTTCGTGCGCGTCGCCGCCGCGACCCCGGTGGTCCATGTCGCCGACCCTGCCGCCAACGCCGAGGAACACGAACGGCTGATCCGTCAGGCGGGCGAGCAGGGCGCAGACCTGCTGGTCTTCCCCGAACTGTCCTTGAGCGCCTACGCCATCGACGACCTGCACATGCAGGCGGCCCTGCTGGAAGAGGTCGAGCGCCAGATCGCCCGTCTGGCCGAGGTGGCGGACGAGGCCGGCGTCATCGCCGTGATCGGCGCGCCGATCCGCAACGGCGACGCCTTGTTCAACTGCGCCGTCGTGCTGGGCGGGGGCGAGGTGCTGGGCGTGGTTCCCAAGACATATCTGCCCAACTACCGCGAATATTATGAGAAGCGCTGGTTCGCCTCCGCCGCCAGCCGATCCGAGGACGCCGTCGTCCTGAACGGCGAGCGCGTCGATTTCGCGCCGGGCCTGATCTTTGAGGCGACCAACCGGCCGGGCTTCGTCTTCGCGGTCGAGATCTGCGAGGACTTCTGGGCGCCGCAGCCGCCGTCGACGCGGGCGGCGTTGGCGGGGGCGCGCATCCTGTGCAACCTGTCGGCCTCCAATATCGTCATCGGCAAGGCGGACGAGCGCGCCTTGCTGTGCGCCAGCCAGTCGGCGCGCACCCTGTCAGCCTATGTCTTCGCCGCCTCGGGCTGGGGCGAGAGCACGACGGACCTGGCCTGGGACGGTCAGGCGACCATCCACGAACTGGGCGCGCGGCTGGCCGAGGGCGAGCGTTTCGCCCTGCATAGCCATCTGACGGTCGCCGACGTGGACGTGGACCGCATCGGGCTGGATCGGCTGCGCAACGGCACCTTCGCCGACTGCGCCCGGCTGGAGGGCGAGGCTGCGACCGTGGTGCCGTTCGAGGCGGGGCAGGGGCCGGGCGACGCCCTGATCCGTCCGCTGGACCGCTTCCCCTTCGTGCCGGACGACGCCGCGCGTCTGGATCAGGACTGTTTCGAGGCCTTCAACATTCAGGTTCAGGGCCTGATGCGGCGGATGACGGCGACGGGGGCCAAGACGCTGGTCATCGGCGTCTCGGGCGGACTGGATTCGACCCAGGCTCTGCTGGTCGCCTGCCGCGCCTTTGATCGGCTGGAACTGCCGCGCGCCGGCATCCTGGCCTTCACCATGCCGGGGTTCGCCACCTCGGAAGGGACAAAGTCGAACGCCTGGGCGCTGATGGATGCGGTGGGCGTCACCGGCGCCGAGATCGACATTCGCCCCGCCGCCGAACAGATGCTGCGCGACATCGGCCACGCCTTCGCGGACGGCGAGCCGGTGCACGACATCACCTTCGAGAACGTCCAGGCGGGCCTGCGCACCGACTATCTGTTCCGCTTGGCCAATCAGAACCATGGCTTTGTGCTGGGCACCGGCGACCTGTCGGAACTGGCGCTGGGGTGGTGCACCTATGGCGTCGGCGACCACATGAGCCACTACAACGTCAACGGCGGTGTGGCGAAGACCCTGATCCAGCACCTGATCCGCTGGGTGGCCGAGCGCGGTCTGGTGGGGGAGGCGGCGGTTTCGACGCTACACGCCATACTGGCCACCGAGATCTCGCCCGAACTGGTGCCGGCGGGCGCCGACGGGGCGATCCAGTCCACGCAGAGCATCGTCGGCCCCTATGCGCTGAACGACTTCTTCCTGTTCTACATCAGCCGCTTCGGCCTGAAGCCGTCCAAGGTCGCCTATTTGGCGCATCAGGCCTGGGGCGACGCCGCGACGGGCGCCTGGCCGGTCGGTCTGCCGCAGGCGGATCGCACGGCCTATGACCTGCCGACCATCAAGGGCTGGTTGCGGAAGTTCCTGATTCGCTTCTTCCAGACCAGCCAGTTCAAGCGCTCGGCCGTGCCGAACGGGCCGAAGGTGGTCACGGGCGGGTCGCTGTCGCCGCGCGGCGACTGGCGCGCGCCGTCGGATTCCTCGGCGCGGGTTTGGCTGGACGAGCTGGACGCCAATACGCCTGATGGTTGAAACGACCCGCCTGGGGTTTACCCGCCCGCACGGCGCGGGTTAGCGTTTTCTTCTCCCCGCCCTCTGTGAGCCTGACACACCCGGTCGTGCGGGAGAGCCCGGATCTGTCCGGGTCAGCCTTGGGCTGAGCGTTCGGGGTTGAAGAAGGATACGCCATGCGTTTTGCAACGGCCGCCGCCCCGACCGCCATTCTGGCCGCCCTGTTCCTGACCGCCGCGCCCGCCCTGGCGCAGGACGCCGCTCCAGCCCCCGCTGCCGCCGCAGCGGCAGCCGGTGAACCGACCGACGCCGAACTGGCCCAGTTCGCCGCCGCCATGAAGACGGTCCAGAGCGTGGCCGCGACCGTCCAGAATGGAACGCCCACCGAGGAGCAGCAGGCCCAGATGGCCGGCGCCGTGCAGAACTCGGGCCTGGCCGTCGAGCGTTTTAACGCTATTTCGGCCGCCGTTTCGGCTGACCCGATGCTGCAGGCCCGCGCGGCTGTGGCGGGCGCGACGCCGTCCGCGCCCGGCTCGGTCGGGGCTGGCGTCACCGACGCCGAAGCCGGTCAGTTCGCCGCCGCCATGGGCGAGATCTCGGGCATCGCCCGCGCCCTGAACGGCGCCCAGCCGAACGCGGAACAGCAGGCCCAGATGGCCGCCGCCATCCAGAACTCGGGCCTTGAGATCGAGCGCTTCAACGCCATTTCCGCCGCCACGGCTCAGGACGAGCACCTTCAGGCGCGCATCGCCCTTGCCCAGGCGCGTCAGGGCGAATAGGCCATCTGAACGAGGGTCGTCGCTGATGCGGCGGCCCTTCTTCCATTTCAGACAGGACTGATCATGAGCGACGACGTCACCAAGGACTCCAACGGCAACCTCCTGTCGGACGGCGACAGCGTGACCCTGATCAAGGATCTGAAGGTCAAGGGCTCGGGCGGGGTGACGCTGAAGCGCGGAACCCTGGTCAAGAACATCCGCCTGACCGGCGACCCCGACGAAATCGAGGCCAACGTCGAGAAGGTGCGCGGCCTGGTCCTGCGCACGGAGTTCGTGAAGAAGGCATAATTTAGGGGGCCTAACGCGCTTCGCGCTACTTGAGGCCCATTAGACGGCCTATCGTGCTTCGCGCTACTTGAGGCCAATTTAGCTGGTCGACCGGGCCTCGTACTGCTGGAGGCCCGGCAGGCTGCCTCAGCCCACTTCCGCCAGGAATTCGAAGATGGCGGCGCGGGCTTCGGGTTCGTCCAGCATGGGGGCGTGGCCGACGCCGGGAACCTCGGCATAGGCCAGGGCGGGGGCGGCCTTCTTCATCCTGTCGGCGATGGTGGAACTGAGCAGGTCCGAGGTTCCGCCGCGCACCAGCAGGGTCGGCTTCTTGCGCGCCAGCGCCCGGAACGAGGGCCACAGGTTGGGAACCAGCGCCTTGGACCCCGCCGCCTTGATCGGCGCTGCGATGTCGGGGTCATAGTCCAGCACGGGCGCCCCTTCGGTTCCCTCGCGGAAGATGCGGCGGGCGAAGGCGGCCCAGTCGGCGTCTGAATAATGGGGGAAGGCCGCCTCATTGATGCGCCGGGCGTAGGCGGTCGCGTCGTCCCAGCTTTCGACTGCGACGGGCTGGCCGGTATAGGCGGCGATGCGAGCCAGTCCCTCGGCCGCGACCTCGGGGCCGACGTCGTTCAGGATGGCGGCGGCGATGGCCTTGGGCTTGATGGCCGTCAGCGCCAGGGTGATCAGCCCGCCCATGGAGGTGCCGAGGAAGACCGCCTTCTCTACGCCTGCCTGCTCCATCAGGGCCACGACATCCTTCGCATAGACGTCCGGCGTATAGGTCATGGGATCGGGCGCCCGGTCCGACCGGCCGCGCCCGCGTACGTCGACGGCCAGGACGCGGCGGCCGCTGTGGGCGATCAGGCCGGCGATGACGCCGAAATCGGCGCTGTTGCGCGTCAGGCCGTGGATGGCGATGACCGGCAGGCGCGCCGGACCCTCGGCCGGAGCATAGTCGCGGGCGTAGAGGCTCAATCCGTCCGGCGAGGTCCAGCGCCGCTCGACGTAGCGGTCGGCCAGCGGGGTGGTCATCGGCATGGATCGTCTCCGAACAGCAGTTCCGTTCCAGCGACGTTAATTCATCAAATGTAGAATAGCGATCAGGCGGGCGGCAGATCGCGGATGAATTGATCGAGATCGCCTTCGGTGAAGCGGTGGCCCGCCACGCCTGCGCGCCGCGCCGCCTCCATGTCCGAGGGCTGGTCGCCGATCATCAATGAGCGGGAGAGGTCGAGGTCGTGCTCGGCGGCGGCCCTCAGCAACATGCCGGGATTGGGCTTGCGGTCGGGGTGGTCGGGATGGCGATAGCGTTCGTCCGCCGCTTCAGAATGGAAGGGACAGGCGTAGACGGCGTCGATGCGTCCGCCGCCTTCGGCCAGCCGCGCGACCAGCCGGCGGTTGAAGTCGTGCATGGTCTCTTCGCTGAACATGCCGCGCGCCACGCCGGACTGGTTGGTGACGATGACGGTGACATAGCCCGCCGCGTTCAGCCGCTTCACCGCCTCGGCGGCGCCGGGGATCAACACCAGTTGATCGGGCCGGTGCGGATAGCCGCTGTCGACGATCAGCACGCCGTCACGGTCGAGGAAGGCGGCGGGGCGCTGGGTCATGCGGGCTCCGTCAACAGGGCCGAGAAGGCGGTCATCAGGTGATAGAGGCTCGAGGCGGGAACGGCGGCGTCCAGCGGTCGTCCCTCGGCGTCAAAGGCGTCGATCCACAGGCCGGGCGTCGTCGTGGCCAGGTGGGTCTGGAACAGGCGATCGATCAATCCGGCCGCCCTGAGGTGTTCGCCGCGCGTATGTAGGACGCGCAGAAGCTCGGTCTGGGCCCACAGGCGTACGCCGCCGTCGCGGACCTGGCCGATCCGGTTGATCTCGCGGACGGCCAGTCCATCGGCGCGGACCCCGCAGGTCAGGGCGCTGGTGTAGAGGGCGCGCGCTGCGGAGCTCAGATCCGGCAGGCCGAGGCGTGCGGCTTCGCCCAGCAGCCAGACCCATTCCATGTGGTGGCCGGGCTCGATGCATTGGCCTTCTGAACCGGGGCGCGGGCTCCAGTCGGCCTCGTAGAACTCGCCCAGCATCAGATGCTCGCGGTCGAAGAAGCGCCGGTTGAACAGGTCCAGCACCGAGCGCGCCGCCGCCTCGAAGGCCGGATCGGGCGCCGTCGCCTGCCAGGCTAGCAGGGCCTCCAGCATGTGCATGTGCGGGTTCTGGCGGCGCGGCAAGACCGGCGGCACGGCCTCCTGCCAGCCGCCGTGGACCGGGTCGGCCATCTGCGCCTGGATGGCCGTCAGCGTCTCCAGCGCCAGCCGCTGCGCCCGTTCGTCCTTCAGCACGCGGTGCGCGGCGGCCAGGGCGAACAGGACGAAGGCCAGGTCATAGAGGTCGGGTGTGGCGTCGATAACTGCGCTTGCGTCGTCCGTGGCGCGCACCCACAGGCCGTCGTCCCGACGGTTGCGGCGGATCAGGGCGTCCAGGGCGGCGCGGGCGACGGGTTCGGCATCGGTCCAGCCCAGCGCGGCGGCTTGGATGAAGACATAGGTCTGTCGCGCCTGGACGCGGGTGCGGCGGGGGACGCCCGTGACGGGCCGCCCATTGAAGTCCAGCTTCTCGAAGAAGCGGCCCTGATCGTCGATCCCCGCCGTCGCCCACAGCGGCAGGGCCTGGCCGAACAGCCAGTCATGGACCCGGTTCCTGGCGGCGGCGTCGAAGCTCATGGGTCCGGCTTAGGCGGCGCTCTCGCCTTTGCCAAGCGGCGGTTTCGTTGCATCGCGCAACGCGAAGTGACTCCGGGGGGTTTGTTCAGCACCCCGCCGCTTTGCTAGGACGCAGGCTGACACAGACGACCCGCCTTCGCGTCCGCGCCCCGGAGCCTTGGACTTCCGCCCGCGCCGGCCCCATCGAGAGAGCGACATCGCAATGACCATTCCCTTCATCGACCTTCAGGCTCAGCGGCTGCGCCTCGGCGGCAAGATCGAGGCCGCCGTTCAGGAGGCCGTCGTCGGCGGCGCCTGGGTCATGGGCCCGCAGGTGCGCCAGTTCGAGGCCGACCTGGCCGCCTTCGGCAAGGCCAAGCACGCCCTGGGCTGCGCCAACGGCACCGACGCCCTGGCCCTGCCGCTGATGGCCTGGGGGATCGGGCGCGGCGACGCCGTCTTCGTCCCCAGCTTCACCTTCGCCGCCACGGCCGAGGTCGTGCCCTGGTTCGACGCCGAGCCGGTCTTCGTCGACGTGGACGAGAACACCTACAACATGGACCCGGCCGCGCTGGAGCGCGCCATCGAAGGCGTCCAGGCCGAGGGCCGCCTGACCCCGCGCGTGGTCATCGCCGTCGACCTGTTCGGCCAGCCCGCCGACTATCCGGCGATCAAGGCGATCTGCGACAAGCACGGCCTGAAGCTGATCTCGGACTCGGCCCAGGGGTTCGGCTGCACCATCGACGGCGCGCACCCGCTGAAATGGGCCGATGTGACCACCACCAGCTTCTTCCCGGCCAAGCCGCTGGGCTGCTACGGCGACGGCGGGGCGGTGCTGACCAATGACGACGACCTGGCCCAGCTGATTGATTCCATCCGCGTTCACGGCAAGGCGGTCGGGGTGGATCTGAAGGACCGCACTTTCGACCACGACCCCAAATATCTGAACATGCGCGTCGGCCTGAACAGCCGTCTGGACACCATTCAGGCCGCCGTCCTGATCGAGAAGCTGAAGGTCTTCGCGCAGGAGATCGAATGGCGCAACGCCGCCGCCGCCCGCTATAATGAAGGCCTGCGTCCCCACGTCGCCAAGGTTCCGGACGTCCCGGCAGGCAAGGTCTCCAACTGGGCGCAATATACGGTCGAGCATCCCGACCGTGACGCCCTGGCCGCGCATCTGAAGGATCAGGGCGTGCCGACGGCGGTCTATTATCCGATCCCGCTGCACCTTCAGCCCGCCTATGAGCACTATCCGCGCGGCGCGGGCGGCCTGCCCGTCACCGAGCGGCTGAAGGATGTGGTGATCAGCCTGCCGATGCACGCCGATCTGGATGCGGCGACGCAGGACCGCATCATCGCCGCCGTCGCCAGCTTCAAGGCCTGATCCGCATGACTCTCCATCAGCCCCCCCTCAAGATCGGCGTCGCCGGCGCCGGCGTCATGGGCCGCAACCACGCCCGCGTCCTGGCCGAGCTGCGCGACGTCGAGCTGACGACCGTCTTCGATCCCGACGCCGTGACGGCCGAGGGCGTGGCCGCCGCCTATGGGGCGACCGCCGTGACGACGGCCGAGGCCTTCGTCGTCGCCGGTCTGGACGCCGCCGTCATCGCCACGCCGAACCGCTATCACGCCGAACTGGGCGTGGCCCTGCTGAACGCGGGCGTCCATGTGCTGGTGGAGAAGCCGATCGCGGCCACGGTGGCCGACGCCCAGGCCATGATCGACGCGGCCAGGGCCAATGACCGCGTGCTGATGGTCGGCCATGTCGAGCGCTTCAACCCGGCGGTCGAGACGGTCAAGCGCGCCATCGACGGCGACGAGATCATCTCCATCCAGATCACCCGCGTCGGCCCCTTCCCGCCGCGCATGGGCGAGGTCGGGGTGGTCATCGACCTGGCGGTGCACGACATCGACATCATCCGCCACCTGACGGGGTCGGAGATGACCGAGGTTCAGTCGCTGCTGGGCCACACCCACGCTTCGCGTGAGGACTCGGCCCTGCTGCAGTTCCGCATGGACAATGGGGTGATCGCCCACATCACCACCAACTGGGTCACGCCCTACAAGACCCGCGTCCTGCAGGTGGCGACCAAGAACCGCTTTATCGTCGCCGACCTGATCACCCGCCAGGTGACGGAATTCTTCGGCCAGCAGCCGGACGGCTCATACTCCACGCGGATGCTGAACGCTTGGCCCGCCGAGCCGCTGAAAAAGGAACACGAGGCCTTCATCCACGCCATCCGCACCGGCGAGACGGCGGCGGTCAGCGGCGAAGACGGCCTGCGCAATCTGGAAGTGGCGCTGAGGTGTCTGGGGGAGTGATCGCCTGATACTCCGCTCACCCCGGCGGACGCCGGGATGAGCGGGGAGAGTTTAGGCCTTCACCACCTGCATCGTCAGCCATTCGGCGATCAGGGCGGGTTTGTCGCCGCCGTCGATCTCGACGGTCAGTTCGTGCTTCAGCAGCCAGCGGCCGCCGCCCTTGTCCTCGGCCGACAACAGTTTGAAACGGCCGCGCACGCGCGATCCCGACGGCGCCGGGGCGAGGAAGCGCAGGCGGTCGAAGCCGTAGTTCACCCCCATCACCAGATCATCCAGCGGGGCGACCGCATCCATGCTCATGGCCGAGGCGAGGCTGAGGGTCAGGAAGCCGTGCGCAATGGTCCCGCCGAAGGGCGTCGCCTTCGCGCGCTCGGGGTCGACGTGGATGAACTGCTCGTCCTCGGTCAGCCCGGCGAAGGCGTCGATGCGCGCCTGATCCAGCGCGAACCAGCGGCTGACGCCGACCTCCTGTCCGATCAGGGATTGAAGTTCGCTGGCCTTGGTCATGTGACGCCCCTCCCGTTTGCGCCAGCCTTGCGCGGGGAGGGGGCGGAGGCAAGGCCTACCCCTCGAAGCGTCCCTCGATGATTTCGCTGAACAGGCCGGGGTCGACGTTGCCGCCCGACAGGACGATGCCGGTGGTCAGCCCCTTCGCCTCGACCTTGCCCGAGAGCAGGGCCGCCAGCGACACGGCGCCGCCCGGCTCGATGACCAGCTTCAGCCAGCGGAAGGCGAAGCGCATGGCCTCTGCGACCTCGGCGTCGGTGACGGTCGCGGCGCCCGCCAGGCGCCGGTTGATCGGCCAGGTCAGTTCGCCCGGCATGGGCGCCATCAGGGCGTCGCAGATGGACGGCGACCCTTGCGGATGGGCGGTGCGGGCGCCCGCCTCCAGCGAGCGGCGAGTGTCGTCGAAGGCGTCGGGCTCGACCACGATGACGCGGGTGTCGGGGCTCTGTTCGGCCATGACCAGATTGATCCCGGCGATCAGCCCGCCGCCCGAGGCGCCGCACAGCAGTTGATCTATCGGAACACCGGCCTGTTCCAACATCTCCAGCCCGACCGTGCCCTGGCCTTCGATGATGAAGGGATCGTCGAACGGCGGGACCAGCACCGAGCCGCGCTCGGCCGCGATTTCGGCGCCGATGGCCTCGCGGCTTTCGGTCCAGCGGTCGTAGAAGCGCACCTCGCCGCCGAAGGCGCGCACGCCCTCGACCTTCACCGTCGGGCTGTCGGACGGCATGACGATGACGGCGGGCGCGCCGACAGCCTTGGCCGCCGCCGCCACCCCCTGCGCATGATTGCCCGAGGAATAGGCCACGACGCCGCGCGTCTTCTCTTCCTCGGTCAGGCGGCTGACGCGGTTATAGGCGCCGCGGAACTTGAAGGCGCCCGCGACCTGAAAGGTCTCGGCCTTCATCAGGACGCGACCGCCGATGGCTTCGTTCAGGGCCGGATGCTCGATCAGCGGCGTGCGGACGGCGGCGGGGGCGATCTGGCGGGCGGCGTCGACGACGCCTGAGAAGGAGGGCGTATGCATGGGTTCCCTCTTACGTCGCGGCGCAGGCTCTGCATAACTCACATCATGCAAGCAAATATGATCCTCGCCATCGACCAGGGCACGACCTCGACGCGGGCGATCGCGTTTGAAGTCTCGCCCGAGAGCGATTTCCACGCTGTCGCCGTCAGCCAGATCGAGCTAGCGCAGCACTTCCCGCAGTCGGGCTGGGTCGAGCATGACGCGGCCGAGATCTGGCGCGCGACGCTGCAGACCTGTCGCGAGGTGGTCAGGAAGGCAGGCGGCGTCGGCCGCTTCGCCGCCATCGGCATCACCAACCAGCGCGAGACCTCGGTGATCTGGGACGCGGCGACGGGCGAGCCCCTGCACCGCGCCATCGTCTGGCAGGACCGGCGCACGGCTGAGGCGACCACGCGGCTGGCGGCGGCAGGGCATGAGGCGGCGGTGCAGGCGGCGACGGGCCTGATCCTCGATCCCTATTTCTCGGCCTCGAAATACGCCTGGCTGCTGGACGCTGTGCCCGGCGCGCGCGAACGGGCGGCGCGGGGCGAGGTCAAGCTGGGCACCATCGACGCCTGGCTGATCTGGAAGCTGACGGGCGGAAACAGCCACGTCACCGACGCCACCAACGCCAGCCGCACCAGTCTGATGGACCTGACGTCGCGCGCCTGGCGACAGGATCTGTGCGACCTGTTCGGCGTGCCGATGGCGGCCCTGCCGGAAATCCGCGACTGCGACGCCCTGCTGGGGAAGGCCGATGCGTCCCTGCTGGGGCGCGCCCTGCCCATTCATGGGTCGGCGGGCGATCAGCACGCGGCCCTGGTCGGGCATGGCGCGCTGACGGCGGGGGACGCCAAGATCACCTACGGCACAGGGGCCTTTCTGGTCGCCAATGTCGGCGATGCGCCGGTGGCCTCGACCTCGCGGCTGCTGGGGACGTTGGGCTATGCGGCGGACGGAGAGGCGGCCTATGCGCTGGAGGGGTCCATCTTCTCGGCCGGGTCGGCGATCCAGTGGCTGCGCGACGGGCTGAAGGTGCTGTCGGATTCGCGCCAGTCCGAGGCCATGGCCCAGACGTTGAAGGACAACGGCGGGGTCTATCTGGTCCCCGGCTTCACCGGCCTGGGCGCGCCCTGGTGGGAGCCGGAGGCGCGGGGCACGGTCGTCGGCCTGACCCGTGACAGCGGACCGGCGCACATGGTCCGCGCGGCGCTGGAGAGCCTGGCCTATCAGACCCGCGACCTGCTGGACGCCCTGACGAAGGACGGCGCGCCGCCGCTGAAGCGGCTCAAGGTCGATGGCGGCGTCACCGCCAACGCCTTCGCCATGCAGTTCATCGCCGACATCTGCGAGGTCGAGGTCGAACGGCCCGCCTTCCAGGAGATGACGGCCATGGGGGCGGCGCGGCTGGCGGCCTATGGCGTCGGTCTGACCGAGGCCCTGTGGACCGCTCCGGCCGAAGCGCCCGCCGTCTGGACGCCGCGCATGGGAGCCGAGGCGCGGGCGCGGCTGCTCAAGGGCTGGCGCGGCGCAGTACGGGCGGCCATCATCGCCGCCCAGCCGGAGGAGGGGGAATGACCGAGGCCACGGATTCACAGGCATTGGACGCTCAAACTACGTTTTCGGGCACGCGCGAGGTGGACGACCGCCATCGGCTGGACGAGGCGGCGCTGGACGCCTGGCTGGCGGCGAACGTCGAGGGCTACGCCGGGCCGATGACCCTCCGCCAGTTCAAGGGCGGCCAATCCAACCCGACCTATGAGCTGACCACGCCGGGCCGGACCTATGTGCTGCGTCGCAAGCCGCCGGGCGCGCTGCTGGCCAGCGCCCACGCCGTGGACCGCGAGTTCGCCGTCATCTCGGCCCTGCACGCCCAGGGTTTTCCGGTCGCGCGACCTTATGCTCTGTGTACGGATGATGGCGTCATCGGCTCCATTTTCTACGTCATGGAGAAGGTTGACGGCCGCATCTTGTGGGACTTGAAGCTGCCCGGCCTGACCCCGCCGGAGCGCCGCGCGATCTATGACGCCCAGGTCGATACGCTGGCGGCCCTGCACCGGCTGGAGCCGGAGGCTGCGGGCCTGGCCGACTACGGCAGGGCGGGGAACTATTTCGCCCGCCAGGTGGGGCGCTGGACCAAACAGTATCGCGCCTCCGAGATCGAACCGATCGCGGCCATGGATCGGCTGATCGCCTTCCTGCCCGACAGCCTGCCGCCCGAGGGGCCGACGCGGATCGTGCATGGGGACTTCCGCCTCGACAATCTGATCCTTGATCCCATCGAGGCGAAGGTGCGGGCGGTGCTGGACTGGGAGCTGTCGACCCTGGGCGACCCGATGGCGGACTTCTCCTATCTGCTGATCGCCTGGGTGATCCCGGCGTCCTTGCGCAACGGCCTGGCCGGAGCGGACCTCAAGACGCTGGGCGTTCCTTCGGTCGCGGAGATGGTCGAATGCTATGCTCAGAAGACCGGGACGGCGGCGCCGACGAACCTGGACTGGCTGTTCGCCTATAATCTGTTCCGGCTGGCGGCCATCTGTCAGGGCATCGCCGGACGGGTGCGCGACGGCACCGCCGCCAGCGCCCACGCCAAGGCCATGGCCGCCCAGGTCGGCCCGCTTTCGGACGCCGCCTGGGGCTTTGCGCGCAAGGCGGGCGCCTAGCGGAGCCATACGGAAACAGTTTTTGTTACGGATCGATTTGTGAAACGCCTTCGGAAGGCCTACCTTCCCATCAGGAGCATGAACCCTGATGTCTGACAGCCAACGTTTTCCCGTCGCCGCCCACGCCCTGGCCTATCTGGCCCACAAGGGCGCCTATGCGGCGACCGAGGCCGAGCCGAGCGCCGTCCTGGCGGCCTCGGTGCCGACCAACCCGGTGGTGATCCGCCGGGTCACGGCCCTGCTGGCCAAGGCGGGCCTGATCGCCACGCGCCCGGGCGCGTCGGGCGGCTCGTGGCTGCTGCGGCGGCCCGAGGATATTCGCCTGGATGAGGTGCTGAAGGCGGTGAACGGCTGCGCCCAACTGGGCTCGCCTCCGGCCGGAGCCAAGGGCTGCCCGGTCGGCGAGCATATTCCGCGCCAGGTGGCCAAGGCCCTGACGGCGGCGGATCAGGCGGCGGGCGCGGCCCTGTCGAAGATCACCATCGCCGACCTGCTGGCCGAAGACCCGGAAGTGTTGCGTCCGTTTGCGCCGCATCCGTGCTGCCCCAACGCCGACGCGGCCTGACGAGGCGTCCTTGGGGGAGGGGCGTCGCACTGTTCTGATCACGGGCGCTTCGGCGGGCATCGGCGCCGCCCTGGCGCGCGTCTGCGCGGCGCGGGGGCATGACCTGATCCTGACCGCCCGGCGCGAAGGGCCGCTTCAGGCCCTGGCCGGGGAACTGGCCGCCGTCCACGGCGTCGCTGCGACCGTGGTCGTCGCTGATCTGGCCGAGCCGGAGGCGCCCGCGTGTCTGGTCGAGGCGATCGCGGCGCGGGGATTGAGCGTCGACGGCCTGATCAACAACGCGGGCTTCAGCCGCACCACGGGCTTTCTGACGACCGACCCAGACGACCACGCCGCCATGATCCGGGTCATGCTGAGCGCGCCGGTCGAGCTGTCGCGCCTGGTGTTGCCCGGCATGGTCGCGCGCGGCTGGGGTCGGGTGCTGAACGTGGCCTCCCTGGCCGGACAGATGCCGGCGACGGGCGGCGACACGCTTTACGGCCCGATCAAGAGCTTCCTGATCAAGGCGTCGCAGGGGTTGTGGCTGGAGACGCGAGGGACCGGCGTGCACGTCACCGCCCTGTGCCCCGGCTACACCTATACCGAGTTCCACGACGTCAACGGCTCGCGCGATCAGGTCTCGGCCGCCTATCCCAAGTGGATGTGGATGGACGCCGACCGCGTGGCCCGCATCGGCTGGGACGCGGTCGAGGCCAACCGGCCGCGCGTGACGCCGGGCGTCGCCAACAATGTGCTGGCGGCGCTGGGCGGGCTGCTGCCCGACGCCCTGGCGCTGAAGATGGTCGGCGGCCACGCCAGACGGCTGGACCGCCTCTAGAGCTTTAGTGCCCGCCGGAGGGGTAGGGGGTGGTGACGCCCGCGCTGAACATGCCCGGCAGGGCCTCGCCCAGACCCATCAGGATGAACTGGATCGCCAGGGCGCACAGGATCAGGCCCAGCACCCGCACCACAATGGCCATGCCGACGTCGCCCAGGATGCGGCTGATCGGGCCGGTGGCGGCGAAGCACATGAAGGTGACGACACAGGCGGCGACCATGGCGGTCAGCGACGCCGCCGTGCCCGCCGCGCCTAGCTTCTGGGCCTCGCCCGCCTGGATGATGATGGCCGAGATGGCGCCCGGTCCGATCATCAGGGGAATGGCGAAGGGCACGATCAGGCGCTTGAACCGGCGCTTGGCGTAGCCGCGCACGTCCTGGGCGTCGGTCGCGGCGTCGGCGTCGGCGAAGATCTTGAGGAAGTCCTCGCGCGCCATGTCCAGGCCCAGCAGCAGCAAGAGGATGCCGCCCGCGATGCGGAAGGCGGCCAGCGAGATGCCGAAGAACTGCAGCAGGCCCAGGCCCGTGAAGAAGAAGAAGCCGAGGAAGACCGCCGCGAAGGCGCAGATCATGGCCGAGACGGTGATGCGCTGACGCAGGGAGGCGCCCGCCGTGGCCGCCGCGAAGATCGGCACATTGCCGATCGGGTCCAGCAGGGCGAACAGCGCCACGAACAGGTTGACCCCCAGATCGACCGCGTTCATTGCTTGCCCCCGCCTTAGAAAACCCGCCGCGCGACCGCGACCCCTTGTCTCACCTATCGGGGCATCCGCGCGCGCCTGCAAGCCGCCGAGAGCCGGAAATGTCAGCAGACCGCCCCAATCGCCCCTTCGACCCGCGCGTCATCTGCGCCCTGGACGTGCCGACGACCGATGAGGCGCGCGCCCTGGTCGAGCGGATCGGCGATGCGGTCGGCTTCTACAAGGTTGGGCTGCAGCTGTTCGCCTCGGACGGCATGGGGCTGGCGGGCGAGCTGAAGGCGTCGGGCGCCCAGGTGTTCCTGGACTGGAAGCTGCACGACATCGGCGCGACGGTGGAGAAGGCGACGGCGGTGCTGGCGAACGCGGGCTGCGACCTGCTGACCGTCCACGCCCGGCCGCAGGTGATGGCGGCGGCGGCGCGCGGCGCGGCGGGGTCGGACCTGAAGATCCTGGGCGTCACCGTCCTGACCAGCCTGACGGACGATGACCTGAAGGCGGACGATCACAGCCTGTCGGCGGCCGAACTGGTGGAGCAGCGGGTGCGTCAGGCGCTGGAGGCCGGTATCCACGGCGTCGTCTCCAGCCCGCATGAGGCGAGCCGGGCGCGCGAGATCGCGGCGGCGGCGGGTCGCGAGGACTTCCTGATCGTGACGCCGGGGGTGCGGCCCGCAGGCGCGGCCCTGGACGATCAGGCGCGCGCCGCGACCCCGGCCAGCGCCCTGCAATCTGGCGCGACCCATCTGGTTATCGGCCGTCCGATCACGGCCGTCGCCGATCCGCGTGCGGCGGCCCAGGCGATCACCCAGGAGATCGCCCTGGTCTGAGGCCTATGGGCTTGATCCGTAAGGGGTCTGCTTCACGTGAAACAAGAAGGGCGGCGTCTGCTGGCGCCGCCCTTTTTCGTATCAGCCGCGCTCGCCGCGTTCCTGGCGGTAGGGCCGCTCGGTCGGAGACGGCGGTGCAGGCGGGGCGGGCGGCACGGCGTAATAGCCCTGGTCGAAGTTCACGACCGGCGGGGCGGTTTCGACGCGCGGCGGCTCGACGTAGACGTTGGGGCGGGCCACCTCGACCTGGGCCGGGGCGACGCGCACGTCGGCGGCGGCCACATGGACCGGCGGCGGCGCTACGTGGACGCGGGCCGGTTCGACGTAGACCGGGGCCGGCTGCACGAAGACCGGCGGCGATTCCACATAGACGGGCGGCTGCGAGACATAGACCGGCGGCTGGCTGACGTAGATCGGCTCGGCGCGGTAATGCACCGGCTGCATAGGCTGGGGCGGCGGGCCGCAGCGGCCGCAGTCGTAGCCGTATCCGCCCTGATAATAGCCCTGCTGGTATCCGCCCTGATATTGGCCCTGATACTGGCCGCCGTAGCCGCCATAGCCGGCGCGCGCCCAGGGGTAGCGGCCGTAGCCGTCGACCGGATAGCCGAAGGGCATGGAGCGGGTGACGCCGGAATAGGCGTAGCCGCCATGCTGGATCGGCGGCTGCGACGGGGCGATCACGACCGGCGGACGAACCCCGGCGCCGCCGTAGCCGTAACCATAGCCGTAGCTTTCGATCGGGCCGTAGCCGCCCTGCCAGCCGGTGTCGCTGTACCAGGTCTGGGCGCGGGTCTGGACCACGGGGCCGCGGGCGTAGCCGGCGGCGGCGTTATATCGGGCGCCGGCCTGATGGGCCTCGGCCGCTCCGGCGATGAGGACCGCCGCGCCTGCGGCGGCGTAGAATAGAGCCTTCATGGCTGCGCTCCTTGTTTCAGCCGTAAAGGTTAATGCGGATCTCGCCAGAGCGTTCACTATTCTCCCATCAAGGGAACCGGGGTCTTTTCCCTTCATGTCATGGGGAGCGGGACCGCGAAGCGGCGGCTGGGCTGCGCGCCGAGCGATCGCGCTCAAATCAGCTCAAGCAGCGAGCCGCCGCGCGGCGAGCGGTAGCGCCCTAAAAGTCTACCGCCAGGCCCTTCTTCTCCCAGTCGCCGAAACGGGTCGGTTCCGGGCCCTTGCGGCCGCCGACCTCGTTCGGAAGCGCAGCGGCTTCCTCGGCGGCGCGGCGTTCGGCGGCCTCCAGCAGGGCCCGGCGGGCGACCTCGTTCAGGGGGCGCTCGGGCGTGGCGTGGGGCACGTCGGCGTTGAAGGCTTCCTCGGGGGAAGGTTCGGTCGGATGTTCAGTCGGGGGGGTGGGCTGTTCGGTCACAGGTCGCCTGCCTTGAGAGCGGGGATACTGCGGCTCAAATAGACGTTCCGGCTGAACACGCCACCCCTGTCGCCTGAAACCTTTCGCCTGAAGCCCCGCATGAACCATCTGAAGACATTCGCCCTGCTGGCCGCGATGACCGCCCTGTTCATGGGGATCGGCTATCTGATCGGCGGCGCTACAGGCATGGCGATCGCCCTGGTCGTGGCGGCGGGCATGAATGTCTTCAGCTATTGGAACGCGGACAAGATCGTCCTGAAGATGTACCGCGCCCAGCCGGTGGACGAGACCCACCCCAACGCCGTGGTGCGCGCCTATGTCGCCGATGTGAAGCAGATGGCGCAGGACGCCGGCATGCCTCTGCCCAACATCACCATCATCCCGAACGATCAGCCGAACGCCTTCGCCACGGGGCGCAACCCCCAGAATGCGGCGGTGGCGGCGACGACGGGCCTGCTGGACATGCTGACGCGCGAAGAGATCCGCGGCGTGATGGCGCATGAACTGGCCCATGTGAAGAACCGCGACACCCTGACCATGACGGTCACGGCGACGGTGGCGGGCGCCATCGCCATGCTGGCTAACTTCGCCCTGTTCTTCGGCGGCGGCGACGACCGCGAGCGTCCGGGCGGCATGATCGGAACCATCGCCCTGATGCTGCTGGCGCCGATGGCGGCGGGCCTGGTGCAGATGGCCATCAGCCGCACCCGCGAATACGAGGCCGATCGCGTCGGCGCCGAGATCGCCAACGACCCTCAGGCCCTGGCCTCGGCCCTGCAGAAGATCGAGGCTTATGCGCGCGGGGCGGTGAACGCCCCGGCCGAGCGCAATCCGGCGACGGCCCATATGTTCATCATCAATCCGCTGAACGGGAAGGGGGCGGACAATCTGTTCTCGACCCACCCGGCCACCGGCAACCGCGTGCGCGCCCTGATGGAGCTGGGCGCGAAGATGGGCATGGGCGGGCGCGTGCGCCCGGCGGCGGCCTTCGTCGCGCCTTCACCGTCCGCCGCGCCGATCCGCGGGACCAGCGTGCCCACGACCGATGACGGTCCATTGTCGCCGCCGCGCGGCCCGTGGGGCTGAACCTTCCGCACCGAGGGGGCTTTGCGTGCGCGGGCATTAGCCGCTAGAGCGCGCGCCATGACCGACGACACCGATCCCAAGCCGTCCGACGCCGAGCGCCCCGAGTGGGCCAAGGCGCATGGCCCGCTGCGCTCCTTCGGGCGCATCAAGTCGCGGCCGATCAAGGCGAAGCAGGCGGCGCTGTTCGACACCCTGATGCCGCGCATCGCCGTGCCGGACCCGGCCAAGGGGCCTATCGACCCCCTGGCCCTGATGCCAGGCGCGAAGGCGGCGTGGCTGGAGATCGGTTTCGGCGGCGGGGAGCATCTGGCGGCCCAGGCGGCGCGTCATCC
>DJDA01000022.1:0-187 GCA_002430835.1 Brevundimonas sp. UBA5936
GCCGCCAGCTTCTGCGGGATCGGCGCCGGCGCGCGAGCGATCTGCATCGTCAGCCGGGCGTCGGCCTCGACCGCGCCGCCCACCAGCCCCAGGGCGTCGACGATGGCCTGGGTCTCGCGCTCGGGCAGACCTGCGTTGCGCACCGACCGTTGCAGAACGACCAGCGACAGCAGACGCTGCCCCGGCG
>DJDA01000022.1:366-34975 GCA_002430835.1 Brevundimonas sp. UBA5936
GGCGACATAGGCGGCGACGAAATCGGCGGCGACCAGGCTGCGCGAGCGTTCGATGAAGGCGGTCTGCACCTCTTCCAGCGTCAGCAGCCGTCCCGCCGTGGCCGTCAGGGCGGTGGCCAGGGCGCGCAGAATGTCGATCTCGCCCACGGCGTCGCCCGGCCGCAGGCGGCGCTGGCTCATCAGTTCGCGCAGCACCATCCGCGCCAGGGCGGCCGCCAGCAGGGGGAACTCGCCCGCCGCCAACCGCTCGCCCAGCCGCGCCGGCGGGCCTTCGACTGGCGGCACCAGCAAGGTCAGTCGCGGGTCATGGGCGAGAACGGCGCCGACCTCGCGCGGGGCGACCATACGCACGGCCGCCGCCAGGCTGGAGCCCTGATCCAGGCCGGGGCCGAGGATCTGGGCCAGACCCGCGCGCGATCCCAGAAGCTCGCACAGGATCTGCTCGACCGCGACGAACACCAGGGCGCGCGGCGGCCCCTCGATCGGCGCCCGATCGCAGATGTCCATCAGCCGCTCCAGCCGCGCCCGCGCGCCCGTCAGGCCGCGCAGCGACCCGGCCACCGCCCCGCCCATGAGGAAGGCCCGGTCGGGCGCCCCGGCCAGGCTGTGCGCCAGATCGGCGACGGATCGCGTCTCCAGATCGGCGAACGTCCGACTGCGGCCCGCCTTCAACAGCCGCTCGATCGCCTGTTCGGCCAGGCGTTGATAGTGGCGCATCAACTCATGCACCGACTGGCCGGGCACGGCCTGGGCCTCGGGCACCGCGACCTTCTGGATGGCGTGCTGCAGTTCCACGCCGGAGGCTTCCAGCCGTTCGGCCAGATCCGGCCGGTGCAGCAGCTCGAAGGCCGTCGCGCCCTGGCGCCCCAACCAGTCCTCCAGGATGCGGCCGATGGTCTCGCGCGCATGGGGGGCGTAGAGATCCTGCACCCCGCGACAGGAAGGGCCGCGCGGCTCGACCGGCGCCGGGCGCTTGCGCTTCAGTTCCGGCGCGCCACGCGTCAGGACGACGACGCTGGCGAACTCCATGGTCTCGGGGTCCAGGGTCTCCTTGGTGACGCGCACGGCCACGGCCTGACGGTCGCGCATCAGATCCTCGGCCGTCTCCATGGCGCGGCGGCGATCCTCCATCGCCTGCGACAGCGACCAGTCGTCCGGCGGCGTGCGGCGGATGTAGATTTCGTAGTGAACGGGACCGGCCATGGCGCTTTCGTGGACAGCAAGACGCCTATTCTGGCTTTCCAGGCTTTAAGGCGAGGTTTCGCCTTTTCCTCGCACGGGTTGAAAGGCAGAGTCGCGCAAACCATTTTGCAGTGGCCGTAAAGTCACCGCGAATGCATAGAACGGTTACGCTTGCCGCGCGTTACCGGATACGGCGGCCGATCAAGCGATCGACCCGCCCGCACTAAGGAGAAGCCCTTGGCTAACATCACCCTGGTCGACGACGACGAGAACATCGTGGCCTCCGTCTCTCTGGCGCTGGAAAGCCACGGCCATACGGTGACCGCCTATCACGACGGCGCCTCGGGCCTGGAAGCGCTGGAGGCCACCCCGCCGGACCTGGCCATCCTCGACGTCAAGATGCCGCGTATGGACGGCATGGAAGTGCTGCGCCGCCTGCGCCAGACCTCCAGCATTCCGGTCATCATGCTGACGTCCAAGGACGAGGAGATCGACGAGATCCTCGGCTTCAACCTCGGCGCCGACGACTATATCCACAAGCCCTTCAGCCAGCGCCTGCTGATCGAACGGGTCAAGGCCCTGCTGCGCCGCGCGGGCGTGGAAGGCCTGGACCCCATCGATCCGGCCGCCGTCGAAGCCGGCAAGGCGATCAAGCGCGGCAAGCTGTCGATGGACCCGGCGCGCCACGAATCGACCTGGGACGGCCGGCCGGTCAAGCTGACCGTCACCGAGTTCCTGCTGCTGCAAGCCCTGGCCCAGCGCCCCGGTTTCGTGAAGAGCCGCGACAATCTGATGGACGCCGCCTATGACGATCAGGTCTATGTCGACGACCGCACCATCGACAGCCATGTGAAACGGATGCGAAAGAAGTTCCGCATGGTCGACCCTGAGTTCGACGCTATCGAGACCCTGTATGGCGTCGGATACCGCTACCGCGAGAGCTGAACCTGAAGACGCCCCGGCGCGGCGCCGATTCCGCTTCGGCGGATCGCGCCTGGGCGGCTTCATCCTGGCCCTCAATCTTCTCAGCCTGCTGATCCTGTTCGGCGGCGCCCTGCTGCTCAACGAGTGGCGGCGCGGTCTGATCGAGGCGCGCCAGGAATCGCTCGGCGTCCAGGCTGAACTGCTGGCCAACGTCCTGGGCGAACTGGGCATCACCCAGGGCGATCCCTATCCCATGCTGGATGACCGCGCGGCCGCCCTGTGGCTGCGTGACAACTTCATCCCGGCGGGCCAGCGCGCCCGCCTGTTCGACATGGACGGGATCGAGGTGTCGGACTCCTATCGGGTCAGCGACGCCATCCCCGGCGCGCCCCTGCCTCCGGCCAATCCGGCGGGCACCGCCTTGGCCCCGACCGAGCCTTCACGCCGCGAAACCGCACGGTTGGCCCGCGCCGACGCCGAACTGTCGGCCGAGGTCGAGCGCGCGCTGCAGGGCACGCCTCAGGCCGCCATCCGCCGCAACGAAGAGGGAGAGCGCGTCGTCTCCGTCTCCCTGCCCGTGCGCCATGTGCAGCAGGTGCTGGGCGTGCTGACCCTGGAGGCCGGCGACGTCAACGCTACCCTGGACGCGCAACGCCGCGCGCTGATGCCTTTCGCCCTGGTGGCGCTGGCGGTGAATCTGCTGGCGTCGCTGGTGCTGCACCTGTTCGTGGCGCGGCCGGTGATGCGGCTGTCGGCAGCGGCGGACCAGGTGCGTCTACAGCGCGCCCGCGCCATCTCCCTGCCCGACCTCGAGGACCGCCGCGACGAGATCGGCGACCTGGCCCGCGCGCTTGAGTCCATGACCGACACCCTGTCGACGCGCATGGACGCCATCGAACGCTTCGCCGCCGACGTCAGCCACGAGATCAAGAACCCCCTGACCTCGATCCGCTCGGCGCTGGAGACTCTGCCCCTGGTCAAGACCGATGAGCAGCGGGCCCGCCTGACCAATCTGCTGCAGCAGGACGTGCGGCGGCTGGATCGCCTGATCACCGACATCTCCAATGCCTCGCGCCTGGACGCCGAACTGTCGCGCGACCGCCCGCGCGCCATCGATCTGAAGGAACTGCTGGGCGACATCATCGGCGTCTATGAGGCCGGTCAGAAGCCGGGCGAGCCCCCGGTGCGCTTCGTCCTGAGCGCCGACAGCGCCCGCGTCGTCGGCCGCGACATTCCTCTGGGCCAGGTGTTCCGCAACCTGATCGACAACGCCCGCTCCTTCAGCCCGCCCGACGGCGAAGTGCGGGTGAGCCTGGAGCGCGACGACAGCCAGCCCGACCTGCCCCTGCGCGTCCGCGTCGAAGACGACGGCCCCGGCATTCCGGCTGAAAACCTGGAGACGGTGTTCGAGCGCTTCTACACCTCACGGCCCAAGGGCACGGCCTTCGGCGCCAACTCGGGCCTGGGCCTGGCCATCGTGCGCCAGATCATCGACGCCCACGGCGGGCGCGTCCACGCCGAGAACCGCACCGGCCCCGACGGCGCCGTGGTCGGCGCCCGCTTCGAGGTGCGGTTGCCGGCGACGGGCAAGCGCCCGTGATCTGACGCTCATGACCGCGCCCCGCCAGCCCCTGCACGCCACTGTCGCCGCGCTCCGCCTCGGCGGCGCCTGGCGCGGCGTGCTGATCCAGGGACGATCCGGCGCCGGCAAGAGCGACCTGGCCCTGCGATTGATGCAGAACGGCTGGCGGCTGGTCGGCGACGATTGGGTGGACGTCTTCGCCTGCGAGGGCGTCCTCTACGCCGCCGCGCCCGCGACCATCGCCGGGCGGATGGAGGTGCGCGGCCTGGGCGTCGTCGGCCAGCCTTTCCTGCCCCTGGCGCGGATCGCCCTGTCGCTGCACCTGACCCATGAGCCGGTCGAGCGGATGCCAGAAAAGGCCCAGGACGTGATCGACGGAATCGCGATCCCACGCCTGGGTCTGGACCCTCGTCCCGCCTCAGCGCCCCTGGTCGTCGCGGCGGCGATGAACGTCGTCGCAACGCTTCCATGACGGCGCGACGACGGCGCCCTTTGATCCGCGCCGCGATTGCCCTATGAAACGAGGCTTGTCGCTCGTCGAGGCGAGCTGGGGATGTCTTTGGTGAAGCCTATATGATCGGGCTGGTGATCGTCACCCACGGGGGCCTGGCCTCCGAATTCCTGTCGGCGATGGAGCACGTGGTGGGGCCGCAGCGCGGCGTCGCCGCCATCTGCATCGGCCCTGAGGACGACATGGAGCGGCGCCGCCGCGACATCGTCGACGCCGCCGCCGCCGTCGATGAAGGCGAAGGCGTCATCCTGTTGACCGACATGTTCGGCGGCACGCCGTCCAACCTGGCCATCTCGGTGATGGAGCAGACCGGCGCCGAGGTCATCGCCGGGCTGAACCTGCCCATGCTGATCAAGCTGGCCAGCGTGCGCGGCCGCGAGACGTTGGAGGCTTGCGTGGCCCACGCCCAGGATGCGGGCCGAAAATACATCTCGGTGGCGTCGTGGGTGCTGGCGGGCGAGAAATGAGCGACGTCGCCCCTTCCGCCCAGGCGGTGCTGAACATCTGCAACCAGCGCGGCCTGCACGCCCGCGCCTCGGCCAAGTTCGTCAAGCTGGCCTCGGAGTTCGAATCCGAGATCCAGGTGACGCGCGACGGCGTGACCGTGGACGCCCGCTCGATCATGGGCCTGCTGATGCTGGGCGCCGGGATCGGCTGCGGCGTCGAGGTGAAAGCCGAGGGGCCGGACGCCGCCGAGGCCGTCGCCGCCCTTACCGACCTTGTGGCGCGTCGCTTCGACGAGGATCAATAGCCGTCAGGTCCGGCGGCGTGCGGACCACCCCGTCGCACTCGCCCTCCAGCGGCACCCGCACCCCGTCGCCGGAGCGATCGGTCCGGTCGCGGAACAGGGCCGCGCGCGCCAGGATGATCAGCGTCACCGGCGTCGTCACCGTGAAGAAGACCGCCACCAGAAGCTCGACCGGCATGAACCGCCCCTCGGCCGCGGTGAAGTAGACCACCGACCCGCCCAGGATCAGGAACATGCCCAGCGTCGCCCCCAGCGTCGGGGCGTGAACCCGCTCATAAAAGGTCTTGAGCCGCACCAGGCCCAGGGCGCCGACGAAGGTCAGGCCGGAACCGGCCAGCACCAGCCCCGCCGCCAGCAGCGCCGCCCAGGCCGGGACGTTTGCGGGAAAGCCGCTCATTCGATCACCTCGCCGCGCATCAGGAATTTGGCCAGGGCGACCGATGAGGTGAAGCCCAGCATGCCGATGATGACGGCCGCATAGAAATACAGGTGGCTGCCCGTCCGCACCCCGAAGGCGACGACCAGCAGCATCCCGGCCTGATAGACGGTGTCCAGGCCCAGGATGCGGTCCTGGGCGCGCGGCCCCTTGGCGATGCGCCAGACCCCGATCAGGGCCGCCCCGGCCAGGAACAGCTGCGCCACAACCAGCGCCCAGTAGAAGACGGCGCCGCTCATTCGAAGATCTCCATCAGGCGGCGCTCGTAGCGGTTCTTGATCCGACCCGCCCAGTCGTCCTCGTCATTCAGGTCGAGGATGTGCAGCAGGAGCACGCCCGTCGCATCCTCATACTCGACCCAGATGGTGCCCGGCGTGCTGGTGATGACCACCGCCAGCACCGCCAGGCCGTAGCGGTCGCGCATCTCCAGCGGAATATGGACGAAGCCCGAGACGCGGCTGTCGCGCGAGGCGTTCAGCCCCAGGACGACCAGGGCCACCTCCCAGTTCGACCGGATGATGTCGCGCGCGACCACCAGACCGAAGCTCAGCAGGGTCAGCGGTTTTCTGACGCGAACCGGCTCGACCTCCAGGGCGCGCATGATGTGGGGCGCGGCCAGGGCCATCAGCAGGGCCAGAGCCAGAGCCGGCGGCGCGGCCGATCCGCTGAGCAGCACCGAGGCCCCGAACAGGGCCAGCGACAGGATGGGGTGAGGCAGAACCGCCCGGATCATGAGCCGCCTCCCAGCACCGCGCGGACATAGGCGTCGGGCCGCACCAGCCAGTCGGCCGTGTGGTCGGCATAGGCGAAGCCCGCCTCGCCGAAGATCGCCAGGAAGATGCAGGCCGCCAACAGGCCCGCGATGGCCACGCCTTCGGCGGCGCCGACCACGACCGCCGGCTCTGCGTCGTCGTCCCGCGCCCACAGGGCCGCCATGCCCAGGCGCGTCAGCCCGATCAGGGCGCCCAGCGACGCCAGGGACAGGGCCGCGATCACGCCATAGCCTGCCCAGCCGCCGACGCCCGACAGGGCGTCCATCATGGCCAGCTTGCCGATGAAGCCCGCCAGCGGCGGCAGGCCCGCGATCATCAGTGTCGAGATCAGGAAGGCGCCGCCCAGGGCCGCCACCGCCGCCGGAATGACCAGACCGGGCTCGTTGCGCTCCTCGTCGTCAAAGGGATCGATGTACTCGTCCTCGAAGACGGCGCGGCCTGAGCGCGCGCCGGGATCCTGCCCCCGGTTCAGCACTTCGGCCAGCATGAACAGGGCGCCGCAGGCCAGGGTCGAGCCGACCAGGTAGAAGACCGCCCCGCCCAGGACGTCGGCGTTGCCGATGCCGACGGCCGCCAGCACCGTGCCCGACGAGACGATGACGGCGTAGGCGGCGGCGATCGACAGGTCGCGCGCGGCGATGATCCCGGCCGTGCCGAAGCCGATGGTCGCCAGGCCGCCCAGCAGGATCCACAGCTGGCCGAACCCGGCCGAGGCGCCGCTGTCCGGCGCGAACAGCAGGAAGCTGAGGCGGATGATCACATAGGCGCCGACCTTGGACAGGATGGCGAAGACGGCCGCCGCCGGGGCGCTGGCCGCCGAATAGGTGGTGGTCAGCCAGAAGCCCAGCGGCCACATGGCGCACTTGGTCAGGAAGGCCACGCCCAGGACGGCCGCGCCGACATGGAACAGGCCCCGGTCCGCCTCGGCGATCTGGGGGATGCGCACGGCCAGATCGGCCATGTTGAGGGTGCCGGTCACGCCGTAGATCAGGCTGACCCCGATCAGGAACAGCATGGAGGCGGTCAGGTTGACGGCGATATAGGCCAGGCCCGCCCGGATGCGCGCCTCGCCCGACCCATGCAGCGCCAGGCCGTAGGAGGCCGCCAGCATGATCTCGAAGAAGACGAAGAGGTTGAACAGGTCGCCCGTCAGGAAGGCCCCGTTGACCCCCATGACCAGCAACAGGAACAGGGCGTGGAAACGCGGCCCCGCCCGGTCCCATCGCGCCAGGGCGAAGATCATGGAGCAGGCGCCCAGGACGCTGGTCAGGGCCACCATCAGGGTCGACAGACGGTCCGCCACCAGGACGATGCCGAACGGCGCCGGCCAGTCGCCCAGTTGATAGACGCGAGCCGTGTCGCCCCCGCCCGTCGCCCCGGTCGCGCTCTCGTGCAGCAGGGCCAGGGCCATGGCCAGGATGGCCGCCATGGCGAACAGGCTGAGGCCGCCCTTCAGCAGGCGGCGGCGCTCGTCGAACAGCAGCATGGCCGCAGCGATGACCATGGGCAGAACGATCGGCCCGATGATCAGATGTTCCTGCCAGTCGGTCATTCGGGCGCCTCCTGGCCGTCGACATGGTCGCTGCCGGTCTCGCCGCGCGAGGCCAGCAGCACCACCAGGAACAGGGCCGTCAGGGCGAAGCTGATGACAATGGCCGTCAGCACCAGGGCCTGGGGCGTCGGATCGGCGTAGAGGGCCGGATCCTCGGCTCCCTTGCTGGTGATCGGCGGCGCGGCCGAGCGCAGCCGCCCCATGGAGAAGATGAACAGGTTGACCGCATAGGAAACCAGCGACAGGCCGATGATGACCTGGAAGGTGCGCGGGCGCAGCATCAGCCACACGCCCGAACCGGTCAGGACGCCGATGGCCAGGGCCAGGACGATCTGGGTCATTGCGCCCCTCCCTTCTGCTCGGCCTCGGCTTCCGCTTCAGCCTCGGCTTCCTCGATGCGCGCGCGGCGCAGCGACTGGTGGGCCAGGGCGACCAGCACCAGCACCGTGGCGCCGACCACCAGCACCACCACGCCCAGGTCGAACAGGACGGCGCTGGCCAGCGGCACCCGGCCCAGTAGCGGCAGGTCGGCGTACTGGAAATAGGTGGTCAGGAAGGGCTGATCGAAGATCCAGCCCACCGCCCCGCTGAGCGCGGCCAGCAGCAGGCCGACGCCGATCCAGATGATCGGGCGGATCTCCAGCCGTTCCTCCACCCAGCGGGCGCCGGACGACATGTATTGCAGGATGAAGGCGATCGACAGCGCCACCCCCGCCGCGAAGCCGCCGCCAGGCAGGTCATGCCCGCGCAGGAAGAGGTGCACGGCCAGAAGGATGATGAAGGGGAACAGCCAGCGCATCACCACGCCGGGAATCATCATGGTGTCGCTGAGGGTGTCGCCCTCGGTGCGGCCTTCGCGGGCGCGGTCCGAAGCGTCCTGCACCCGCTTCTGCATCGGCTGGGACAGGCTGTCGCTGGCCGGACGGAAGCGACGCAGCAGAGCCAGCACCGTTAGGCCGACGACGCCCAGGACGGTGATCTCGCCGAAGGTGTCGAAGGCGCGGAAGTCGACCAGGATGACGTTGACGACGTTGCGGCCGCCCGCCTCCTCATAGGCCTTCTCGACGAAGAAGCGCGACACGCCTTCGACCGGCGGGCGCACCATGACGGCCCAGGCGATCAGAGCCACGCCGGCGCCGGCGCAGACGGCGATCCCCCGGTCGAGACGACGACGCCAGCGGGCGCGGCGCTGCTCGGACTCGGGCACATGGATCTCGGCTAGGCGCTTGGGCAGCCAGCGCAGGCCCAGCAGCAGCAGCACCGTCGTCACCACCTCGACCACCAGCTGGGTCAGGGCCAGATCGGGCGCCGACAGCCAGACGAAGGTCAGGCAGCTGGCCAGACCCGCCCCGCCCATCAGGATGACGGCGGCCAGGCGGTGATATTTGGCCTGCCAGGCGGCGGCCAGGGCGCAGGCCCCGCCCGCCAGCCACAGGGCGGCGAAGGCCAGGTTGTGCGCCTGGGGAACGCGGAACTCGGGCCAGGTCAGGACGAAGCCGCCCGCCGCCGCCACAGCTGCTGACAGCAGGGCCGTCAGCAGGATCAGGCGCAGCTGCGGCTGCAGGCGCTGCGCGCCCAGATGGCGCACGATCCACTGCGACAGGTCCATCAGAATGACCTGGGACCGCTCGAACAGATAGCCGCCGTTCAGCCGCTTCATGCCCCAGGGGCCGCCGCGCGGATTGGCGTTCAGCGCCTTGCCGAACACGACATAGAGGCCGATCCCGCCCGCCATGGCGATGACGCTGAGCAGCAGCGGCAGGTTGAAGCCGTGCCACAGGGCCAGGCTGTATTGGGGCAGGTCAAAGCCCAGCATGGTCACGGCGGCGCTGCGCAGGAAGGGGCCGACGGTGATGGCCGGGAAGATCCCGACCAGCAGACACAGGGCCACCAGCACCTCGACCGGGCGCCGCATCCAGGCCGGCGGCTCATGCGGGACGCGGTCCAGCTCGGTCGGCGGCGGGCCGAAGAAGGTGCTGTGAATGAAGCGCAGCGAATAGAGGACGCTGAAGGCGCTCGCCAGCGTCGCCAGCACCGGCAGAGCCTGGTTCAGCGCCGAGGTCTGGGTGCTGGCCAGGGCCTCGGCCAGGAACATCTCCTTGGACAGGAAGCCGTTCAGCAACGGCACGCCCGCCATGGCGGCGGCGGCGACCATGGCCAGGGTGGCGGTGATCGGCATGAAGCGGATCAGGCCGCTGAGCTTGCGCATGTCGCGCGAGCCGGCCTCATGGTCGATGATGCCCGCCGCCATGAACAGGGAGGCCTTGAAGGTGGCGTGGTTGATGGTGTGGAAGATGGCGGCGATGGCGCCCAGGTCAGACCCCAGGCCCAGCAGCAGACAGATCAGGCCCAGGTGGCTGATGGTCGAATAGGCCAGCAGGCCCTTCAGATCGTGCTGGAAGATGGCGCACCAGGCCCCGACCAGCAGGGTCGTCAGCCCCAGGCCGCCGACCACGAAATACCACATCTCGGTCTCGCCGAAGACGGGCCAGAACCGCATCAGCAGGAAGACGCCCGCCTTCACCATGGTGGCCGAGTGCAGATAGGCGCTGACCGGCGTCGGCGCCGCCATGGCGCGCGGCAGCCAGATGTGGAACGGGAACTGGGCGCTCTTGGTCAGGGCGCCGATCAGGATCAGACCCAGGGCGACCGGGTACAGCGGGCTGGCCAGGATGACGTCGCGCGCGCCGATGACGGCGTCCAGCTCATAGCTGCCGACGATGCGCCCGATCAGGATCATGCCGACCAGCAGGGCCACCCCGCCCGTCGCCGTGATCGACAGGGCCATGCGCGCGCCCTCGCGCGCCGAGGCGTTCTGGTGCCAGTAGCCGATCAGCAGGAAGGAAAAGAGGCTGGTCAGCTCCCAGAAGACGACCAGCTGGATCAGATTGCCCGACAGCACCACGCCCTGCATGGCGCCCATGAAGGCCAGCAGGAAGGAGAAGAAGCGCGGCACCGGATCCTTCGGCGACATGTAGTAGCGCGCATACAGCACCACGAGCGCGCCGATCCCCAGGATCAGGGCGCTGAACAGCCAGGACAGGCCGTCCAGGCGAATGGTCAGATTGACCCCCAGAGACGGCAGCCAGGCCAGGGTCAGCTTCAGCACCTCGCCGTCCTGGAACCTGGGCCAGAGCACCGCCAGACAGCCGACGCTGATCAGGGCGATGATCCACGACAGGATGGCCGCAGCGGTGCGCGCATGGCGCGGCAGCCCCGAGGCGATCATGGCCCCGATGAAGGGCAGGACGAGAATGACAAGCAGAAGGAAGCTGGCGGGCACGGGCGTGTCGATCATCTCCGAAAAATTTTGGGACGGCGTCCGAAAGGCTGCGGATCGCGCCTCCTCGTTCTGCCAGAGTTTTTCCTAAGGGAAATGACGCGCTTGCGTCAAAGCGACGAGTTGGCGCGATTGTGACCGTAGCGGGAACGATTGGGGCGCGAAAAGACTAAGATTGATTCTAATAATCGTTCGCATTAAAGCGACCTCAGTTTCAACCGGGGTCTCGCCGATGCGCTCGCTACTCATGATTTCCGTCGGGCTGACCGCCCTCGCCGCCGCTGTTCCCGCCATCGCCGCGCCCGCCGTCGAAGACAATGCGATCGACCTGAACGAGCCCGTGCGCGTGGCCCCGGTCACCGTCGTCGGCACCCGCACCGAGCGCCGCGTCGACGAAGTGCCCGCCAGCATCAGCGTCATCACCGCCAAGGACATCGAGACCAACCTCGTCACCGACATCAAGGATCTGATCCGGTTCGAACCGGGCGTCAGCGTCCCGACCAGCCCCGCCCGCTTTTCGGCCGCCCTGTCCGGCGCCGGGCGCGACGGCAATTCCGGCTTCACCATTCGCGGCATGGGCGGCAACCGCGTGCTGATCGTGCAGGACGGGGTGCGCGTGCCGGACGGCTTCGCCTTCGGCGCCCAGTCGGTCGGTCGCGGCGGCTATAACGACCTGGATCTGGTCAAGTCGGTCGAGATCCTGCGCGGCCCGGCCTCGGCCCTCTATGGTTCGGACGGCATCGCCGGCGCCGTCAGCTTCACCTCGAAAGACCCGGCCGACTTCATCGAGGCGGGCCGCAACTTCGGCGCCCGTGCGCGCGTCGGCTACAACTCGGCCGACGAAGGCTGGACCGAGGGCCTGGCCCTGGCCGGACGCAGCGGCGCCTTCTCGGGCCTGCTGGCCTACACCCGCCGTGACGCTCAAGAGACCGAAAACATGGCCGAGACGGGCGGCGTCGGCGCGGCCCGCACCCAGCCCAACCCGCAGGATTTCGCCTCGAACGCCGTGCTGGCCAAGCTGGTCTGGGACGTGAACCCGGACCACGTCGTGCGCCTGACCTATGACCACTTCGACCAGGACATGAGCGGCGACGCCCTGAGCACCCGCGGCTCCAGCACCATGGCCATGCCCGGCCGCACCACCATCACCACCGTCAATCAGGTTCTGGCCGAGGACGAGACCCAGCGCGATCGCGTCAGCCTGGACTGGCGTTTCAGCGACTTCCTGGGCCTGGACAAGGGTTCGGTCGCCGGCTTCTGGCAGGAGGCGACGACCCGCCAGTTCACCTTTGAAGACCGCGACATCACCACCATCGTCGGCGCCGCGCCGCCGGTCACCGTCTCGGGCGACCGCACCCGCGACGTGACCTTCGACAACGCCGTCTGGGGCCTGGCGGCGCAGGGGTCCAAGAGCTTCGGCGGCGAGGCCGTCCGCCACCGCATCACCTTCGGCGCCGACTGGTCGCGCACGACCCAGGAAGGCGTCCGTGACGGCACCGTGCCGCCGACCGGCGAAACCTTCCCGACCCGCCCCTTCCCCAAGACCGAATTCGACCTGGCGGGCCTGTTCATTCAGGACGAGATCGACCTGCTGGGCGGCCGCCTCAGCATCATCCCGGCCCTGCGCTACGACTGGTATGAGCTGACGCCCAAGAAGGACGCCCTCTTCCCCGCCGCCGCCGAGAAGCAGAGCGACAGCCATCTGTCGCCCAAGATCGGCGTCATCTACTGGGCCGACGACCACTTCGGCCTCTTCGCCAACTACGCCCAGGGCTTCAAGGCGCCCTCGCCGATGCAGGTGAACAACTTCTTCGCCAACCCGGTGTTCGGCTATGAGTCCATCCCCAACCCGGACCTGAAGCCCGAGACGAGCGAGAGCATCGAGGGCGGCTTCCGCTTCCGCAACCTGGACCTCTTCGGCGGGAACCTGTCGCTGCAGACGACGGCCTTCCGCACGGAATACGACGACTTCATCAACCAGGTGGTGGTGCGCGGCACGGGCCGTCCCGGCGTCGACCCGCTGATCTATCAGTACGTCAACCTGACCACGGTGAAGATCTGGGGTCTGGAAGCGCGCGGCGACATCCATTGGGACAACGGCTTCTCGACCATCGTCGCCGCCTCCTTCGCCGACGGCGAACAGGAGACGGAGGGCGAGCGCGGCGCCCTGACCAGCGTCGATCCGATCAAGCTGGTCGGCGGCCTGAACTACGCCGCGCCCTCGGGCGTCTGGGGCGGGAGCGCCACCGTCACCTGGTCGGACAAGAAGTCGAACCACGAGTGCGGCGGCGGCCTGTGCTGGCCGGGCGAATCCTTCACCCTGCTGGACGTCACCGCCTATTGGAACGTGGCTGAGCGGGCCACCCTGCGCGCCGGCGTCTTCAACGTCTTCGACGAGAAATACGCCTGGTGGAGCGACGTGCGCGGCCTGAGCCGCCCCGCCGTCGGCGCCAGCCCCGGAACCCTGGACGCGTTCACCCAGCCGGGCCGCAACGTCGGCGTCTCCCTGAGCGTCCGCCTGTGACGCATCCGACCCCGCCCATCGCCAAGGAGCCTTCCATGCGCGCCATCCTGATCGCCGCCGCCCTGTTGACCGGGGCGGCGCCCGCCGCCCTGGCGACCGCCGCCGCCGCCCAATCGACGCAAGCCGCCGCACCCGCCCGCAGCCCTCAGTTCGAGCGCGACCGCCAGTCGATCCTGGCCCAGGCTGGCGAATTCCGCGTCCACTTCGACATGCGCGAAAACGTCAGCTTCCGCGCCGACTACGACCCGCTGGAGGAACAGCTCTCCGGCGGGACCGAGATCGTCCGCCTGGTCTACGACAACGGCGACCGCATCAGCCTGCAGCACATCCTGGTGATGGAGCACGGGGGCCAGAGCGTCGTCGTCAAACACTGGCGCCAGGATTGGGTCTATCAGCCGCAAACCGTCCTGACCTATGTCGGCGACAACAGCTGGCGCACCACGCCCGTCCCCGCCGCCGAGCGCGAGGGCGCCTGGTCCCAGACGGTGTGGCAGACGGACGATTCTCCGCGTTACGGCGGCGTCGGCCGCTGGACCTATGAGAACGGGCTGAGCGCCTGGACCTCCGGCCCGACCTGGCGGCCGCTGGCCCGCCGCGACGCCGTGCGCAACCCGGTCTACGACCGCTACCTCGGCACCAACCGCCATATCCTGAAGCATGACGGCTGGGTCCACATCCAGGACAACATGAAGCTGTCGGGCAAGGACGGCGGCGAGTTGGTCGCCATCGTGCAGGAAGACGTCATCAACAGCTATGACGCCTCGACCGCCTTCTCGCCCAAGGCGGGCGACGACTACTGGGCGGCGACGAAGACCTATTGGGCCGCCGTGCGCGACGCCTGGGACGCTGTGATCGCCCGCGACGGCGGCGTCCATGTCGCAGAGGAAGCCGAGACCGGCGCCATCACCGCCCCGCCCCTGATGAAGCTGGCCGATCAAGTCCAGGCTGGCGAGCTGACCACCGAGGCGGCCATCGCCCAGGCTCACGTCCTGATCGAGACGACCGCCCGCTGACGCAAAAAGCCCCCCGCTCCTGCCAGGAACGGGGGGCTTTTCAATTTCAGACGTTGGAGATCAGCCTTCGGCCAGCCGAAAGCATACGACATGCGGCGCCTCGCGGGCCTGCGCCTGACCGGGCGCCACAGCCACCAGCACCGCCGTCGCCAGCGCCAGACCCGCGATCGTCAGCGGTGCGATCGCCCGCGATGAAAACGTGAACTTCATCCGCATCCCCCTGTCTGCGATAGCGTCAGAGGCTAGGACCGCTTGGTGATGGTCCATGCACGTTTCGACGGCGATCCGGTTAAATTTCAGAGACAAGGACTTGGCGGAACATCGCTCTTCGGATGGTTTTTTCAGGCGAACGCTGCGGTACATGATGCCTTTTTGGCATTAAGTCTGAACAAATCGGCATTTTAGGTCATGACGCCCGGCGCCTAAGTTCGATCTCAACGAGAAACGTGGAGACGACAGGGTGCAGGGATCAGCGATCGAGTTCGTGGAGACGATCGTCCTCGACGTGCCGACCATCCGGCCGCACGTCCTGTCGGTCGCCACCATGCAGTCGCAGACCGTGGTCCTGGTGCGCCTGCGCTGCGCCGACGGGATCGAGGGGATCGGCGAAGGCACCACCATCGGCGGACTGACCTACGGCGGCGAAAGCCCCGAAGGCATCAAGCTGGCCATCGACGCCTATTTCGCGCCGCTGCTGATCGGCGCCGACACCACCCGCCCGGCCATCATCATGGAGCGGCTGCGTCGCTCGATCATCGACAACCGTTTCGCCAAGAACGCCGTCGAAACCGCCCTGCTGGACATTCAAGGCAAGCGTCTGGGCGTACCGGTCAGCGAACTGCTGGGCGGACGCATCCGCGACCGTCTGCCGGTGCTGTGGACCCTGGCCAGCGGCGACACCGCCCAGGACATCGCCGAGGCCGAGGCCATGCTGGCGTCGGGTCGGCACACCGCCTTCAAGCTGAAGATCGGCAAGCGCCCCGTGCAGGACGACGTGGCCCACGTCGCGGCGATCAAGCGCGCCCTGGGCGACCGGGCCAGCATCCGCGTCGACGTCAACCAGGCCTGGAGCGAGGCCGCCGCCAAGCGCGCCCTGCCCCTGTTGGCCGAAGCGGGCGTCGATCTGGTCGAGCAGCCGATCCGCGCCCATGCGACGGCGGGCATGGCCCGGCTGACGGCCATGGGCCTGATCCCCATCATGGCCGACGAAGCCCTGCACGGTCCCGAGAGCGGCTACGCCCTGGCCTGTGGTCAGGCGGCCGACGTCTTCGCCCTGAAGATCGCCCAGGCCGGCGGCCTGACCGAGGCCAAGCGCCTGGCCGGGATCGCCCAGGCGGCGGGCGTCGCCCTTTACGGCGGGACCATGCTGGAAGGGCCGGTCGGCACCATCGCCTCGGCGCAGCTGTTCGCCACCCTGCTCGAGATCGAGTTCGGCACCGAACTGTTCGGCCCCCTGCTGCTGACCGAGGAACTGCTGGTCGAGCCGCTGCACTACGCCGACGGCTGCCTGACCGTGCCGAATGGGCCGGGCCTGGGCGTTCAGTTGAACGAGGACGCCGTTGCGGCGCTCCGCCGCGATCGAGATTCCCGGACCTCGGTCATCACGCCCAAACTGGTTGCGGGGTAAGACGATGCTGTTTCATGTGACCATGGATGTGCGGATTCCGCACGACGCCGACCCGGCGAAGATCGACAGGCTGAAGGCCGAGGAGAAGGCCCGCGCCCAGGATCTGCAACGTCAGGGAATCTGGCGTCACCTGTGGCGCGTCGCGGGGCGATACAGCAACGTCAGCATCTTCGACGTCGCCGACGCCCAGACGCTGCATGACCTGCTCAGCACCCTGCCGCTGTTTCCCTACATGGACGTCCAGGTCACCGCCCTGTGCCGCCATCCGTCATCGATCCACGAGGACGATCGCTAAGAGCCCCCAAGGGCCAAGTACAATGGAGAGGAAGAAGACATGACCGAAGATTTCGTCGCCACGCCCGAGATTCAGCAGCTTCTCGACCGCGCCAGCGGCATGACCGTCGAAGGCGGCGATCCCCGGCTGAAGTCCATCACCCGCGACGTGGTCGAGGCCCTGATGCGCGTCATCGTCAAGCACGACGTCAGCGAGGACGAGTTCTGGGGCGCGATCAAATTCTTCCAGGACGGCGCCCAGGAGTTCGGCCTGATCGTTCCGGGTTCGGGTCTTGAGCACTTCATGGACCTGTTCCTCGACGCCAAGGACGCCGAAGCGGGCCGCACCGGCGGCACCCCGCGCACCATCGAAGGCCCCCTCTATGTCGAAGGCGCGCCGCTGGTCGAAGGCGACAGCGTCAACCTGACCGACGACGCCGACGACACCGACACCCTCTATATGACCGGCAACATCGTCGGCCCCGACGGCGTGGCGCCCGCCGACGCCATCCTTCACGTCTGGCACGCCAATTCGAAGGGCTTCTATTCCCACTTCGACCCGACCGGCGAACAGACCCCGTTCAACAACCGTCGCCGCATCAAGATCGGCGCGGACGGCCGCTACTACTTCAGCTCCAAGATCCCCAGCGGCTATTCGGTGCCGCCGAACGGCGCGACCGACCGGATGCTGAAGGCCATCGGCCGCCACGGCAACCGCCCGGCCCACGTCCACTTCTTCGTCGAGGCGCCCGGCTATCGTTCGCTGACGACCCAGATCAACTTCGGCGACGACCCGTTCGCGGCTGACGACTTCGCCTTCGCCACCCGCGACGGCCTGCTGCCGGTGCCGCAGCGTCAGGGCGACAGCGCCTATGTCGCCTTCGACTTCACCCTGCAGCGCGCCGCTGAAAAGACCGACGAAAGCCTGTCCGGCCGCGCCCGCGCGGCGGCCTGATCGAAAGACCTGCGGTTCGTGTCCAAGATTTTCGCTTCTCCCCGCGCCGCGCTCGAGGGCCTGTTGTTCGACGGCATGACCATCATGTCCGGCGGCTTCGGGCTCTCGGGCAATCCCGAGAGCCTGATCCCCGAGATCCGGGCTTCCAGGGTCGGCGGGCTGACCGTCATCTCCAACAATGCGGGCGCCGACGGCTTCGGCCTGTGGATGCTGCTGGAGAGCCGTCAGGTGAAGAAGATGATCTCCAGCTACGTCGGCGAGAACAAGCTGTTCGAGCAGCAGTATCTTTCGGGCGAGCTGGAGCTGGAACTGAACCCGCAGGGCACCCTGGCCGAACGCATCCGGGCGGGGGGCGCGGGCATCCCCGCCTTCTACACCAAGACCGGCGTCGGCACCGTCGTCGCCGAGGGCAAGCCCGTCGAGACCTTCGAGGGCGAAGACTATGTGCGCGAGACCTGGCTGCGCGCCGACCTGTCGATCATCAAGGCCTGGCGGGCCGACCCGGCCGGGAACCTGATGTTCCGCAAGACGGCGCGCAACTTTAATCCGAACATGGCGACGGCCGGAAAGACCACCGTGGTCGAGGTCGAGGAGATCGTCCCCGAAGGCGCCCTCGATCCCGACGCCATCCATACGCCGGGCATCTATGTCGACCGCATCGTCCTCTCGACCATCAATGAAAAGCGCATCGAGAAGCTGACGACGCGTCCGCGCGAGGAGGCCTCGGCATGAGTTGGACCCGCGACGAGATGGCGGCCCGCGCCGGGCAGGAACTGCGCGACGGCTACTATGTGAATCTGGGCATCGGCATACCGACGCTGGTCGCCAACCATGTGCCCGCGGGCGTCCGCGTCACGCTGCAAAGCGAGAACGGCCTGCTCGGCATCGGTCCCTTCCCGTTCGAGGGCGAGGCGGACCCCGACCTGATCAACGCCGGCAAGCAGACGGTGACCGTGCTGCCGACCTCGAGCTTCTTCTCCTCCGCCGACAGCTTCGCCATGATCCGGGGCGGCCATATCGACATGGCCGTGCTGGGGGCGATGGAGGTCGCCGCCAACGGCGATCTGGCCAACTGGACCATCCCCGGCAAGATGGTGAAGGGCATGGGCGGCGCCATGGATCTGGTCGCCGGGGTCAAGCGCATCGTCGTGGTGATGGATCACGTCGCCAAGGACGGCTCGCCCAAGATTCTGGAGCAATGCGCCCTGCCCCTGACCGGCCGGAAGGTCGTGGATCTGATCATCACCGATCTGGGCGTCATCGCCGTCGACCGCAAACAGGGCGGCCTGACGCTGATCGAGACCGCGCCCGGCGTGACGGTCGAGGAGATCACAGCCAAGACCGGCGCGCCGCTGGCCATCGCGGCGGCGGCGGCATGAGCGCCCCCACGCAAGCCTTCATCTGCGACGCCGTCCGCACGCCGGTCGGACGGCTGAACGGCGGGCTGTCGGCGGTGCGCGCCGACGATCTGGCGGCGATCCCGCTGCGGGCGCTGGCCGAACGCAACCCCGCGCTGGACTGGAGCGCCGTCGAGGACGTCATCCTGGGCTGCGCCAATCAGTCTGGCGAGGACAACCGCAATGTCGCCCGCATGGCCGTGCTGCTGGCGGGCCTGCCCGAGACCGTGCCGGGATCGACGATCAACCGTCTGTGCGGATCGGGCCTCAACGCCGTGGGGCTGGCGGCGCAGGCCATCCGCGCGGGCGAGGCCGAGCTGATGATCGCCGGCGGCGCCGAGAGCATGACCCGCGCCCCCTATGTGATGGGCAAGGCCGTGACCGCCTTCGACCGCGCCCAGACGATCGAAGACACGACGATGGGCTGGCGCTTCATCAATCCGGCCCTGCGCGCCGCCTATGGCGTGGATGCCATGCCCCAGACGGCGGAGAACGTCGCCGAACAGTGGGGCGTCACCCGCGAGGCGCAGGACGCCTTCGCCCTCGATAGCCAGACCAAGGCCGCCGCCGCCCTGACCTCGGGCCGGTTCGACGCCGAGATCACGCCCGTATCCGTGCCCCAGCGGCGCGGCGACCCCGTCGTCTTCGCAGTGGACGAACACCCGCGCGCCACCTCCCTCGACGCACTCGCCAGGCTGAAGCCGGTCGTGCGGCCGGACGGCACTGTGACGGCGGGCAACGCCTCGGGCCTCAATGACGGAGCGGCGGCGATGATCGTCGCCTCCGAGGCCGCCGCCCGCGACCACGGCCTGACCCCGCGCGCCCGCGTCGTCGCCATGGCGGCCTCGGGCGTGGCGCCGCGCATCATGGGCGTCGGCCCGGTCGAGACGGCGCGCAAACTATTCGCCCGCACCGGCCTGAGCATGGCCGACATGGATGTCATCGAGCTGAACGAGGCCTTCGCCGCGCAAGCCCTCGCCGTGCTGCAGGAGCTTCAGGTCGATCCGCGCGATCCGCGCCTGAACCCCAACGGCGGCGCCATCGCCCTGGGCCATCCGCTCGGGATGTCGGGCGCCCGTATCGTCATGACGGCGGTGGAGCAGCTTCACCGCACCGGCGGCCGATACGCCCTTTGCACCATGTGCATCGGCGTCGGTCAGGGCATCGGCATGATCGTGGAGCGGGTATGAGCGAGCAACACGTTACGCTCGGCGACGGCTGTCGTCTGGGCTATCGGTTCGACGGCCCTGAAGACGCGCCCGTGCTGCTGCTGTCCAACTCGCTGGGCACGCGGATGGAGATGTGGGACGCGCAGATGGCCGCCTTCTCCGCCCGGTTCCGGGTGCTGCGTTATGACAGCCGGGGACACGGCGCCTCGGACGCGCCTGCGGGCGCCTACGGTCTCGATCGGCTGGGCCGCGACGTGGTGGAGTTGCTCGACGCGCTTGGCCTAGAGCGCGTCGCCTTCTGCGGCCTGTCGCTAGGCGGCATGGTAGGTCAGTGGCTGGGGGTGCGCGCGCCCGAACGGCTTGAGCGGCTGGTGCTGGCCAACACCTCGGCCTTCATGGGGCCGCCCTCGGCCTGGGATGCGCGCATCGCCGGCGCCCTGTCGCAGGGCATGGCGCCGCTGGCGGCGGCCTCGGTCGCACGCTGGTTCACGCCGGACTTCGCCGCTCGCGCGCCCCGCCCCATCTCCGTCATCGAGGCCGGGCTGCTGGCGACCTCGCCGCAGGGTTACGCCGGGTGCTGCGCCGCCATCCGCGACATGGACTTAAGGCGGCTGGGCGGATTGATTACGACGCCGACGCTGGTCATCTCGGGCGCCGCCGATCCAGCCACCCCGCCCGACCATGCCGCCGCCCTGGTGAAGGCCATCCCTGAGGCCCAGCTGAAGGTGCTGGACGGCGCACACCTGTCGAACGTCGAACAGCCCGACCTCTTCGCAGGGGCCGTGCTCAGCTTCCTCGCGGCCTGATCTGGCTGCGGGTGCGTTCGCGCACCAGGGCGCAGAAGCCGCCCAGCACCGACGATCGGTTGTCGCGCAGATAGGCCAGGCTCAGCTGCGTTTCCTGCTCCTCGCCCAGCAGGGGGCGATAGGCGACGCCGTGCAGCTGGGCGTCCGAGGTCGATTCCGGCACGATCGACACCCCCGCCCCCACCGACACCAGCGACAGTGCCGTCTGGATCTCCAGCGTCTCCTGCGCGATCTCAGGTGTGAAGCCCTCGGCGCGGCACAAGTCCAGCACATGGTCGGCGAAGCTGGGCCGGGGCTGACGCGGGTAAAGGATGAAGGGCCGCACCGCCAGATCGGCCAGGGCGATATGGCTCTGTTCGGCCAGGACGTCGGTGTCGGGCAGGGCCACGATCAGCGGCTCGCGCTGAACCACCTCGCTGACGATGTCGGGATCCTGAATGCCCGGCCGCGCGAAGGCCACGTCGATGGAGCGGTCGCGCAGCGCCACCCGCAGTTCGGCCGTGTTCATGGCGTGCAGCACCAGTTCGACCTCGGGATACTGTTCGCGATAGGCGTTGAAGACCCCCGGCAGGATCGAGAACGTCGCCGAGCCGACGAAGCCCACCTGGATCACCCCGACCAGCCCCTCGGCCGCGCGGCGCGCCACGCGCACGGCGTCGGCCACCCGCGCCTGAATGTCGCGGGCGCGCGGCAACAGGGCCTCGCCCGCCGGGGTCAGCTGGATGACGCTGCGGCTGCGGTCGAACAGCAGGGCGCCGATGGCGTTCTCAAGACTGGCGATCTGACGGCTGAGGGCGGGCTGGGCGATGAAGAGGCGTTCAGCCGCGCGGCCGAAGTGCAGTTCTTCGGCCACGGCAAGAAAATAGCGCAGACGCCGCACATCGACGCCCGAAAGGACGGCGCGCGGCAGAGGTTCCGGCATCGGCGAGCGTTTCATTCCAACATCAGAGCCTGACGCCCGGCCGCAAGGCAATAACCAAAAGGCATCAGACTCTGCCCTTTTTGTATTGGCCCATTATCAGACCCTCCGACAGTCTTCGTTTCAGGGACAAGCAACGAGCCGCGAAAAGCGGCCCAACCCAGGAAACGAACATGACAGCGGCGCCCAGCCCGATCACGCGACCCTGCCCGGTTCCGGGCAGCCGACCCAAGCTCCAGACCGTTGTCCGCCATATGACGGACAGCGGCATCGTGGAGTTCGACTTCATCTACGGCGACCCGGACCTGAGCGTCGAACTGGTTCTGCCGATCGCCGCCTTCAAGGAATTCTGCCTTGAGAACGGCTGCCTGGTGACCGCCGCCGATCCCGCCGCCAGCCACGCCGTGCTGCGCCTCGTCAAGGACGGCCCCGCCGTCGCCCCCGTGTCTGTTGGAGCGTCACAATGAACATCGACCTCAAGGCCGAGGCGATCACGCCGCGGCGTCACACCTTCTCGCACATCGCGCGACGGTTCGGCGTCGACAAGCCCGCCTCTCGCTATGACGAGGCGACCTATGACGTGCAGCCGATGGTCAACTTCCACTATCGGCCGACCTATTCGCCCGAATTCGAGCTGTACGACCCACGTCGCACGCGCATCGTGATGAAGGACTGGTACGTCTTCCGCGACCCGCGCCAGTTCTACTACGCCTCCTACAACATCAGCCGCGCGGCCATGCAGCAGTCGTTCGACGACGCCGTGAACTTCGTCGAGAAGCGCGACCTGGTCGCCGGCGTCGATCCGGCCTGGCGCGACCTGTTCGCCGCCTATCTGCTGCCGCTGCGCCATGTCGAGTGGGCGGCGAACATGAACTGCCAGCTGATGGCCGACTGGGGCTTCGGCACGCAGATCACCTCGGCGGCGGCCTTCTGCGGCGCCGATCGGCTGGGCATCGCCCAGGTCATTTCGCGCATCGGCCTGCTGCTGGGTCAGGGAACCGAAAGCGCCCTGGCCGAAGCCAAGACCCAATGGCTGGAGGCCGATGTCTGGCAGCCGATGCGCCGCCTGGCCGAGGACCAGATGGTCGTCCACGACTGGTTCGAGCTGTATGTCGCCCAACTGATCGTGCTGGACGGCTATATCTATCCGCTGGTCACCGGCGCCTTCGACCGCGCCGGCGCCGCGCACAACGGCGCGCCCTTGTCGATGATGACCGGCTTCCTCGGCGACTGGTACGCCGACAACAGCCGCTGGACCGACGCCGTGGTCAAGGCGGCGGCTGCTGAATCGGACGCCAACCGCATCGTCCTGGGCGAGTGGTTCGAGCGCTGGTCCGCCCGCGCCGAAGAGGCCGTCCGCCCGATCGCCGCCATGGTGCTGGGCGCTGAAGGCGACGCCGCTGTGGACGCAGTCGGTGCGCGTCTGCGCGAGCGGATGGTCGGCCTGAACGCCCTGGAAGCCCAGGAGATGGCGGCATGATCAAGCCCGTTTCGATCAGCATTCAAAACACTCAGGATGGCTTCGCCATCGTCGAAGCCATCCTGGCCGACAACCCCGAGGCCCAGAGCACCCCCTTGCCGGCCATGACCAAGATCGACTGCCCCGGTCGGCTGGAGATCCGCGCCGAAAGCGTTTCCGAACGCCTGGGCCGCGACTGGGATCCTCAGGAAATTCACCTCAGCGTCATCTCCCTGTCCGGTTCGGTGGACGAGGACGACGGCTCTCTGATCATCTTCTGGAGATAGGCATGACCCCGCGCAAAATGAGCCTGAAGCAGAAATACGGCGCCTATACGCGAGGTCTGGACTGGAAACCGACCTATCAGAGCGCCGACGACATCTTCCCCTTCGCCAAATATGAAGGGATCAAGATCCACGACTGGGACGCCTGGGAAGACCCCTTCAAGCTGACCATGGACGCCTATTGGAAGTTCCAGGCGGAGAAGGAGCGCAAGCTCTACGCCGTCATCGACTCCATGGCCCAGAACAACGGCCAGCTGGGCATCACCGACGCCCGCTATCTGAACGCGGTCAAGCTGTTCATCCAGGGCGTGACGCCGCTGGAGTACCAGGCGCACCGTCACTTCGCCCACCTGGCGCGACATCTGCCGGGCGCGGGCCTGCGCGTGGCGGCGCAGATGCAGTCGATCGACGAACTGCGTCACTGCCAGACGCAGATCCACACCATCAGCCACTACAACAAGTATTTCGACGGCATCCATGACTTCGCCCACATGCATGACCGCCTGTGGTATCTTTCGGTGCCCAAGTCCTTCTTCGACGATGCGACCAGCGCCGGGCCGTTCGAGTTCCTGACCTCGATCAGCTTCGCCTTCGAATACGTCCTGACCAATCTGCTGTTCGTGCCCTTCATGTCGGGCGCGGCCTATAACGGCGACATGGCGACGGTGACGTTCGGCTTCTCGGCCCAGTCTGACGAGAGCCGCCACATGACGCTGGGCCTCGAAGCCGTCCGCTTCCTGCTGGAGCAGGACGAGGCCAATGTGCCGATCGTCCAGGGCTGGATCGACAAGTGGTTCTGGCGCGGATACCGCCTGCTGTCCCTGGTCGGCATGATGATGGACTATATGCTGCCCAAGAAGGTCATGTCCTGGGGCGAGGCGTGGGAGACCTATTATGAGCAGGCGGGCGGCGCCCTGTTCGCCGACCTGGCCCGCTACGGCATCCGCGAGCCGAAATACGCCGACGTCGCCAAGGCCGAAAAGGGCCACATGACGCACCAGGCGTGGGGCATCTTCTACAACTACACCCACGCCGCCGCCATGCACACCTGGGACATCGACGAGGCCCACATGGCCTGGCTGCGCGAGAAGTATCCCGACACCTTCGCCCAGCACTATGAGCCGCGCTATCGCAAGTGGCGCGAACAGGCCGAGGAAGGCAAACGCTTCTACAACGACGGCCTGCCCCAGCTGTGTCAGGTCTGCCAGATCCCCATGGCCTTCACCGAGGTCGGCGATCCGAACACCATCAGCTTCCGCGTCTCGGAGCATGGCGGCGACAAGTTCCACACCTGTTCGGACGGCTGCAAGGACATCTTCGACCACGAGCCGGAGAAGTACGCCCAGGCCTGGCTGCCGGTGCACCAGATCTTCCAGGGCGCCTGCGGCGGGGCGACCCTGCCCGAGGTGCTGGACTGGTATCACATCAATCAGGGGGCCGATAACATGGACTACGCCGGGTCCCCCGAAGAAGAGCAGTGGAACCGCTGGATGGAGGGGCGCCGCCCCGTCGTCCCGGTCGCAGCGGAATAAGGACGACAGCCCCATGGCCACCGCAAGCCTGCACCCCGGTTACACCGGCCCCGTCCGCGACCGCGTCGAGAACTTCCACGGCGCCCAGCTGGTCTATGTCCACTGGGAGGAGCATCTGAACTTCTGCTCGGCGATCACCCTGCCCCTGCCGCCGCAGACGCCCTTCGCCGCCCTGACCGGCGAGATCCTGCCGTCTCTCTATGCGGTGGATCCGGAATGGGCCGAGGTCGACCTGTCCAAGGCCCGCTGGATGCTGGACGGCGCCGACTGGACGCCCGATCCGGCCCTGTCGCTGGCCGATCAAGGCGTCGGCCACAAGTCGCTGATCCGCTTCTGGACCGGCCCGTCCGCCACGGCCTGAGGATACGCCGATGCCGACCCTGACCATCGAACCGATCGGCGAGACCATCGAGGTCGCGCCCGGTCAGACCTTGCTGGACGCCTGCCTTCGGGCCGGCGTCTGGCTGCCCCACGCCTGCGGCCACGGCCTGTGCGGCACCTGCAAGGTCGAGGTGCTGGAAGGCGAAGTCGATCACGGCGGCGCCTCCCCCTTCGCTCTGATGGATTTCGAGCGCGACGACGGCAAGACCCTGGCCTGCAGCGCCATGCTGCTGGCCGACACGGTTATCGAGGCCGACGTCGATGAGGACGAAGACGCCCGCCGCATCACCGTCGACGACTATGTCGGCCAGGTCGAACATCGCGAGATGATCACCCCGGACATCATGGCCCTGTGGCTGCGTCTGGACGGCGCCGGTCTGGACTTTCAGGCGGGGCAGTACGTCAACCTGCGCCTGCCGGGCATAGAGGGCGCCCGCGCCTTCTCCATCGCCAGCAGCCCGGCCGAGCCGAACCTGATCGAACTGCACGTTCGCCGCGTGCCCGGCGGCGCCGGCACCGCCTGGCTGCACGACGAACTGAAGACGGGCGACCGGCTGGAGTTCACCGGGCCGATGGGGCGCTTCTACGTCCGCCGCTCGGCCGAGAAGCCGCTGATCTTTCTGGCGGGCGGATCGGGCCTGTCCAGTCCCAAGGGCATGATCCTGGACCTGCTGGAACAGGGCTATTCAGAGCCGATCACCCTGCTGCACGGCGGACGGCGCCCGTGCGACCTGCATTTCGGCGACCTGTTCCGTCGGCTGGAGAGCGAGCACGACAACTTCCGCTATGTCCCCACCGTCTCCCAGCCCGAGGCCGACGACGTCTGGGACGGCGAGACCGGCTATGTCCACGAAGCGGCCGAACGGCTGTTCGAAGGACGGTTCAGCGGCTGTCAGGCCTATCTGTGCGGGCCGCCGCCGATGATCGAGGCGGGCGTCATCGCCCTGATGAAGGGCCGCCTGTTCGAGCGGGACATCTTCATGGAGCGGTTCCTGACGGCCGGCGACGCCGAGGCGACGGCGCGCTCGCCCCTGTTCCGCAAGATCTGACGCCGAAACGCCGCGTCTGAGGGGGCGCGGCGCAATCCAAAACCGGGCGGGTTCGACCGGCGCACCCGCGCCGGACGGCGGCCTGCGCCCAAAAACCAAGGGAGGGAAACGACAATGAAAACACCGAAAATAACGACAGCCTTGATGGCCGCCAGCTTGGCCATCGGCATCACAGACGCGGCCCATGCAGGCGAAACGCGCGGCACGGCCTATGCCGACGGCGCCGAATCCCTGGGCGTGGCGCAACTGCCGCCGCCCGGAACCTATCTGCTGACCTACACCAACTATTACACCGCCGACCGCCTGAACGACGGCGACGGCGACAACCTGGTCCCCGACTTCTCGCTCAACGCCTTCGCCAACATCGCCCGGGTGGTCCACGTCAGCGACAAGACCTTTCTGGGCGCCACGGTCGCCGCCCACGCCCTGATCCCGGTCGTCAATCTGGACGTCAAGGCAGGCGGTCAGAGCCAGAGCAATTTCGGCCTGGGCGACATCATCGTCAGCCCGCTGGTGCTGGGCTGGAAGAAGGGCGACTGGAACCTGGTGGCCACCGTCGACACCTTCATTCCCACCGGCGACTACAAGGCGGGCGACCTGGCCAACATCGGCCGCAACTACTGGACGTTCGAACCGGTCTTCGCCGCCACCTACGCCCAGCCCGGCGGCGGCTGGGAGGCCTCGGCCAAGGTGATGTACGACTTCAACACCACCAACGACGACACCGACTACAAATCGGGCCAAAGCCTGCACACCGACGCGGCGGTGGCCTACACTACGGGCAAGCTGACGTTGGGCCTGACCGGCTACTATTACCGCCAGACCACCGACGACAAGATCGCCGGCGTCCGCGTCGGTCCCGACGGCGTGCGCGGCGAGGCCTTCGCCCTCGGCCCCCTGGTCCGTTACGTCGTGGGGAACGTGCCGATCACCGCCCAGTGGCAGCACGAGTTCCACGCCGAGAACCGCCCCCAGGGCGACAAGCTCTGGGTGAAGGCGGCCTTCCGCTTCTGATCGACGTCTTTTGGCGGCGCCCCGGGCATCCGATTTCGGCATTACGGCTCCAGGGGCGCCGCAGGCGTTTCATTTGAGGCGGAGCATTGGAGCCGGCCCGCTTCGGGAGCCTGATGTGCACGGCGTAGGCCCAGACAGCAGAAAGCCCCCCGGGGCGTTGGCCGTCGGGGCTATGTAAGCTTGGGTGCGGGAGCTGGATTTGGGCGATACCTCACACTTAACTTCCTCGCCTGAGATTTCGCCGACAGACTCTAAAACTCGGCTGATGCGGCCGCGAGGTCCGCCAGAAATCTGGCGCGTTCGCTATCCCTCCTAGCCGGATCAGGCAGGCGCAGCAGATAGGCGGGATGCACCGTAAGAAGCACACGCGCGCCGTCTGCCGTCGTCATGACCCGACCGCGCTCGGTCTGCACGGCAGGCTTCCGGCCAAGCACCGCCAGACCCGCCGTCGCGCCCAGCGCCAGGATCAGCCGGGGCTTCACCAGACGCCGCTCGTGATCCAGCCACCAGCGGCAGGCCTGGACCTCGGCTGCATTGGGCGTCTTGTGCAAGCGACGCTTGCCGCGCGGCTCGTGCTTGAAGTGCTTCACCGCATTGGTGAGGTAGAGATCGCGTCGGTTCAGTCCCACCTCTTCAAACGCCGCGCCCAGAAGACGGCCCGCAGGTCCGACGAACGGTCGCCCGACCAGATCCTCCTGATCCCCCGGCTGCTCGCCCACAACCATCAGAGCAGCGCGCTTCGGCCCCTCGCCGCAAACGCCCTGGGTGGCGTCACGCCATAGCGGACAGCGGCGGCACCCCTGAACGCCGCGCGCCAATTCATCCAGGCTTTCGGGAGCCAGATCGTCAGTCGCCGCGCGATCGACCACAGGCGCGCGGACGCGCTGGAACCTGTCGTTGGGTCGAGACGTGGGGCGGGTCACCATGGCTTCGGTGCGAACCGACGCGGCGGCCATCAGTTCCGGGATCAGCGCCGCCTCAGGCAGGTTCTTCCAATAGCGCTTGGGCATTTCCGACTGCATCGCCTGAGGCCGCAGCCGCGCCGGATTGAAGGTCGAGGCGTAGTAGGTGCGCCAGAGATCCTCCATGGCGTCCTCGGTCGGAGCCTGCGCCTGCTCGGCGGCGGGGCGGCAGGCCAACGCCTCGCCGTTCCAATGAGCTGAGCCGTCCGGCGTCAGGATCGTCCATCGCATGGCGCTGAATCGACGGACAAAGAAAGGAGCCGTCGCCTGCAGCACGCGATGCGCCGGCTCGAACCAAGCGACCCAGTGTTCGCCTGCCTCATCCTCGGCCTGTCGGAAGCGAACGAAGGCCTTCATCTTGTGGGCGGCGCGGCGCACAGCCTTCACCCGATCAGCCGCCTCGGCCATGTCCCGATCAGACAGGACGGCCAGCAGGTCAGGCTGACCCTTCAAGCGCCACAGCAGGCGATACATCAGATCAAAGCGATCCTCGGATCGATGCTGAATCAACTGCGCCGCCATCTCCATGAAGGCGCGCGGGGCGTTGAATGCGCCCTCGACTTCGGGAAGAGCCGCCGCCTCGTCGAACAGGTCGCCGCGCGAATGGCCCACGACGAACCGCACCTGTGCCGGCTCAACGCCCGCCAACCGCAAACGCCGCGCCGCCTCGCGCCAGCCGTCGAAGTCAAGCGGATCAGCCAGGACAAAACTCCGCATCAGAACAGGCTCAACTGCTCGGCCTTGCGACGAGGGGCCAGGCGCGCACGCAGGTCCGCCGCATCGGTCAGGCCGCCGGGCGTCCAATCCAGCGCCGTGATCCACGGCCGCACCGCCTCGATAGAGCGCGTCAACCGCCCCACGTCCTCCAACCGCAAGGTCCGATGCCGCCGCACGGACAGGATGCGGTCAACCGCCTTCACGCCCAGCCCTGGCACCCTCAGCAGCGTTTCACGCGCTGCACGGTTCACATCGACGGGAAAGGCCTCCCGCCGCCGCAGGGCCCAGGCCAGTTTGGGATCGACGGCCAGATCCAGCATTCCATCATCCGTCCCCTCCCCGATCTCGGGCGCGGTGAAGCCGTAGAATCGCATCAGCCAATCGGCCTGATAAAGCCGGTGTTCGCGCATCAGCGGCGGCTTGGTGGGCGGCAACAGGCTGGAGCCGTCGGGAATGGGGCTGAAGGCGGAATAATAGACCCGGCGCAGGCCGTAACCGCCATACAGGGCGGCGCTGCGCGCCATGATCTCCGTGTCCGGCGCCCCGTCGGCGCCGACGATCAACTGGGTCGACTGTCCCGCGGGGGCGAAGGCGGGCGGGCGTTTGCGGTCCTTCTTTTCGGGCCGGGCCGCTTCCAGCTTCAGCCGTACCTGCCCCATGGCCTTGCGGATTGTCCGCGCGTCCTTTTCGGGAGCCAGTCGGCCCAAGGCCTCGTCGCGAGGCAGTTCGATGTTGGCGGACAAGCGATCGGCATAGAGGCCCGCCTGCTCGACCAGCCGCGCGTCCGCCTCCGGGATCAGCTTCAGATGGATGTAACCGCGAAAGTGGTGGTCTTCGCGCAATCGCCGCGCGACCTCGACCAGCTGCTCCATGGTGTAGTCGCCGTTGCGGATCACCCCCGACGACAGGAACAAGCCCTCGATATAGTTGCGCTTGTAGAAGGCCAGGGTCAGGTCCACGACCTCCTGCACCGTGAAACGCGCCCGCTCGACGTTCGATGACACCCGGTTGATGCAATAGGCGCAGTCGTAGATGCAGAAGTTGGTCAGCAGGATTTTCAGCAAGCTGACGCACCGGCCGTCCGGCGTATAGGCGTGACAGATGCCCATGCCCTCGGTCGAGCCGATCCCGCGACCGCCCAAGGAATCTCGTTTAGCCGAACCCGATGAGGCGCATGAAGCGTCATATTTCGCCGCATCCGCCAGCACCGCCAGCTTTCGTCTCAAATCAATCTGCGCCATTTGTTCATGATACGTTCCGGCCGTGGGATGATCCAGCTTGGCTGGAGCGATTTCTCAGAACGCCAGCGGTGCGGTCTGCCAGGTCACGCCGACGGCGGCGACCAGAGCGCCTGTTAAGGCGACTCGCCGCTCCCATCGGCCCGGCTCATCCGGCGCCGGACGCCGCGCCATAGCGAAGGCCGCGACGGCGATCAGCGTCAGACACAGAAGGCTGAAACCCAATCCGATCCAGCGACCAGCGGCCGCCTCGGTCGAGGACCACACGTCTGCGGCGCTGGCCAACAGGTAAAGCCCCAGAAAATGCGCGGCCCAGATCAGCAGCCCTGCCGTCATCGCCAGCCAGCGCCTCATGCGCCGGAGCTCGGAAACAGTCGGATCAGCAGCACCACGATCACCGCCTGCGCCGCCGTATAGGTCATGAAGAGGCCGATCAGGTCTACCGTCGACGGCCGCTCGGCCGACAGCCGCCTGAACGCCCGTCGCAGCAGGATGTAGAGTCCCATTAACATCCCGATCCCGGCGAACGTCGCCGACCAGCCGAGCAGGGCGAAGACAGCGGCGCCCTGGCTGGTGGCGTCAGGCTTGAGCCCAGCGGTCCACCAGGCTTGGAGCTCAAGCCCTATCGCCGTCGCGGCGCCGATGGCGCTGATGTCTAGAAGAACCGTAGCGAGCGTCTCCGCTCCCTTCCCGGTCCGGCGCAAAACGTGCGGCGCCGCTGCGGCGCAAAGCCCCCCCAGGGCCAGAACGCCGAGGTGCAGCATCATCGACGCCGTTTCCGGCGGCGCCTGCCACAGATCCGGCCGCCGGCTCCACAAAAAGACATAGGAGAAGCCCGCCAGCAGGCAGACCATGCCGCCGACGATCAGCACGATCACCATGGCCCACCAGCCGTGGCTGGACGGACCCGAGACATAGTTGGGCATGCGGACGCCCGCTCCGATGTCGGTCGTCTTGCGGCTGTGCGGCGCATCCAGGAACCAGCACCAGCGCATGATGCAGTAGATCGCCAGCACGCCACTGACCACGGCGGCGACATAGGCCTGGACGGTCAGGATCAGGAAGAAGCCTGCCGTGAAGAGGGCGCCGAACACGTGCCAGGGTGACGGACGCGGGAGGCGCAAGACATACTGCGGCTCAGCGTTCAGAGGGCTGGTGACCAGGGTCTGGCGCTCGCCTCCCGCCGCGCCGGGCAGGAACCAGCGCCCCTCCTCCACCTCCTTCGCCAAGCTCTTCTGTTCCCACAGCGGATAGAGGCTCTTCACCACGGGGACGGAGCGCACAGAATAATAGCCGCTGGGCAGCCACTCCAGTCCTGGGCCGTCGTGGATGTTGCCCGCCTCGCGCGGGCCGAAGGGGCGGAAGTTGCGGATCATGTCGACGACCCACAGCAGGACCGCCAGGCCGAACAGGAAGGCCCCGACGGTGGAGATGAAGTTGGGTAGATCCCAGCCCCGCCCCGGCAGATAGGTGTAGACCCGACGCGGCATCCCCATCAGCCCCGTCAGATGCATCGGCATGAAAGCGATGTTGTGCCCAACGAACATCAGCCAGAAGATCCATCTGCCCATGCGTTCGCTCAGCGGCCGGACGCTGGACATCGGCAGCCAATAGTAGATGGCCGCGAACATCGGAAAGACCATGCCGCCGATCAGGACATAGTGCAGGTGGGCGACGATGAAATAGCTGTCGTGGGCCTGCCAGTCGAAGGGCACCATGGCGACCATCACCCCGGTCAGCCCGCCCATGACGAAGATGACCAGGCCGCCCACGGCGAACAGGCCGGGCGTGGTGAAGCGCATCTTTCCGGCCGCTATGGTGGCGATCCAGGCGAAGACCTGCACGCCCGCAGGGACGCTGACCGCCATGGAGGCGGCGCTGAAGTAGTTGATGCTGATCTGCGGCATGCCGGTGGTGAACATGTGGTGCGCCCACACGCCAAAGCTGATGAAGCCGGTCGCCAGCATGGCCATGACCACCAGGGGATGCCCGACCAGCTTGGTCCGCGCCATGGCGGGTATGATGGTCGACATGGCGCCCGCCGCCGGCAGGAAGATGATGTAGACCTCCGGGTGGCCGAAGAACCAGAACAGGTGCTGCCACAGCATGGGATCGCCGCCCTTCAGCGGATCGAAGAAGGGCCAGCCCAGCGCCCGTTCCAGCTCCAGCAGCAAGGTCGCCAGGATCACCGATGGAAAGGCGATGATGATCATGCAGGCGAAGATCAGCATGGCCCAGGCGAAGACCGGCAGCTTGTCCAGCGTCATGCCGGGCGCGCGCGTCTTCAGCACCCCGACGATGATCTCGATCGCTCCGGCGATGGCCGAGATCTCGATAAAACCGATGCCCAGCAGCCAGAAGTCGGCGTTGATCCCCGGCGAATAGGTCATGCCCGTCAGCGGCGGGTACATGAACCATCCCCCGTCCGGCGCCAGGCCGAAGAACAGGGAGCAGAAGAAGGCCAGGCCGCCGATCAGATAGGCCCAGAAGGCGTAGGCCCCCAGGCGCGGAAACGGCAGGTCGCGCGCTCCCAGCATCTGCGGCAGCAGCAGCACGCCCAGCGCCTCGACCGCCGGCACGGCGAACAGGAACATCATCACCGTGCCGTGCATGGTGAAGATCTGGTTGTAGGTCTCCTGCGGCAGGAAGCCGGTCATCGGCAGGGCCAGCTGGGTGCGCATCAACAGCGCCAGCACGCCTGCCAACACGAAGAACAGCATGGCCGCGCCGACGTAATAGACGCCGATGATATTGTTGTTGATCGCCGTGATCCACTCGCCGGGACGGCGCGGACCGCACCAGGCGGCTTCCAGTTGCTCCAGCTCGCCGTCCGGACGCGGCTCCTCGGTGGGAAAGCGATCGTATTTGCGGACGTCGAAGCCGGTTTCCGACGTCATTTCAGACTGTCCAGATAGGCGGCCAGATCCCGCAGCTCGCGCCCGGTCAGCACTGGATAGGACGGCATGCGGTTGCCCGGCTTGATCCCTTGGCTGTCGGCGATCCACCCCGCCATCGTGCCCTGATTGTTGGGCAGGATGCCCGCGCCCAGCGTCTGGCGTGCGCCGACATGGGTCAGGTCCGGCCCGGCCAGGCCGTTGGCCTCCGTTCCGCGTATGGTATGGCAGGCGCCGCAGCCCGAGACGCTGAACACTCCCGCGCCGGGCAGGGCGGATGGCGCGGCGGGCGCGGCCTGCCTGGCCCGCCAGGCCTCGAAGTCGGCCTCGGCATGGGCGACGACGACGAAGCCCATCAGGGCGTGAGGTCCGCCGCAATATTCGGCGCACTGTCCCGCATAGACGCCCGGCTTGTCAGCCTGCAGGCGCATGAAGTTGCGGCGGCCCGGGATCATGTCCGTCTTGCCCCCCAGGCGCGGCACCCACAGGCTATGGATGACGTCGGCGCTCTCCAGCTCGATCACCACCGGACGGCCGACGGGGATGTGAACCTCATTGGCGTCCTGGACCGTTTCGCGGCCCTGGTCGTCCAGATAGGCCACGCGCCACCACCACATCTCGCCGGTGACGCGCACGCGCATCTCGCCGTCACGCGGCGCATCCGACACGCGCGCGGTGACGTTGAGGCCGTAGATCAGCAGGCCCGTCAGCACGACCACCGGAAAGGCCAGGCCGCCGATCCAGACCAGACGCTCGCCGCCAACGCGACGTTTCCACGTCCTCGGCCCGAACAAGGCGACGCCCAGGGCGATCAGGACAACGGCCAGCACGACCGCGCCCATGACGAACAGCACCCAGGCGACCACCGTCACCGGCCCGGCGAACGGTCCGGCCGGGTCCAGAACCGGCGGCGGCCAGCCGCCCAGCATGTCCGGCGTCTCAGTCGTCATCGAGCGTATAGAGATAGGCCGCTATGTCGCGGGCTTCGGCTTCGCTCAGGGGCATGGGCGGCATGCCGGTGTCGGACAGCAACGACGGCGCGTCGCGGACGAAGGCGGCCATGACCGCGGGCTGGTTCGGCAGCCTCCCGGCGATCATCGGCCGCGCCGCCACGCCCGCCAGCGATCCGCCGGTCCGCCCCTCGGGCCAGGCCACGCCGGGAATGACGTGGCAGGCGCCGCAGCCCTGGGTCCGGATCAGGCGCAGCCCCTCGACCGCGTCGGCGCCCGCCAGGTCGCGCGGCGCTCCGGCCTTGTCCGCGCAGGCGGCTAGGCCCAGCAGGCCGGCGACCGAAACTGCAGCGCCTATCTTCCCCATCGTCGCGACCTGACGGCATACGGCCCCTTTCCGCTTCGCCAGACCCCATCAGCCGCGCGGCCCGGGGTTCCGAGCCGTTGCGGGCCCGCCG
>DJDA01000023.1:0-1011 GCA_002430835.1 Brevundimonas sp. UBA5936
TTCGACGGCTTGAAGGCGACCTTCAGCGTCTGGCCCGACGCCACGGGCACGGCGTACACCGGCGCCGCATAGCCCTTCACCGCCCCCTCCTTCGTCACCGAGCCGACCCGCTCGAACGTCAGCACCTCCAGCGTCGAGCCTTCCTCGCGGACGAAGGCGCGCGCCGCCGCTTCATCAACGGCGGGCAGCGTCCGAGCGGCGTCCGGCGCCGGGCTGACCGCCTGGGGCGCCGCCGCAGGGCCGCCGCTGAGATCCGGCGTCGCTTCCGAAGCCGCCTCGGGCGCCGCGCCCGGACGATCCCCGCACGCGGCCAGCGCCAGGCTCAAGCTCAGAAGGCCGCCGGTCAGGGCGGCAGGGACGAAGCGTTTCATCAGTCTTCCCTCTCAAGGGGTTTGAAAATCCGCAGGCGCAACGCACGGCCAAGCTTGGCGGTTGCAGGCCTCATTCGCCCTCATCGGGCGCGGGCGCGGCCTCTCCGCGACGCCGGCCGAATCGACGCGACTCGCCCTTGGCCTTGGCCGTGATCTCTTTCAGCTTGCGGCCCTGCATGGCCGACAGGGCCTGACCCGGCGCGCCCTTTTCCGGATCAGCGAAGGCGCGGCCATGGGTCTGGATTCGCTCGCCCACCGAATCGAGGAACTCGCCCTCCCATTCGGACAGGGAAACGCCCGCCTTCTCTGCCGAGCGGCGGGCGCGTTTCAGGGCGTTGAGCGCGGATCGTTTCGCCGCCTCCTTCTGCTGCTCCCAGGGGCTCAGAGAAGGTTTGGTTTTAAGGGCGCCGCCGCCCTTCAGGCTGCTGGAGCGTGAAGGGCCGTCGCCGGAGGGCTTGAAGGGCGTGCGCTTCAGGCCCGCCTCCCTCAGATCTCGCCGAGAGCCGAGAGGTAGAGGTCCAGAATCGCTTCTTCTTCCTGACGCTTGGCCTTGTCCTGCTTGCGCAGGCGCAGAACCTTGCGCAGCACCTTGACGTCATAGCCTTCGCCCTTGGCCTCGGCGAAGACCTCCTTCATGTCG
>DJDA01000023.1:1057-6439 GCA_002430835.1 Brevundimonas sp. UBA5936
CGAAGGCCGTTAGGGCAAGAGAAAACCACGCCCTCAAGCAGGCCGAAGGCCGTTAGGGCGAAGAAGCAGAATCACTAATCACGCACAGGCGCCCGGCTCAACGCCGGACGCGAAAAAGCCGCGGACAACGCCCGCGGCCCTGTGGATAGTCATCCCATCCACCGACGCTCGGCGCGCGCCTGACCTATCGACAGGCCGGGCGCGCCGATCGCGCGTGATCAGCCTTGCTTGGCTTTGAAGCGCGGGTCGGTCTTGTTGATGACGTACAGAACGCCCTTGCGACGAACGATCTTGCAGTCGCGGTGGCGACCCTTCAGCGACTTCAGCGAGCTACGGACCTTCATGGTCGGATGTCCCGGTTGGAGGCCCGTGAGGGCGAGTAAAACAAAAGAGCCGCGGGCGAACCTGCGGCGGAGGCGGTCGTATAGAGAGGCCTTCGCCTTTCGTCAACATTCCGCGCGGGAAATCCGCTGGAGGCCTGGCCTCCGAGTCGAACGGAGGATCTCCGGACTTGCACGTCCGGCGCGTCGCCCCTCCGCCACCAGGCCATGCTCAGGGAACGCTGCAATGTAAATTCGGCGGATTAACCGCCTGCTTTCAAGAATGGTTAACGCCGTTTTCACCCTTATCACGGAAACTGATCCAGCCTTCGCGCGCTTGTGATTGGTCGTGGAATTCGGGGGCGTTAGCCTGTGACTATGCGTATCGCTTATCGTCTTCTGTTGTTGGGTTCGGTCGCCGCCTGCACCCCCATGGTTCCCACGCCGCCGCAGCCCCAGCCTGCGCCGCCGCCCGTGGTCGAGCCTGCGCCCGCCACGCCGGCCCCCACGCCCCCGCCCGCCCAGACGGACCTCAGCGAGGCCTACGACCACGCCAGCTTCGACGCCTGGAAGCAGAGCTTCCTGGAGCGCCACGGCGGCGCCCGCAAATGGGAGTACGCCCGCGAGCTGGAGAGCGTGACGCCGAACCCCAGCATCATCCGCCTGGACCGCAACCAGCCCGAATTCTCGCGCCCCGCCGGGGTCTATATCCAGAACGCCACCACCCCGGCGCGAATCGCCATGGCGCGCCAGCGCGTCGACCGCGTGCCGTGGGACGTGACCCAGAAGTACGGCGTGCCGACCGAAATCCTGCTGGGCGTCTGGGCCCAGGAAAGCGCCTTCGGCCAGGTCCAGGGCGATTTCGACGTCATCCGCTCGCTGGCGACCCTGGCCTATGACGGCCGCCGCCGCGCCTGGGCCGAGGAACAGCTGAAGCACGCCCTCGACATCGTCGTGACGGGCAAGCGCGACCGCGCAGGGCTGAAGGGCAGTTGGGCCGGCGCCATGGGCCAGACCCAGTTCATGCCGGACAACTATCTGCGGCTGGGCGTCGACCAGAACGGCGACGGCAAGGTCGACATCTGGGGCTCGGACGCCGACGCCCTGGCCTCGGCGGCGAATCTGCTGGCCCAGGCGGGCTGGAAGCGCGGCCAGGGCTGGGCCTATGAAGTCACCCTGCCCTCCAACTTCGACTACAGCCAAGCCGAGGGGCCGAAACATCCTTGGTCTTACTGGACCGCCCGCGGCGTGCGCCTGGCCGACGGCTCCTCGCCCAACAGCGCCGAGGCGGCCGAGGGCGCGGCCATCCTGCTGCCGCAGGGCGCCAAGGGCCCGGCCTTCCTGGCCCTGCCCAACCACTACGTCATCCGCCGCTACAACAACTCGGTCAGCTACGCCCTGGCCATCGGCATGATCGCCGACGGCGTGTCGGGCAAGCCCGCTCTAAAGGCCTCCTGGCCCAACGACGGCCCTCTGACGCGGGACCAGCGCGTCGGCGCCCAGCAGGCCCTGACCCGCATGGGCTTCGACACCCAAGGCGTCGACGGCGTCATCGGCTCCAACACCCGCGCCGCCCTGCGCCGCTGGCAGCAGGCGAACGGGCGGACGGCGGACGGCTATCTGACGGACGTGCTGGCGGAAGAGCTGATCAGGCGAGCGCGATAACGTACTTCTCCCCTTGTGGGAGAAGGTGGCCCGTCAGGGCCGGATGAGGGGTCTCTCCGCAGCCTGATGAGGGGTGGCAAGACTAACGTCCCGCCCCCCCTCATCCGTCAGGCTTCGCCTGCCACCTTCTCCCACAAGGGGAGAAGGAAGCCTCAGCCCTTCATCCGCCAGGTCGCGCCCTGCGGGCCGTCCATGACGACGACGTTCAGTTCGTTCAGCCGGTCGCGGATGCGGTCGGCCTCGGCCCAGTTCTTGGCCGTACGGGCGGCGGCGCGCTGTTCCAGCAGGCCCTCGACCTCGGCCTTCAGCCCTTCGTCGACGCCCGAGAACCACTCCGCCGGATCGGCCTGAAGCACGCCCAGGATCGAGGCCGCCGCGATCAGCCGCCCCTTGGCCTCGGCCACCGCCGCCTCATCGCCCGCCGTCATGCCGCGCTCGATGTCGCTGGACAGGGCGAACAGGGCCGCCATGGCGCCCGGCGTGTTCAGGTCGTCCTCGATGGACTTCATGAACTCCACCGGCGGTTCAACGTCCGCCGCCTCGACCCCGGCCGCGCGGTGCAGGGCGCCGTAGAGGCGATCCAGATTTTTGCGGCTCTGCTCCAGCAGCGTCTGGTTCCAGTCCAGCGGCTGGCGATAGTGGGCGCTCAACAAGGACCAGCGCACAACCTCGCCCGGCATGGCCTGCACCAGATCGTGCAGCAGCAGGACGTTGCCGATCGACTTGGACATCTTCTCGGCGTCCACGGTCAGGAAGCCGTTGTGCATCCAATAGCGGGCGTATTCGTCGTGCGCCTCGTCGCCATGGGCGTGGCCGTGGGCGCAGACGCCCTGCGCGATCTCATTCTCATGGTGCGGGAAGACCAGATCGATGCCGCCGCCGTGGATGTCGATGGGCAGGCCCAGCGTCTCCTCGATCATGGCCGAGCATTCGATGTGCCACCCCGGACGCCCTTCGCCCCACGGCGACGGCCATGACGGCTCGTCCGCCTTGGACGGCTTCCACAGCACGAAGTCGTGCGGGTTCTTCTTATAGGGCGCCACCTCGACGCGGGCGCCGGCGATCATGTCGTCCAGGTTGCGCCCCGACAGCGCGCCGTAGGACGGATAGGACGACACGTCGAACAACACATGGCCCTCGGCGGCATAGGCGCAACCGGCGTCGATGATGGCCTGGATCTGCTTGGTGATCGCCTCGATGTAGTCGGTGACGTGCGGCGCAATGTCAGGCGGCGAGACGTTCAGCAGGCCCATGTCGGCCAGATAGGCGGCCTCATAGCGCGCGGTGATCTCGCCGATGGCGACGCCTTCCTTGGCGGCCTTGGCGTTGATCTTGTCGTCCACGTCGGTGACGTTGCGGGCGTAGACCACCTTGTCCGCGCCATAGGTGCGGCGCAGCAGGCGCACCAGCACGTCGAACACCACCGGCGGACGGGCGTTGCCGATATGGGCGTAGTCATAGACCGTCGGGCCGCAGACATAGAGGCTCACCCGGCTCGGATCGCGCGGCTCGAACAGGCGCTTTTCACGGCGCAGGGTGTCATGGATATGCAGGGCCATAGGTCAGGTCTTTTGCGAGTTTTCTTGCGGGACGGACGACGTGTCCCATATAGCGGCCTGATAGACAGTCAGGGCCGCGCGCCCAAGTCCATATAAATTAGTATTCTGAACAGGCGCTCTCGCCGCCGCCGGATCGTTTCATGAGCACCACCCCCGCCAAGCCCGTCCTCGTCGCCAATGAGGCGCCGCAGCGTCCCAGCCGCGAACAGGCTCTGGAGGCCGTGCGCACCCTGATCGCCTGGGCCGGCGACAACCCCGACCGCCCCGGCCTGCTGGACACGCCCAAGCGCGTGGTCGACGCCTATGGCGAATGGTTCGACGGCTATGACGCCGACGCGGGCAAGGAACTGTCGCGCACCTTCGAGGACGTGACCGGCTATGACGACATGGTCATCCTGCGCGACATCGAGGTCGAGAGCCACTGCGAGCACCATCTGGCCCCCTTCCTGGGCAAGGCCTACGTCGCCTATCTGCCGGGCGAGAAGGTGGTCGGCATCTCCAAGCTGGCCCGCGTGGTCGAAATCTTCGCCCGCCGCCTCCAGAACCAGGAGACGCTGACCAACGACATCATCGACGCCATCGAATCGCACCTCCAGCCCAAGGGCGTGGCCGTGCTGGTCGATGCGGCGCACCAGTGCATGACGACGCGCGGCGTGCATCACCGCCACGTCTCGACCATCACCACCCGCTTCACCGGCGCTTTCAAGGACGACCCAGCCCTGGCCGAACGATTCCTCAAGCTGGCTCGCGGTTGAGACGACGGGCGAGGACGTTGATCGCCGGGGACTGAATTGATCGCGGAGAAGGCGGCCGTCCGCCGAATTCGCAATCTTATTCCCCTGCGGCGTCATTTCCTCGCATTCGACGGCTTTACAAGCCTGCTTCAGGACGCCAAGAGACGAGCCAGACTTTCAGTGTGGTCCGCCGGAGGGTGCGGATCTTGATGGAGACGAGGGCGTAATGGGCGCGAAACTTTCCTCAGGCGGTGGCGGCGGCAAGCTGGCGCAACAGAACGCGGACATCAACGTCACGCCGTTCGTTGACATCATGCTGGTGCTGCTGATCNNATCAAGCTGGACCTGCCGCCGGCGACGCCGCCGGCGCCGGACGCCGAAAAGCCGAAAGAGCCGGTCTACATCACGATCCAAGAATCGGGCTCGCTCTACATCGCCGAGACGGAAACCACGATCGCCAAGCTGACGGCCGACGTCTGCGCCGCCCAAGCCGTGACGACGGACTGCCGCGAAGAGCGCGTCTTCGTCCGCGCCCAGCCGGAAGTGAAGTACAACCAGTTCATGGAAGTCATGAACAAGCTTCAGGAAAACGGCTTCTACAAGATCGGCCTTCTGAACGAAGACATCACCTAAGACGATCGGTATCGATTGTCTGGAAAAGGGTCGCCTCGGCGGCCCTTTTTCTTTGCGCGTCGCCCATCGACGGCTTGCGCCCTCCCCTTGTTCCGGCGTCAATGCGCGCCTCGAATGAGGGGGAGTAAATCATCATGCGTCGCCGTACCTTCCTGTCCGCCCTGCCGGCCGGAGCCCTGTTGGCGGGCGCCGCCAACGCCCAGCAGACGACCGGCGCCGCCGCGCCCTCGACCAATCCGGCCTCCGTCCAGCCCGCGCCCGCGCCAGACCCCTACGCCGGCGTCGGCATCGGCGATCGCATCACCGGGCCGCGCTTCGTCGGCCGCTCGACCGTCTGGGGCGCCAACGGCGCCGCCGCTACGGCCCACCCGGCCGCGACCATGATCGGACTGGACACCCTGCGTCGCGGCGGCTCGGCCAGCGACGGCGCCATCGCCCTCACCGCCCACCTGGGCTTCCTTGGACCAGCCG
>DJDA01000040.1 GCA_002430835.1 Brevundimonas sp. UBA5936
GGCGGCAAGAGCCTGGTCGCCCGCGTCCAGTCAGAAGCGAAAGCGCCGGTGCTAGGCCACCTTGAGGGCCTGTGTCACACCTATCTGGACGCCGCCGCAGACCTCGACGTCGCCCGCCGCGTGACCCTGAACGCCAAGATGCGCCGCGTTTCCGTCTGCGGCGCGACCGAGACCCTGCTGGTCGATCGCGCGGCGGCGGAGCGCCTGCTGCCCGCCATCGCCGCTGATCTCATCAACGCCGGATGCGAACTGCGTGGCGACGCCGAGGCCCGCGCCCTGATCCCCGACATGGGCGAGGCGGTCGAAGCCGACTGGACTGCCGAATACCTGGCCCCCATTCTTTCGGTGCGTGTCGTGGACGGCGTAGACAGCGCGGTCGCGCACATCCGCGCTTACGGCTCGGGCCACACCGAGGCCATCGTCACCACCGACGAGCAGGCGGCCGAACGCTTCGCTGAGGGCGTCGACAGCGCCATCGTCCTGATCAACGCCTCGACCCAGTTCGCCGATGGGGGCGAGTTCGGCTTCGGCGGAGAGATCGGCATCTCGACATCAAAACTGCACGCGCGCGGGCCTGTGGGGGCGGAGCAACTGACCACATACAAATATGTGGTGCGCGGCGAGGGCCAGACGCGACCGTAATACACATTCTCCCTCCCCTTTATGGGGAGGGTGGCCGAGGCGCAGCCGAAGCCGGGTGGGGCCGCTTAAGCAGACCACGCCCCGCCCATATCGTACGGCCCTCCCCACCCGGTCGCTACGCGACCCCCCTCCCCATAAAGGGGAGGGAGAACCGCGCCTCAACGGCTTTCAGGGAGTGCATAAGCGATCACATAGTCCCCGCGCGGCGTCTCCATGAAGTGATGCCCGCCGGCCATGATGACCAGATACTGACGGCCGTTCTGCTCATAGATCATCGGATTGGCCTGACCGCCCGCCGGCAGCACGTCCGACCACACCGTCTTGCCCGTCTCGATGTCGATGGCGCGGATCAGGTCGTCCGTCGCGGCGGCGATGAAGATCAGTCCGCCCGCCGTCACCGCCGAGCCGCCGTTGTTCGGCGTACCGATCTCCAGCGGCAGCATCGACGGAATGCCGAACGGCCCGTTCTTGCGCGCCGTACCGAACGGGCGATCCCACAGGGTGCGGCCGCTCTTCAGGTCGATGACGCGCATCCCGCCATAGGGCGGCTGCTTGCACAGCAGGCCGGTGAACTTGACCCGCCAGCCCGCATTGACGTCGATGGCGTAGGGCACGCCCATCTGCGGATCGCCCGCGCCCTCGGCCTTGGACTTCGACAGGTTGCCGCCGCGATTGGCCGCCTCCTTCTCGCGTTCGATGTAGCGGGGGTCGTCGCGCGCGAACCAGCCCAGACGCTCGGCCTCGGCGCGGGGCACCAGACGGTTGTGATTGGGCATGTCGTTATAGTTGGCGACGATCACGCCGCGCGCCGGATCAACCGCCACTCCGCCCCAGTCCGAGCCGCCATTGTAGCCCGGATACTGGATCCAATGCCGGTCCGCCGTCGGCGGCGTGAAATAGCCGTCATAAGCCGCCTGATGGAACTGGATGCGGCAGACCATCTGGTCGATCGGGGACATGCCCCACATGTCGCGCTCGGTCAGGTCGGCCTTCCTCAGCGTGTGGAACAAGGAGAAGGGCTGGGTCGGGCTGCGCTGCGACGGCTCGACGCCGCCCTGCGGCACGCGGCGCTCCTCGACCTTGTGCAGCGGCTGGCCGGTGCGGCGGTCCAGGATGTAGAGGTCGCCCTGCTTGGACGGCAGGATCACCGCCGGAATCACAGTCCCGTTGATCGGCATGTCGACCAGGGTCGCCTGCGAACCCAGGTCATAGTCCCAGACATCCTTGCGCACCGTCTGGAAATGCCAGCGCGGCTTGCCCGTGGTCACGTCCAGCGCGACCAGGGAGGTGGCGTATTCGTTCTCGGCCGGGCGACGCAGGCCGGAATAATAGTCTGCCGCCGAATTGCCCATCGGCAGGAAGACCAGACCCAGCGCCTCGTCCGCCGTAGCCGTGGTCCACATGTTGGGCGTGCCCGGCGTATAGGTCTCGCCTTCGGGCGGCAGGGTGGTGATGTCCGGCCGCATCATGTCCCAGGCGAAGCGCAGCTCGCCCGTCACGGCGTCGAAGCCCTGAATCACGCCCGATGCGTTCCAGCGCTTCTGGCCGTCCAGCACCTGATGGCCCGTGACCACCACGCCGCGCACGATGACCGGCGCCGAGGTGATCGACACCATACCGGGATAGGGATCGCCCATGCCGTGCTTGATGCTGACCGAGCCGTTGGCCCCAAAACCGGCGCAGGGAACGCCCGTGCGCGCGTCCACCGCCACCAGACGCCCGTCCAGCGTGCCCTCGATGATGCGCGTGGCGCAGGGCTGGGCCGCGTCGACGTTCGGGGTCGCGTAATAGGCCACGCCCCGGCAGGCGGCGGTATAGGGAATCTGGTCGTCGGCGACCTTGGGATCATAGGTCCACTTCTGCTTGCCGGTCGCCGCATCGACCGCGAACAGCCGGTTGCGGGCCGAGCACAGATAGAGGGTGTCGCCGATCTTCAGCGGCGTCGTCTCGGCGCCCCAGCGCTCGTCCGGCAAGTCGCCGGTGCGGAAGGTCCAGGCGCGCTGAAGCCCCTTCACATTGTCCTTGGTGATCTGGCTCAGCGGCGAATAGCGCTGGGCGCTGTCCGAACCGCCCCAGGCGGGCCAGTCGGCGCCGACCTTCAGCACCGCCGGATCGCCCACGCCGCCGTTCGCCGCGCCCGGAACCGGGCTGAGCACCCGCGCCTTGTTCGCCTGAGCCACCACCACGCCGGAGATCAGGCCGAAGACGACGATGGCCGCCAGGCCGCCCAAGGCCAGCTTGCCCCCGCCCCCGTCGCGCTTCAGCGCCGGGAAGCTGAGGACCACCGCGATCAACAGCACCAGCGGCGCCACCACGCGCGGGACCAAGGCCCAGCCGTTCAACCCGACCTCCCACAGCGCCCAGACGACGGTGCCGATGAAGATGGCGATGTAGAGCCAGGCACCCAACGGTCTGAGCAAGGCCAGCAGCCCGCCCGACACGATCATCAACAGGCCGACGATCAGATAATAGGCGGACCCGCCCAGCATGATGAGCTGGCCTCCGCCTATGGTCAGCGTCAGCCCGATCAGGGCGATGACGATCCCGAGAAGCCTGACAAGGACGCTGCCGAAGCCCCGTCCGCGCTCAATGGACGACATGGCGCCCTCCCATCGTTCAGCTTGGCCTTGGACAGCAACACGCCAGCAAGACCGCCGTTCCATCGGGACGCGAGAAACCTGGAGCCGATCTGATCAGCACATAGAAAAAGGGCCGCACGCCCCTTCGGCGTACGGCCCTCAATCGGTTCTGGCTGAGGCCTTACTGGCGCGCCAGTTGGCTGGACAGGATCAGCTCCAGCTGTTTGCGGATATGCGGCGTCAGCTCTTCGATGCCCCAGTTGTCATAGGCGGCGAAGCGGAAGTTGTTGATGAAGACGTCCCAGATCAGACGCGCCAACATGGGCAGGTCCACGTCCTGGCGCAGCTCGCCTTCACGCACGCCGGCCTGCAGAATCTCGGCCACGGCCTCGACCAGGGGACGGACGAAGGCGCGCGAGCGCAGATCGGCGTCTTCCGGCTGGAACCACGAACGCGCCACCATGGCCTGCATCAGCGGCAGATGGTCCAACGAGCGGTGATAACCCGCCGTCAGCCCGTTCGACAGGCGGTCCAGAACGCGGCCCTCGGCGGCGGCGGTGCGGATATCGACCAACAGGCCTTCCATCTCCTCGGAGAAGACGGCTTCGAACAGCTCGGCCTTGTCCTGGAAGTTGGCGAAGACCGCGCCGGTCGACATGCCGGCGCCCTTGGCGATGTCGCGGATGGTGGCGGCGTCATAGCCGCGCTCGGCGAAGAGGGTGCGGGCGGCGTCCAGAACCTTCTGACGCGTGCGCACCTTGGCGGCCTGGCGGCGGTTCAGCCGGGGCTGGACTTCGGCTTCGGCGACGGCAGGGGCGGACTGGGAAGATTCACGCATCGGCGGCGGCTCTAAACTCATCTATGTGCGGCGTTCGCCCCATCGCGGCTCGCCGTCGATCTGACGCGAACCTGGAACAAGGCGGAGAACGCTCCTTGGGAGGAAGTGGTGAACTTTCATCACCGAACAATGACCAAAATGGGTCACGGGCGGCATAAAACTTTGCCGCACCACGCTCAGGAGTTCAACACGACTACGGAGTTCTACTGATACCGCAAGGTCAGCAAAGCTCTGCGGCTCAAAGCTTGGCTATATGCCTCAGTCTATTTCCTCTCTGCATCATTAGGCGGCCGAACGGCGAAAACAGGGAATCCGATCCGCCCTCGCGCGGCGCGTCAAAATTTTTTAAGACCGCATGATCGCCCCCTGCCGCTAGGCTTTGGGCAGCGCGCCCCTTAGGGCCCGAGATGAGGAAACGACGAATGAAGAAACTGTTCGCGGGGGTCGCTGCGGCCGCCCTTCTGGCGCCGGCCGCCGCCCTGGCCCATGACGACCACGCCTGCATCGACGAGGCCTGCACCGTCTTCGAGCTGTTCCAGACCCCGGCCGCCCAGGGCGGCGCCTCGGGCTGGCAGGGCACGGACGCGCCCCGATACGGAACCTGGGGCTTTGACCTGGCGGGCCGCGACACCTCGGTCGATCCGGGCGACAGCTTCTTCCGCTACGCCAACGGCGCGGCGCTGGACCAGTTGACCATCCCGTCGGACCGCACCTCCTACGGCTCGTTCGCCCTGCTGCGCGAACTGTCGGACAACCGCATGAAGAAGCTGGTGACGGGCCTGGCCGCGCGCACCGATCTGGCCGCCGGTTCGGACGAGCAGAAGATCGCCGACGCCTACCGCGCCTTCATCGATCAGGCCCGCGTCGACCAGTTGGACGCCCAGCCCCTAGCCCCCTATCTGGCCGCCATCCGCGCCGCCGACAGCCATGAGAAGATCGCCGCCTACATGGGTCAGACCCAGGGACGCGCGGGCGGCTCCTTCTTCGGCACCGGCATCACCATCGATCAGAAGAACCCCACCCGCTACGCCGTGACCACGGGCCAGTCGGGCCTGGGGATGCCCAACCGCGACTACTATCTGGACGCCCGCTTCGCCGACAAGAAGCAGAAGTACCAATCCTATATCGAACAGACGCTGACCAACATCGGCTGGACCGATCCGGCCGGTTCGGCCGCCGCCATCGTCGCCCTGGAAGACCGGATCGCCGAGGCCCACTGGACCCCGATCGAGAACCGCAACCGCGACAAGACCTACAACCCCTATTCGATCCAGACCCTGGCCGCCGAGGCGCCCGGCTTCGACTGGGCCGGCTACTTCAACGCCGCCGGCCTGGGCGCGGTCGACCGCGTGATCGTGCGTCAGAACACGGCCATGCCGAAGATGGCCGCCATCTTCGGCGAGACGCCGGTGGCGACCCTGCAGGCCTGGCAGGCCTTCCACACCACGGACGACGCGGCCCCCATGCTGTCGCAGCGCTTCTCGGACGCCCAGTGGGCGTTCCACTCGCGCGACCTGGCCGGTCAGCCCGAACAGCGCAGCCGCGAGAAGCGCGCCATCAGCTTCGCCGAAGGCGCCCTGGGCGAGGCGGCTGGCCGTCTCTATGTCGCCGAATACTTCCCGGCCGAATCCAAGGCCAAGATGGAAGAACTGGTCGCCAACCTGCGCACCGCCCTGTCGCACCGCATCGACAACCTGACCTGGATGGGCACGGAGACCAAGGCGGCGGCTCAGGAGAAGCTGCGGAAGTTCACCGTCAAGATCGGCTATCCGAACAAGTGGCGCGACTACTCCGCACTGGAGATCCGCGCCGACGACCTGTTCGGCAACAGCCAGCGCATGGGCCAGTTCCAGTGGAACTATCGCCTGTCGCGCCTGGACCAACCGGTCGACAAGGACGAGTGGGGCATGACCCCGCAGACGGTGAACGCCTATTACAACTCGGCCAATAACGAGATCGTCTTCCCGGCCGCCATCCTGCAGCCGCCCTTCTTCGACCCGGACGCGGACCCGGCCGTCAACTACGGCGGCATCGGCGGCGTCATCGGCCACGAGATCGGCCACGGCTTCGACGACCAGGGCTCCAAGTCCGACGGCGACGGCGTGCTGCGCAACTGGTGGACAGATCAGGACAAGGCCAATTTCGAGAGCCTGACCAAGCGCCTGGGCGCCCAGTACGACGCCTTCGAGCCCCTGCCCGGCTTCCACGTCCAGGGCGGCCTGACCATGGGCGAGAACATCGGCGACGCGGCCGGCACGGCGGTCGGTCTCGAGGCCTATCACCTGTCGCTGAAGGGCCAGCCCGCCCCGGTGATCGACGGCGTGACCGGCGACCAGCGCTTCTTCTACGGCTGGGCGCAGGTGTGGCAGTCCAAGTACCGCGAGGACGCCCTGAAGAACCAGATCGCCACCGATCCGCACAGCCCGGCCGAGTTCCGCGTCATCGGCCCGGTGCGCAACATCGACGCCTGGTACGACGCCTTCGGCATCCAGCCGGGGACCAAATACTATCTGACGCCGGAAGAGCGCGTCCGCATCTGGTAGGGCGCGGCGCCTGCTGAACGAAGAGGGCCGGAGTGGCGACGCTCCGGCCCTTTTTCATGGGCGTCTTCTCCTAACGCTCCTCCATGCCGTCATCCTCGGGCTTGACCCGAGGATCCAGCAATCTGGACGTTTGACGCACGAGGCGGGGTGGAGAGGTCGGCGCGGCTGGATCCTCGGGTCAAGCCCGAGGATGACGGCGCATTATACCAAACCGCCCCGCTATCGAATATCCTTCGATTACCCTGCGCTCCAGGCATGAAAAAGCCCGCTGCGGGGGATACATCGCAGCGGGCCTTCTCGCTCTCTCAGGAGCGGACGTTTCCTCCCCGAAACGCCTTCAAGATGTCGCTGCGGCTGAGCGCTGCGCCTCTTGAGTGAGACCAAATGACGCCATCGAGGGGGGCAAGTCAATCAAGCCTCTATCGAAAGAGGGGTCTTTCGTAACTGAACGTTGATAAGTCACGTCTTCGTCATGGTTTTTATCGAAGCTTATTCGATAATGGAACGGACCACCGCGACCAGCTGATCGCGGGCCACGGTCTGCTGACCCGGGCGCTCGGCCTTCCAGGCGTTGTTGTCCGTGATGGCGGCGGCGCGGGCGCGTCCGGCGTCCAGATCCTTGATCGTCACTTGACCGGCGGCGATCTCGTCTCCGCCCAGGATGACGGCGGCCGGGGCCCCGCGACGGTCGGCGTATTTCATCTGCGCCTTCATGCCCGCCCGCCCCAGATACAGCTCGGCCGGAATGCCCGCCGCGCGCAGTTCGGACACGGCGTCGAGATAGTGCTGCATGTCGTCCTCGGAGAAGACGATGGCCACCACCGGCCCGCGCGTCACGTCCTCGTCGCCGCGTCCCGCCGCGCGCAGGGCCGAGGCCAGACGCGACACGCCGAAGGAGAAGCCGGTCGCCGGGGTCGACTGGCCGGTGAAACGCGACACCAGGTCGTCATAGCGCCCGCCGCCGCCGATAGAGCCGAAGCGCACGGCGCGCCCCTTCTCGTCCTTGGTGTCCAGCAGCAGCTCGGCCTCGAACACCGCGCCGGTGTAATATTCCAGCCCGCGCACGATGGTCGGGTCGAAGCGCACGTCGTCCTGCGACACGCCCATGGCGTTCAAGGCGCGGTCGATGGCGGCCAGTTCCTTCAGCGCCTCTTCGCCGGCGGCGCCCAAGAAACCTGAACGCGCGGCGCCCGACACGGCGTCCAGCACGCCTGCGCGGCTGAGGCCCGGCGCCTCAGCCGAAGCTAGAAACGCCTCGATCGCCCCGATCACTGAAGCCGGCAGGTTGGCGCCCTTGGTATAGTCGCCGGACTCGTCCAGACGGCCCTCGCCCAGCAACAGTCGCACGCCCTCGACGCCGAGGCGGTCGTACTTGTCCACGGCCCGAAGAGCCGTCAGCCGCTGCACCGGATCAGTGATCCCGCCCGCGTCGAACAGGCCGTCGAACAGCTTGCGGTTGGAGACGCGGATCACCGCCTGCCCCGCCGCCAGACCCGCCGCGCGCAGGCCCTCGCAGCCCATGGCGATGATCTCGGCGTCGGCCTCGGGCCGGTCGGAGCCGACGGTGTCGGCGTCGCACTGCCAGAACTCGCGGAAGCGGCCCGGCCCCGGCTTCTCGTTGCGCCACACCGGCCCATAGGCGTAGCGGCGGAACGGCTTGGGCAGGGTCTCCCAGTTCTGGGCGGCGAAGCGGGCCAGAGGCGCGGTGTGGTCGTAGCGCAGGGCCATCCACTGCCCATTGCCTTCAGAATCCGGGTCGTCCTGAAGCGCGAAGACGCCCTCGTTCGGACGGTCGGCGTCGGGCAGGAACTTGCCAAGCGCGTCGGCGTATTCGAAGGCCGGGGTCTCAAGCGCCTCGAAGCCCCAGCGCTCATAGACCTCGGACACGCGCGCGACGATGCGGCGCTCGGCGGTCAGGTCGCGGCCGCGACGGTCGGCGAACCCGCGCGGCGCGCGAGCTTCGGGGCGGTTGGAGGCTTCGTCGGTCATGAGGCGGCGATTAAGCCATCAGTTCCGTCGCCGCAACTCGCCGCCGCCCCTTCCAGCTCAAGCCGCGCGCCGCAACGGCAGGTCGCGCCCATAGCTGAGGCGTCGCCACAGCCACTCGAACGGCCCCATGGTGAACTTCGACAGCCACAGCGGCGACCAGATCAGCTGCAGCGCCCAGACGCCCACGACAATGGCCCACTGCATCGGATAGTCGACCTGGCCGAACAGGCGCGGTCCCCACGGCATGTAGAAGATGCTCGTCATGATCAGGGTCTGCGTCAGATAGTTGGTGAAGGCCATCCGCCCCACCGGCGCCAAGACCTTGCGCAGCCAGCCCACGCCGCGCGTCGTGGCCAGGATCAACACCGAGGCGTAGGCCAGGGTGATGATGATCGGATAGGAGGCGACGACCGCCGCCCAGCCGCCGGTAGCCTCGACGCCCGGACCGGCCTGGATCTCCAGCCACTCCAGAACGCCCAGCAGCGCCAAGACCGCCGCGCCGCCCGCCATCAACATCGCATAGACGCGTGTCGGGACGCGGCCATGGAAGAAGCCCGCCTTGAACAGGCCCAGCCCCAGCATCATCAGCGGCACGGTCGAGAAGACATACATCAGCAGGCTGGCGCCCTGGGCGAAGGCCCAGGCCTTCAGATTCTCCAACGCCGCGCCTGCCCAGCCGCTTTGATAGGCGGCGATGGAGGCGGCGACCGCGCCATCGGCAGGCCCGCCTTCGCTCATGGCCTCCGGGAAATGCGCCATCGTCATCATCAGGCCTGCCTGAAGCGTGGCCAGCAGCACCGTCGCCCCGGCCCCGATCCAGATCAGCGGCTTGGCCGGCATCGACCGCATCAGCGTCACGAACAGCCCCGACCAGGCGTAGAGCAGCAGGATGTCGCCGTACCAGAAGGCCAGGCCGTGGATCAGGCCGAACAGAGCCAGGAACATCAGGCGACGGCGCAGGACGCGCCCCTTGGCCTCATCGCCGCGCTCGCCGCCGACCAGGAAGATCGACACGCCGAACAGCATGGAGAACAGGGTCACGAACTTCTGGCGGAAGAAGACATCGACCGCCCACTGCGCCACGCCCGAAGCCCCGACGACGGCGGGAAAGGGCGATTGATCCGGCGCCGACTCCAGGATCACCATCGGCAGGGCGAAGGCCGCCGCATTGACCGCCAGAATGCCCAGAACGGCCGCGCCGCGCAGCACGTCCAGCGTCACGATCCGCTGGTTCGCCGCCACCGGATTCGGCTCGGCCGTCGTGACCTGGTCCCTCATGCTCGCCCCCGTTCGTCGCATAGGGGTTCAGGCTTAGGCGGGACGGCCGCTTCGGTTCACGTTAAATCCCCGTAACGTCCCGTTCGGACAGGACGCCCATGCGGTTGGTGACCACCGGCGCCGGGACAAATCCCAGATAGGCCACGCACAGGCCGCCCCACAGGGCGTAGCTGACGCCCATCATGACCGCCAGCGGCAGGCCGCCGACGCCATAGATCAGCAGGGCCGTCTCGATCGCGCCCAGGCCCTGGACCAGACTCTGCGAGGCGGCGCCCGCCAGACCCGCCATGACCACGGCCATGATCGTCTGCATCGCCGCCGCCAGCAGGCCGCCGAACACGGTGAAGCGGCACACCACGCCCAGCCGCGTCGACGGGCGCCCGGTCTTGCCGTGGCTGTCGAGCAACAGCCAAAGCCCCACCGGCGCCGCGATCAGTCCGACCGCCAGCATCACCAGCCGCCAGTCCGTATCCACGCCCGACCACCAATTCTCGGGCGGCCAGATGAACAGGGTCAGGATCACCGGCGGCCAGGCCGCCGCCGCCAGGGCGGCCGGAACCAGGGCGCCCGCGCCGCGCCGCGGCGCCACGCGCTTCAGGCCCGGAAGGGAGGGAAAGGCGACGGCCATCAGCGGGTCGGCACCGGCGTCTCGCCGGAATAGTCGTAGAAGCCGCGCCCGCTCTTCTTGCCCAGCCAGCCGGCCTCGACATATTTCACCAACAGCGGACAGGGCCGGTATTTGCTGTCGGCCAGGCCGTCATACAGCACGTTCATGATGGCCAGGGCCACGTCCAGCCCCATGAAGTCCGCCAGCTCCAGCGGCCCCATCGGATGGTTGGCGCCCAACTTCAAGGCCTTGTCGATCGAGGCGACGTCGCCGACGCCCTCGTACAGCACATAGACCGCCTCGTTCATCATCGGCACCAGGATGCGGTTGACGATGAAGGCGGGGAAGTCCTCGGACTCCGTGATGATCTTGCCGAGGCTCTCGGCGAAGGCGACCGCCGTCTCGAAGGTCGAGGCCGAGGTGGCGATGCCGCGCACCAGTTCGACCAGTTTCATCGTCGGCGCCGGCTTCATGAAGTGCAGACCGATGAAGCGCTCAGGCCGATCCGTGACCGAGGCCAGGCGGGTGATGGAGATCGAGGAGGTGTTGGACGCCAGCAGGGTGTCCGGCCCCAGCAGCGGCGTCAGTTCGGCGAAGACGCCCTTCTTGACCGCTTCCTCCTCAGACGCGGCTTCGATGACCATATCGGCCTTGGCCGCCTCGGCCAGGGTCGTCACCGAGGCGATGCGCTGCAGGGCCGCCTGGGCCTCCGCCTCGCTCGACAGGCCGCGTGCGGCGCGACGCGCCAGGCTGGCCGCGATCTCGCCCAGGGCCAGGGTCACGCGGTCCGGCGCAATGTCGTACAGCTTCACCTCATAGCCGCCGGCGGCCACCACCTGAGCGATGCCCGAACCCATTTGCCCGGCGCCGATGACGGCGACTGTCCTGATCGTGGTCATGAATTACGCGAAAAAGGCGGTCCGCCAGGGACCAGTCGTCGGCACCTTAGGAGCCCGCTCGCGCCACGCAAGGGCGGATTGGGCTCCATGTGCGGATTCCTGGGGGGCCGTGATCCGGGCTCAACGCCCGACAGCCTCCCCCTCGACGCAGCCGTGGATCAGCCCAGCGACATGATCAGCATCGGCGCGACCGTCCGGTTGAACAGCACGCTCAGGAACTGCAGCGCCAGCAAGGCGATGATCGGCGTGATGTCGATGCCGCCCAGCGACGGCACCACCCGCTGGAGCGGTCCCAGGATCGGTCGCGTCACCGTATCCAGCACATAGGCGATCTGGCCCACGAAACGGTTGCGCGGATTGATCACATCGAAGGCGAACAGCCAGCTCAGGATCGCCGAGGCGATGATGCACCAGATCATCAAGGTGACGACGGCGTTCACCAGCCAGACAAGGGCGAAACCCATGAGAAACTCCTGCTTCGTTCACGCCGCTTCTAGCGGCCCCGCCGCAGATCGCCAAGGATTCGTGCGCGGCCCGTTGACACGCCCCCCTGGACGCTTCTATGTCCCGCGCCTGCCTGTCGGTCGGGGCCGTAGCTCAGTTGGTAGAGCGCGTCGTTCGCAATGACGAGGTCAGGGGTTCGACTCCCCTCGGCTCCACCAGGGCACCTTCACGAAATCGCTGACGTTCGATCGCCCTCCAGGGCGAGCGCCTCTGCGCCTCAGTTCTCGCGGTAGAAGTTGCAGTACCAGTCGACGAAGCGGGCGACGCCCTCCTCCACCGGGGTCGTAGGAGCGTAATCGAGGGCGGCCAGGGTGTCGGTGACGTCGGCCTCGGTGTCGGCCACGTCGCCGTCCTGCATGGGCATCAGGTTCAGCTTGGCCTTGCGGCCCAGCTTGGTCTCCAGCACCTCGATATAGCGCATCAGCGGCACGGGGCGGCCCGCGCCCAGGTTCAGGATGCGCCAGGGGGCGACGCCGCTGGTCGCCGGATTGGGAGCGGTCGCGTCCCACGCCGGGTCGATCGCCGCGGGCCGGTCCAGGGCGGCGATCACGCCGGTGACGATGTCGTCGACATAGGTGAAGTCGCGGCTCATCCGCCCCTCGCCGTACACGTCGATCGGCTCGTCCTTCAGGATGGCGCGGGTGAATTTGAACAGGGCCATGTCCGGGCGCCCCCACGGTCCATAGACGGTGAAGAACCGCAAGCCGGTCGCCGGAAAGCCGAACAGGTGGGCGTAGGAATGGGCCATGGCCTCATTGGCCAGCTTGGTCGCCGCATAGACGGTCAGCGGATGATCAGCGGGCTGGCGCACCGAGAACGGCAGGGCGCGGTTGGCCCCGAACACCGAACTGGTCGAGGCGAAGACCAGGTTGGCCGCCCCGACCGCGCGGCAGCCCTCCAGAATGCTGAGGAAGCCGACGACGTTGGAATCGACATAGGTCTCGGGCGCTTCCAGGCTGTAGCGGACGCCCGCCTGGGCGGCGAGATGCACCACCCGGCGCGGCCTGTGCTCGGCGAACAGGGCGGCGACGCCGTCGCGATCAGCCAGGTCCAGCGTATGATGGCGATAGTTGGGATAGGCCTGAAGCTGGGCCAGGCGCGCCTGCTTCAGCGCCGGATCGTAATAGGCGTTGAGGTTGTCCAGGCCGATGACGCGCTCGCCCCGCTCCAGCAGACGCCGGGCGGTGTGGAAGCCGATGAAGCCGGCGGAGCCGGTGACGAGGACGGGATCGCTCATGATCGGCTGCGATAAACGCTCACGCGGTCCGACGCCAGCACCCCTCTAGGGCAAGGTCTCCGCCACGGCGGGCGACGGCGCCAGCAGCTGGGCCGAGATGTTCAGGCCGACGCCCGCAATCAGACAGGCGGCCGCCGCGAACAGCACCAGGCGCGTCGTCTTCGCGCCCGGCGCCAGCGGGCGAGCGAACAGCAGCGCCAGCAAGGCGATCAGGGCCAGGGAGCCCGGCATGTCCATCCCCACGCCCAGGAAGACGAAGTGGCCGATCCCCAGCAGCCAGGCGCCGCCCAGCACAGTCGCCACGGCGGCGGGCAGAAGGCCGAGCGGCCGCGTCAAGCCGGGGTCGATCAAAGCCGCCAGGGCCGCCGCCGTCGCGGCCAGCAACACTGGCCAGACGAACAACAGAGCCGCCTCGGGCGCCGCACCCTGCAAGGCGCAGCCGAAGACGAAGATCAGGGCGATCAGGCCCAACCAACCGCCCCAGGCCGAACGCTCGGCGCGCCCTGGCCACAACGACAGGATGATGGCGGCCACGCCCAGCCCCAGCATCACCGGACTGAACCCGCCGACCAGCAGGACGACGGCCGTCAAGACGGCGAGCGCCCCGCCGATCACGCGCGGCCGCGCCCGGCGCGCGCCGGTCAGCAAAACCAGGGCCAGGGCGACGATCGCCAGCGTCGCCCCCGCCTCCATCCACGGCAGGCGGCGCAACAGGGTGTAGTAGACGTCCGGCGAATCGGCGCGGCTCGACATCGGCCCGGCCAGCAGGCGCGTCGCCTGCACCAGGATCACGCCCCCGGTCAGGAACCACACCCCGTCCAGCACGCCCAGGCCGACCTGCCCCGCCGTCAGTCCCGCCCGGCGCCGCACCCGCCAGGCGGCGAAACCGCCCAACAGCGCCGCCAGGGCCAGCAGAACCCAGCCGGTTCCTTGCGCATGGGCGACCATCCAGCGGCCGAAGACGTCGGAGTAGACCAGGTTCTCGCCCTTGGCCGGCAGGCTGGACGCGCGCGCCAGGGCATCGGCCGCCTCCAGCGCCTGGGAGCCCAGATGCTGAACCGCGCCCCGATCCAGGTTGGCGGGCGTAGCGTTGGCCGAATGGTACTGATCCGGGCGGCCGATGAAGGCCAGGTTCAGTCCGCCGATCCCCCGGTCCTTGGGCACGGTGAAGTCGGTGCCGTTGGGCATCCGCTCGTACATGAAGGCGGCGATGGAGGTGGCGGTGGTCCCGCCGTCGGCCCTGGCCGCCGCACGACGGAACAACTGCACGGTCGGCCCGGCCTCGCGCCCGGTCTCGAACATGGCGGCGCGGCCGCCGCCGCCGCGCGCCTCAAGGTTCACCACCGCCCCGATGCGGTCGCGCAGGGGGTGGCCGCCGAAGAAGACCCGCGCCCCGTCCAGACCCAGCTCCTCGGCGTCGGTCAGCAGGACGACCAGATCGCGCTCGACCGGACCGCGCGCCTTCATCGCCCGCACCGCTTCCAGAATGGCGGCGACCCCGGCGGAATCGTCGGCTGCGCCCGGCGAGCCGACCACGGTGTCATAGTGGGCCATCAGCATGACGGCGGGCTGGCTGCGGTCTTTTCCGGGCAGGACGCCGATCAGATTGATCGCCTGATTGCCCGCCGCCGCCGGATCGCCGCCCGCCCGCGCCAGCCGCTTGACCGAGGCGGGCGACAACGGCCCCGCCTGTTCGCTGACCTCCAGCCCCAGCTGCGTCAGGCGGGCGCTCAGATAGGCGCGAACCCGCGCATGTTCGGGCGAGCCGACCGGGTGGGGAGCGCGGGCGATCTGTTCGATGTCGGTCATGGCCCGCGCGGCCGAGAAGGCGGCGGCGGGCGCGTCCGCCGCGCGCGGCTTCGGCGCCTGGGTGGTCCACACCGCCAGCAAGAAGGCGAGCGTCAGCGATCCGAACAGCAAGGCCAGCCGCATGAGAGATCCTCCCCGATCCGGTCCCCAGTAGGACCAAGCTGGACCGGAATGGCAAGAGGGCGGCGACAGGTCTCCCCGCCGCCGCCCTCCGATGCGATCCGCCGTAGAGGCTTAGAAGCGCTTCGACAGCTCCACGCCGTACATGCGCGGCTCGTTGACGAAGGCCGTCAGGTTGTTGAAGTCGATGGCGCCGAGGATGTTGGCCTCGTCGGTGATGTTGCGGACATAGACGGCCGCTTCCAGACCCCGGTTCAGGTCGCGCCAGCCCGCGCGCAGGCCGCCTTCGAACGCCGTGTCCTGCATGAACTCGACCGATTCATAGAGGAACAGGTTGAAGTCCTTCTGCATCACCCAGTCGGTCGCGGCGAACAGCTCCTGATCGTCGCCGATCGGATGGACGTAGGACAGCGTCAGATTGGCGGTCCATTCCGGCGCCTGGGGAAAGGGGTTGCCGTCGATATAGGCCAGACGCGCCGATCCAACCGTCACCATCCGGTCGGTGACGGTGCAGTTGGCGAGCGCCGAGCAGACGCCGACCTGAAGATCCTTGTCCTTGATCTCGGTGTGGTTCCAGGCCAGGCCGCCGGCCAGGCTGAAGCCCGCGCCCAGATAGACGTCGCCGTCCACTTCCAGGCCATAGCCCTCGCCCTTGTCGGCGTTCAGCAGCTGGTTGAAGTTGCCGGCGCCGCCGATGGCCGTGAACTGCGGATCGGAGACTTCGTAGAAGTAGGCCGTGGCGTTCAGGCGGGCGCGGCCGTCCCACAGGCGAGCCTTGAATCCGGCCTCATAGGACATGACCGTTTCCGAATCCGCCGTGGTCACGATGTCCGCCGAAGCGATGCGGCCCTGGATCGACGGGCCGCGATAGCCGTTGGCCACGCGAGCGAACAGGTTCAAGCCGTCGTTGACCTCGTACAGGGCGCTGACGTCCCAGCTGACCTGTTCGTCGCCGACCGACTTGGTGACGTTATCCAGCGGCTTGGCCGTGGACGGGCTGCCTGCCGGGATGATGCGGCGGCCCCAGAAGTCGCGGCTGTCGTCGGTGTAGCGAACCCCGGCCGTCAGCTTCAGCGCGTCCGTCACCTGATAGCGGCCCTGACCGAAGATCGACCAGGAGTCCGACTTCTGGATGACGTCGGGAACCACCGTCGGCGCGATGCCGCCGACGCCGTTGAACGTGCCCGAGACCAGGTTGAAGCGCTCGTCCCAGTAGAAGGCGCCGACCTGCCAGCCGAAGCGGCCGTCGCCGTTCGAGGCCAGGCGCAGCTCATAGGTGTTCTGGACCAGGTCGCTGGACAGGGTGCCGGTCTCGACCGCGAACGGGGTCTTGTAACCGGCGCCGGTCGGCGCCCCGACCGAGACGCCGCCGTCGATGTCGCCGTTGCCCTGGCTTTCTCCCTGGTAGGAGCCGATGACGCCGGTCAGCGTCGCCGGGCCGAAGTCGTAGGCGACCTGCAGCGACTGCGAGAGGGTCTTCTGCTTCTGGTAGTTGTTGCGGCCGCCGTCGTACCAGACCGTCTCACGGTCGAAGTTGTCGTTCAGCTTGTTCGAGCCCTTGGTCAGGACGTTGGCGCGGTTCATCGTGCCCGTGCCCTCATAGTCGCGCGCCTGCAGGGTCAGCAGGGTCGACAGGCGCTCGGTCGGGGTCCAGGCGACGTGGATGCGGCCCGCCACGTCGTCGAAGGAGCCCAGATCCTTGCCGTCCTTCTTGGCGAAGGGAGCGTCCCAGGCGTTGTTGACCCAGTCATCGCGATGGTTCCACAGGGCAGCGACCCGCACCGACAGCGTATCCGACGCCGGCAGGGTCACGCCCGTCTCGGCGCGCATCGAACCGTAGTTGCCGTAGGTCAGCGAGCCGAAGCCGGTGAAGTCGTCGCCCGGCTTCACCGTGTCGATCTTGACCACGCCCGCCGGAGTGTTGCGGCCGAACAGGGTGCCCTGCGGACCGCGCAGCACTTCCAGCTGCTTCACGTCGAACAGGGGGAAGCCCTTCAGATAGACGTTCTCCAGCACCACGTCGTCCAGCACGACCGAAACCGGCTGCGAAGCGTTGAAGTCGAAGTCCACATTGCCCAGGCCGCGGATGTAGAAGCGCGGGGCATAGCGGCCGTTGGAGCTTTCGACCTGCAGGCTGGGCACGCGGCCCGACAACTGCAGGATGTCGCCGCCGCCGGCGTTCACGGCGTTCAGCGTCTCGGTGTTCATCGCCGTGACGGCGAACGGCACGTCGCGGATATTTTCGCTACGGCGCTGGGCGGTGACGACGATGTCGCCGACGGCGGCGGCCTGTTCGGCCTGAACGTCGGCGGATTGCGCCAGGGCCGGCGTGGAGAGCAGCAGGGCCAGACCGCTGGCGGAGGCGGCGAGAACCGAGAGACGCGTCATCGAGATATCCCCTTCTTGATGATCTTGGGTGGGTGAATTCGCCGCAGGCCCTAGGCCCGAAGCGTCGCCGGTTCCAGCACCGAAACGCCCTTCACCGTGAACCTTTCGCGACAGGGACACAGGCCAAAACAAACCGCCGTTCGTTTCACATATGAGACGCGCCTCAAGTTGTGCGGTGCAACCAGCCGTGCCATGCAGATCGGCTGCGTCGTCTCCCGCAGGGTCGCGCACCGGAGATTTTCAGATGCCCTTCGCCTTCCCCTCCCGTCGCCGCTTCCTGGGCGCCGCAGCCGTGTTGCCCCTGATCGGCGGCGCCCTGCCCGCCCTCGGCCAGACTCGCGAGGGAGCCGTCGTCGGCCGCATCCTGGCCATGTCCGACCTGCATTCCGCCTATGAGCGCAGCGCCCAGCTGCTGGCCGCCCTGCGCGCAGAGGTCCGCAGCCGGCCGGTTCCGCATCTGATCGCGATCGACGGCGATATCTTCGAGCACGGCAACGTCGTCTCGGTGCGGTCCGAAGGCGCGATCGACTGGGCCTTCCTGGCCGCCCTGCCCGCCATCGCCCCGACGGTGGTCAATCTGGGCAACCACGACAACGACCTGACGCCGGACCTGCATGAGGTGGTCGCGCGGATGCGCGGCCTGGGGATCACCGTCCTCAGCAACATCGTCGACGCCCGCACCGGTCAGCCCTATGCGCCGGCGGCGACTGAACTGGCCTTCGGCGATCGACGGCTGCGCATCATCGGCTTCGGCACGAACGCGCTGAACACCTATCCCAAAGCCAGCCGCGACTGGCTGTCGATCCCCGATCCGAGCGAATGGGCGAACGTCCAGCTGCCGACCCTTCTGGACGGCGCGGACCTGACCCTGGTGATGAGCCACGCCGGGGTGGCGGGCGACCGGGGGATGCTGTCCGCCCTGCCCGACGGCGCCCTGATGATCGGCGGGCACAACCACCTGCTGTTCCAGGAGACGCTGGGGCGCGGCCTCTACGCCCACACCGGATCGTGGAGCAACGCCTATACGGCCGCCGACTATCTCAGCGACGGAAGCGTCCGGGCGCAGTCGCGCACCGTCGCCCTGGACGGCCCCGCCGACCCGGCCCTGGCCGCCCTGATCCGCACGACGCTGGACCGGCATCTGACCGATCAGGAGCGTGCCGTCCTCGGGACCAGTTCGATCGCTTTATCGCTGGGCGACACCGGCCGCGCCGTGGCCGCCGCCTTCGCCCGCTTCGCCGGGGCCCAGGCGGGCTTCATCGGCCACACCACCCTGGGCACAGGCCTGAGCGCCGGTCCGGTCAGCCGCTACGCCTTCGACGCCGTAGTGCGCTTCGACGGCAAGCTGATGATGGCCGAGGTTCCCGCCGCGCGCCTGGCCGAGCTGACCGCCCTGGCCAATCAGGACCGGGTCATGCCCTTCGCGCGCCGTACCGGCGACTTCGTCTATGGCGCGGTCGAAGGCGGCGAACAGCGCGAGACCGTCCGCATCGTCACCACCGACTGGTGCGCCCTGAACCAGCATGAGTATTTCGGCGTCACGGACCTGGCCTTCGCCGAGGTTCCCGGCCCCGGCGTCAAGGCCGTCGCCGCCCAGGGCCTGCTGTCGTCGGCCTGACGGATCAGGCGGCGCGGCGTGCGGCGGCCGCGCTCTTCACATAGAGGCCCTTGCGCCCGGCCACCGGGCGGAAAGCCACGCTGTCGCCGTCCGGCCGCTCGTCATGGCCCAGGAACAGGCAGCCGTCGTCGACCATCCGTCGCTCCAGCCCGTCCAGAACCCGCGCACGGCGTTCCGGCGCCATATCGGTCAGGACGTTGCGGCAGAAGACAACGTCGAACCGGCCCTCATCCGTCGGCTCGTCCAGCAGGTTGGCGCGCGTAAAGGCGATGGCGGCGCGCAGTTCGGGGCGCGCCCGCCACTGGTCGTCGACCTGTTCGAACCAGCGCAGCATGGCGCGCGCCGACAGGCCGCGCTGTATCTCGAACGAGGTGTAGAGGCCCGACAGCGCCTTCTCGATCGCCTGACGCGACAGGTCCGTGGCCTCGATCTCGACCTGAGCCCCCGCCTCCAGGGCGGCGATGGCCAGGGAGTAGGCCTCCTGTCCGGTCGAGGCGCCCGCGCACCAGATGCGCACCCGACCGCCCGGCCGCGCCGCCGTCAGGGCGGGCAACAGTTCGCGCTCCATCACCTCGAAGGCCGCACGGTCGCGCCGGAACCAGGTCTCGCCGTTCAGCAGGGCCTCGATCACGCTCCAGCCCAGGGAGGCGACCGGGCGGCTCCACAGACTGGTCAGCATGGCCTCGACGTTGTGATAGCCCTCGCGCCGCGCCACAGGCCCCAGCCGATGCTCGGCCAACTGCATCCGGTCTCGGGTCAGCCGGAAGCCGGCGCGGGACGCCAGCAGGGTCTGAAGACGATCGAAATCCTCCGGCGTCATGACGGCGACTGCACCATTCCCACTTCGGCGAGCTTGGCTTGCAGGATCTCGCCGTCGAAGGGCTTCATAACATATTCGTCGGCTCCTGCGGACAGGGCTTCGGCGATTCGATCCGCCCGCGTCTCGACCGAGCAGAACAGAACCTTGGGCGCGCGCCCCCCCGGCAGGTCGCGCAGACGACGCAGGAAGGCCAGGCCGTCCATCACCGGCATCTGCCAGTCCAGCAGCACCACCTGGGGCATCGCCGCCTGACAATAGTCCAGCGCCTCGGCGCCGTCGGCCGCCTCGGCCACGTCGAAGGACAGATCCTCCAGGATGCGGCGCGCCACCTTGCGGATGATGCGGCTGTCATCGACGATCAGACAGGTTCTGGGGTCCACTGGGTCGCTTCCCGTTTCACGCGAGATCGAAATCACGCTCGCGCCATAGTCGTTGAGGCGGGTTAACGGAGCGTTGGATCAACGAACGCGGTTTGCTCATTAGCGCCCGGCAGACGCGCCATCAAGGCCACGCGGCCTTCTTCGGTCGCCAGGTCCAGCCGTCCGCCCGCCTCGCGCGCCGTCAGCCACAGCCAGTAGGGCTGGATCCACTGCCCCGCCAGGCCCTCGGTCAGCCGCTCGCCCTTCAGGCCGACCACGGCCTCGGGCTTGAGCCGGGCGCGTGCCCCCTCGGCTGATCCGACCAGGAACAGCTGGTCCCCTTCGCGGCGGGCCGTCACCACCGCCGCCCCGCCCATCGGCAGGGCCGAAACCGTCAGATAGGCCAGGTTGATCAGGGCGCGGGCCTGGAGCTTGGTGAAGGTTTCCTCGCCCACGCGCCAGTCCAGCGTGGCGCGCCCGCCGTCGGTCAGGCCCGCAACTAGGCCGTGCAGTTCGGCGCCGGAGAACTGTTCGCTGCTGGTCGCCGCGCCGAAGGCCACGCGGGCGAAGTGCACCAGGGCCACCATCTTGGCCGCGCTCTGACGGATCAGGCCCAGGGCGTCGTCGCGCATGTCCTGGGCGCTGGGATCGTCCAGCAGGTCCAGACCCGACATCACCGCGCCCGCCGGGCTGATGAAGTCGTGGCACAGCTTGCCGGCGATGAAGGCGGCCAGTTCGGCGCCGTCCACAGGCAGGTCGGCGGCGGATAGGAAGGCGGGGTCGTCGGAAACGGTCATGATGCCAAGGCGCGGCGCGCAGAATTTCAAAAAGGTTAAGGCCAAGGTGGCCTGATTTGCCGGTTCGTTAAACCGGCCGCATGGTCTATCGAGCGCTTCATGACCGTCTCCGCCTACGCCGCCCTCGAAACCGACCTCGCCTCCGGCCGCCTGGCCGAGGTCATCGCCGACATCGCCGAAGAGGCCGCGCGCCTGATCCTGCCCTACTGGCGGGCCGATACGGCCGTGGAGACCAAGGCCGACGCCAGCCCCGTCACCGAGGCCGACCGCGCCGCCGAGGCCCTGATCCTGAGCCGCCTGGCCGAACACTGGCCCCAGGTCGAGGCCGTCGCCGAAGAGGCCGTCGCCGCCGACGGCGCCCCGCCGTCCGTCGGTCCGTGGTTCTGGCTGATCGACCCGCTGGACGGCACCAAAGGCTTCATTCAGGGACGCGAAAGCTACACCGTCAACATCGCCCTGGTGCGCGGCGACGCCGTGGTCGCCGGCGTGGTGACGGCGCCGGCTCTTGCCCTGACCTGGCGCTCGGTGGCGCCGGGCGAAGGCGCCCAACGCCGCGCTTTTGGCGAGGCCTGGAAACCGGCGCGCGTGCGCGAACGCCCTCAGGACGCCACCGCCCTGGTCAGCCACAGCATCAGCGACGAAGACGCCGAACGCCTGGCCGGCCGCAACGGCTGCCGGCTGTGGCAGGGCATGGATTCCTCGCTGAAGTTCTGCCTGATCGCCGAGGGCCGCTTCGACGCCTATCCGCGCACGGGCCCCACTAGCGAATGGGACACCGCCGCCGGTCAGGCCGTGCTGGAAGCGGCGGGCGGCCGCGTCCTGGCCGAGGACGGCCGTCCCCTGGCCTATCGCAAGCCCAGCTTCCTCAACGGCCCCTTCTCCGCCATCGGCGCCTAATCAAGCCGAGGCGTCCACCCGCGCCATCTCGATCTGGGCCGAGAGGCCGGCGGGCAGGTCGCGCTCGGGCACGCTCGCCAGTTCCTCCAGATGCGCCCTGTCCCTGGGCCGGACCAGCACGCTGGCCACCGCCGGGTCCGCCAGGGCGTAGGCCAGGCAGATGGCCTCGCCGGTCCAGCCCGGCGTTCGGTGCAGGAAGGCGAAGGAGCCCGGCCGCTCCAGATCGGCCTCGCTGCGTCCCGCGCCCCAGCCGCCGAACAGGCCCCGCTTCTTCGCCCCGCCCGCATCGGCGGCGCGGCGCTCGGTCGCCAGGCTTTCGGGAAAATAGTCATAGGCGAACAGGCTCATCTCCCGATCGCGCGCGGCCTTCATGCGCGAGCGCACCTGCCAGGCCACATTGGCGTGGAAAGGCGTGAACAGGACGTCGAACGCCCCGGTCGAGACATAGAGGTCCGTCACCGGCTCATCGCCCGACACCCCCAGCATCCGCACATACTCCGCCTTCCGCATCGCCTTCAGGGCGGTCAGGGAGGTCTGCGGCAGTTCATTCTCGGCCGGGCGCTCCAGCACCGCCATGTCGAACCAGCCCAGGCCCGAGGCGTGCAGCCCCTGTTCGATCGAGCGGCCCAGCCTCTCCGCCGAGAAATCCCGATCGGCCCCCAGGCTGGCGCTGACCCACACCAGTCGCCGTTCGACATGACCCAGGGCCTCGCCGACGGCCTGAAGCAGCATCGGGTCCAGCCGCTCGATATGATAGGCGTTCACCCCCGCCTCCAGCCCCGCGAACACCAGGTCGCGGACAGGGTTCGGCCCACGCGCCGCCGCCTCAGCCCCCAGGCTGAGCGTCAGGCTGGAGACCGCGGCCCCCGTGGCGCCGAAGGGGCGATAGCGCACGGGATCAGCCGGCCTCGACCGGCGCCGAGGTCTCCAGCGCCAGGGCGTGCAGTTCGCCGCCCATCTTGCCCTTCAGCGCGGCGTAGACGGTCTGGTGCTGCCGCACCCGGTTCATCCCGCGAAAGACCTCGGACACGATGCGGGCGCGATAGTGGTCGCCGTCGCCCGCCAGATCCTCGATGGCGATGTCCGCGTCGGGGAAGGCCTCGACCAGATGGGCGCGAAGGTCGTCGACGGACATGGGCATCACAGAACTCCTAGAAGGCAGAAGGCCGTCTCAGGGCCTGAATTGTAAAGCTTATCGCCCCGCGTCCCTTCTGTCAGCCGGTCATCCGACGCGGGGACGCTCATACAGGTCGACGATCGACCCCTTGTAGTCGGCGCGGGCGTAGGGGCGATAGCCTACCCGTTCGGCCAGACGCACCGAAGGCGCGTTCTCGGGCGAGATCATGCAGACCGTGCGCGGCTCCAGCCGATAGGCGTCGGTCCAGGCCAGCGCCGCCTCCAGCGCCTCGCGCGCCAGGCCCGCGCCCTGGAATGCGGGGGCCACGCCCCAGCCCAGCTCCGGCGCGTCGAAGGGCGGATCGATCTCGCGGCGGTAGTCCAGCACGCCGACGCTGCCGACATAGGCGCCCGTCGTCGTCTCGCGGATCGACCAGTTGCCATAGCCCTTGGCCTGCCAGTGGCCGATGTCTCGCAGCAGGCGGAACCAGACTTCCTCCTCCGACAGGCCGCGCCCCATGATGTGGCGGGTGAACTCGGCGTCGGCCCACAGGGCGGTCAGGTCGTCCATGTCGCCGACGGCGACAGGCGTCAGGGTCAGGCGTTGGGTGGTCAGAACAGTCACATCAATCCCAGTTGCTTGAAGCTGGCCACGCCTTCGCGGCCGACGATGAGGTGGTCATGAACCTGGACCGACAGGGCGCGTGCGGCCTCGATCACCTGTCTGGTCATGTCGATGTCGGCCCGACTGGGCGTCGGATCGCCCGAGGGGTGGTTGTGGACGATGATCATGGCGCTGGCCGACAGCTCCAGCGCCCGGCGCACCACCTCGCGCGGATAGACGGGGGCGTGGTCGACCGTGCCCCGGTTCTGAATCTCGTCGAGGATCAGCTGGTTCTTCTTGTCGAGATAGAGAACGCGGAACTGTTCGCGCGGCTCGTGCTGCAGCGACAGTCGCACATAGGCCAGCAGCGCCGTCCACGACGAGATGACGGTGCGCTTGTTCGCCTCTTCCTTGGCCACGCGGCGCGAGACTTCGTGCAGGGCGGCCAGGTCCAGCGCCGTCTCGGAGCCCACCCCCTTGGCCCGGCCGCGCGAATCCTCAGCCTTGACCGTCATCAGATCCTCGACCGAGGCCGCCAGCACCGCCGCCAGCGACCCGAACCGCGTCAGCAGGGCCTTGGCCACCGGCTTGACGTCGCCCTGCGGCTGGCTGCGGAACAGGAACAGCTCCAGCAGCTCATAGTCCGGCAGATGGTGGATGCCCGCCGTGCGCGCGCGTTCACGCAGCCGCTCGCGATGCCCGGCGTGGTGCGGCTTGGCCTTCACCCCTTCCACGTTCAACGCTTCGCTCTCCGTCCGCCCTTGGCGCCACAGTGCCGAGGCGCGGTCCACGGAGCAAGGCCATGAACGTTGCTCAATCTGAACGGCCCAACCCTGCAATGTCGCTGAAGGCTCCAATAAGATAGGGAGTCAGCCGGCAACTATAGTTTTCGCCTTCCGCCGCCCTAGACATGATGGCGACGATGCGTCCTTGCCCATCAATCATGGCGCTGCCTGAGCGGCCAGGAAGGACAGCGCCGTTGCGCTCGGTGAGAGCTTCCGCATGCACGCCTTCCACCACGCCATATTCGTAATAGAGATTTTCCGGCGAAAAATCCGGTTCGCTCAAACGCCGCTTGGCGATTTCCACGCGCATATAGTCTTTGACGTTATCCGGGTGCTCTTGCGTGGTCATCAACCGCTCGATGACGGCAGCGGACGATTCATGCGGGTAAGAGAAACGATGCACAGGCAGCGCCGCATCGACACTGACCGACATGCCCAACCAGCCTCCTGAGGCCTCGACGGGTCGGTCAACCGCTATCAACGCCACATCATGACAATCAGCGGCCAGGTCCAGAGGAGCCGCAGTCTGAACCATCACGGGTCGCGGTTCAAATTCGCTCGCAGGCCCCCACGCCGCCACGACACGGTAAACGCCCTGATCGCTCCCACCGTCATGACGGACAGCGATCTCGAAGCCGGGGCGGGGTCGCCCTGTAGCGCGGTCAACCAAGCAATGAGCGGCGGTGAGCAGGTGGCGAGGCCCCACGAATTGAGCCGTGCAGGCGGTTCCCTGACGCTCACCGTCCTCTTTGAGTTGAAACAACTTCGCCGCTGTCGTCGCGGGATGCCGCTCCAGGTCAAACAGATCCCGCGCGCGAAACAAAGTCGAGAAGGTCGACCCCCTGGCGGGCAAGGCCGGACTTGCCGTGGGCAAGGCCAACGGCGCGACCTCATCCGCCACATGAGCCGGCGTATGGTCTCGTGGAGAAACCGACGCCGACCACACAGCCACCTCACCACGGTCAAAGGTGATGTGCTTAAGGTCGGTTGCATCCGCGACGCCCGGCCCGGCCGCCGCCAAGACTCCCAGCACGCTCCACAAACGCATGATCTGAGCCCTCCCTGTCATAGCCCAGGTGAGAGACGTGGAGCGGCTGAAATATGACCGTTATATTAAATCAACGTCAGGAGAATTTCGGGCGGAACAGGCCCTTGGGCGAGGCGGTGAAGATTTCCAGCCCGTCCTCGGTCACGCCGATCGAATGTTCGCACTGAGACGACAGCGACTTGTCGCGCGTCACGGCGGTCCAGCCGTCCGACAGCACCTTCACCGCGGGCTTGCCCAGGTTCACCATCGGCTCGACCGTGAAGAACATGCCCGGCTTCAGCACCGCGCCCTCGCCGCGACGGCCGTAGTGCAGGACATTGGGGCTGTCGTGGAACACCCGGCCGATGCCGTGGCCGCAGAAGTCGCGCACCACGCTCATGCGCTGGGCCTCGACGAACTTCTGGATGGCGAAGCCGATGTCGCCGAAGGTGTTGCCCGGCTTGATCTGGGCCAGACCCAGGTCGAGCGAGTCATAGGTGACGTCGATCAGCTTCTTGGCGCGGGCGTTGATCTCGCCGACCGGATACATGCGGCTGCTATCGCCATGCCAGCCGTCGACGATGACGGTGTGGTCGATGTTGACGATGTCGCCTTCCTTCAGAACCTTGTCGCCGGGAATGCCGTGGCAGACGACGTGGTTGATCGAAGTGCAGACCGTCTTGGTATAGCCCTTGTAGCCCAGGCAGGCGGGGGTGCCGCCGTTGTCCAGGGTGAACTCGCGCACCAGATCGTCCAGCTCGCCCGTGGTGACGCCCGGCTTCACATGCTCGCCGATCATGTCCAGCGCCTCGGCGACCAGACGGCCCGCCTTGCGCATGCCCTCGAACCCTTCCGCGTCATAGATGCGGATTTCGTGGCTGCGGACAAAGACGTCGGTTTCCAGGTCGGGGGTCTCGTACATGCTCGGCTTTCGGGGAGGCGCGCTCCGCAAGAGCGCGGAACGGGCGAAGAGGCTGCTTTCAGGACTTCAGATGGTCAGACTAGCATAAAACCTCAAGCCCGTCAGGGTTCACGGCTGACGCAAGCGCGCGCCCTTCCTATCTACGGGCCATGTCCCAGATCGCCCCCTCCCCCACCGCCGCCGTCCTGATCATCGGCGACGAGATCCTGTCGGGCCGCACGCGCGACACCAATCTGAACACCCTGGCCCGGTTTCTGGCGCCGCTGGGCGTCGATCTGATGGAGGCGCGGGTGGTCGGCGATCGTCAGGATCAGATCGTCGCGGCGCTGAACGCCCTGCGTGCGGCCCACGACTACGTCTTCACCACCGGCGGCATCGGCCCGACCCATGACGACATCACCGCCGATGCGGTCGGCGCCGCCTTTGGCCTTCCCGTGCGCGAACACCCCGAGGCCCTCGCCATCCTCGCGCGCCGCTATGCGCCGGGCGAGTTCAACGCTGCGCGGCGCCGCATGGCCCGCGTGCCCGAAGGCGGCGTCCTGATCGCCAATCCGGTCAGCGACGCGCCGGGCTTTCAGGTTGAGAACGTCTTCGTCATGGCCGGCGTGCCCAAGATCATGGAGGCCATGCTGGACGACGTGGCGCCGCGCCTGAAGACGGGCATCCCGGTGCACAGCCGATCCCTGCGCGTCACCGGCGTCGGCGAGGGCGCCGTGGCCGACATATTGCGCGCCGCCGCCGAGGCGCGACCGCACCTGTCCTTCGGCTCCTACCCCTTCGGTTTCGGCGCCGGACAGACCGCCGGCGAGGTCGGAACCCAGCTGGTGATCCGCGGTCGAGATCAGTCCGAAGTTGACGCTGCGGAACACGATCTAACCGCAAACCTACGTTCTTCAGGCATCGAAATTGCCGTTACGTAACCTCACCAAGGTGTGAAATTGTGCGATTTTTGCGCCACGCTTTCGCCGAGAAGGGGTCCGACACCGGCCTTGGACGCAACGCTTTCATGACACGGACGCTGTGGCTGTTAGCGTGACGGCTCTCCCCGAACCAAGGCTGGCCGCCTCTACAAAAATGGCCGGCCCATTACATAGGTGAAGCGTAAATGACCCCCAGGAACATGGCCCGCCTCGGCGGCCTGGCTCTGACCACCGCCCTGATGACGGGCGTCGCCGCCCCGGCCTTCGCCGGCTCCTTCTATCTGCAGGAACAGTCCGTGCGCGGCGCCGGACGCGCCTTCTCGGGCGAGGCCGCCGATCGCGGCGTCGGTTCGATGTGGTGGAACCCCGCCTCCATCGCCCGCAGCGGCCGTGAGGTCTCCGTCGGCATGCACGCCATCCGCATCGATTCCGAAGTGAAGAACGCCGGCTCCTACCTGACCTATCCGGGCGGCGTGGACGTGCCGGTGGTCAACCCGCGCAACACCGAGGTCGATCCGATCGAAAGCGGCCTGGTGCCGAACTTCGCCTTCGCCACGCCGATCGGCGACCGCTTCGCCGTCGGCGTCTCGGTGGCCGCCCCCTACAACTTCACCACCAAGTACGAACAGGGCTCCTTCGCCCGCTACGACGCCCTGACGTCGGAACTGCGCTCGGGCGACGCCAGCCTGACCGTGGCCTATCAGGTCAACGACTGGCTGGACGTCGGCGCCGGGCTGAACGCCCAGTTCGTCAAGGCCAAGCTGACCTCGGCCATGCCGAACCTGTCGCCGCTGCTGCCCGACGGCTCCAACAGCCTGGAAGGCGACGGCTGGGACTTCGGCTGGAACGTCGGCGCCCAGGTGCACAAGGGCCCGTGGGACTTCGGCCTCAGCTACCGCTCCAAGATCGAGCACGAACTGGAAGGCGACGTGACCGTGGCCGGCCTGCTGGGCCCGCTGGCGGGCGCCAACGTCTCGACCGGCGGCAAGGCCAGCTTCAACACCCCGTGGTTCGCCTCGGCCTCGGTCCGCTACGCCGTCAACGACAAGCTGACCCTGAACGCCCAGGTCAACCGCATCGGCTGGTCCGAGTTCGACGCCATCACCGTCGAATACACGGGCGGCGGCGACGTCATCCATCAGGACTACAAGGACGTGACCACCGGCGCCATCGGCCTGGACTATGCGATCAGCGACAAGACCACGCTGCGCGCCGGCGTCGGCTATGACCCGACCCCGACCCGCGACAGCCTGCGCACCGCCCGCATCCCGGACGCCGACCGCTGGCTGTTCTCGGTCGGCGGCTCGACCGAAGTGACCGAAGGCGTCACCTTCGACGCCGGCCTGACCTACATCGCCTTCAGCGACTCGACGATCCGCGACGACCGCACCCTGTACCAGGGCGCCATGACCTCGCACCTGCGCGGCGAGGCCGAAGGCTCGGCCCTGGTGGCCTCGGTCGGCGCGCGCTGGGCCTTCTGACCCAGGCCTGACGACTGACGTGAAAACGGCGGCTCCCGCAAAGGAGCCGCCGTTTTTATATCCTCCCCATGTCATGGGGAGGTAGATCGGTCGCGGCAGCGAACGAGACGGAGGGGCCGCTTGGTTCCGCTAACGGTCAAGCCCCTCCACCACTTCGTNNCTTCGTGGTCCCCCTCCCCACTCTGTGGGGAGGATATCTCGACCTCAGCCCTGGGCGGCGTGGCCCTTGCCGCCGTTCGACGGGCGACGACGACGCGGGCGACGTTGCAGCTCGCCGACCGGCTTGGGCTCGGCCGAAGGGGCGGCGCGCACCGACGAACGGGCGCGGTCGCCCGCCATCGGATCATAGGCCGCCGCCGGACGCTCGGCCGCAGGCG
>DJDA01000062.1 GCA_002430835.1 Brevundimonas sp. UBA5936
TCAGGGCGAAGACGGCGGCCCCGACCCAGATGAAGGCGAAGGAGGCGATGCGCAGGCTTCCCAGGGCCTCGCCCTGCAAGGCGCCGATGACGAAGACGATGGTCGGCGCCAGGAACTGCAGAAAGCCCATGCTGGACAAGGGCATCCGGCGCGCCGCCCAGGCGAACAGGGCCAGCGGGATGACCGTCGCCGGTCCCGCGAACAGCAGCCAGGCGGTGGCGGCGGGGGAGGCGGTGAAATGGCCCTGACCCGTCGCTTCGATGAAGACGACCCAGGCCAGGCCGGGCAGGGCCAGCAGCAGGCATTCCATGAACAGGCCGGTCTGGGCGTCGACCGAGACCCGTTTGCGGATGATGCCGTAGCCGGCGAAGCTGAAGGCCAGCAGCAGCGACACCCAGGGCATATGGCCCAGAGCGATCGCCTGAAGCACCACGCCGATCGCCGCCAGGACGATGGCGATGACGCCGAAACGGTCGATCCGTTCACGGAACAACCAGGCCCCAGCGGCCATGTTCAGCAGCGGATTGAGATAATAGCCCAGCGAGGCGTCCAGCGTCCGGCCGTTGTTCACCGCCATGACATAGGTGGTCCAGTTGGCGGCGATCAGCACCGCCGACAGCGCCAACCAGCCCAGCACCTTGGGCTGGCGGAAGACGGCGACGACCTGCGTCCACTGGCGCGACAGCATGACCAGGATCAGGGCCCAGACCAGGCCCCAGAGGGCGCGGTGGCCCATGATCTCCCAGGCGTCCGCGCCCTGATGCGCCATCTGCTGGAACACCAGGGGAATGAAGCCCCACAGCAGGTAGCAGAGCACCCCCGCCGCCAGGGCGGCGCGGGCTTCGGACGCGGCAGGAGCAGGGGAGGCGCTCACACTGGAACCTTTCGATCCCCGCCGCATCGCCGACGCGGCGGGGGACAACACGACTGACGCCCCTCAAGCAGCCTCGCACCGCGTGCGAGGCGGTAGGGGCCCCTTCTTAGACAGTCAAAGTGCGGTAGCCGCTCTTGGGCGAGATGACGCCGGTCTCGTCCAGCAGTTGGGCGATCTGCACGGCGTTCAGGGCCGCGCCCTTGCGCAGGTTGTCCGACACCACCCAGAATGACAGGCCGTGCTCGACCGTCGGATCCTTGCGGATGCGCGACACATAGACGGCGTGCTCGCCGGCGGCGTCGACCGGGGTGATGTAGCCGTCGTGCTCCTGCTTATCGACGACCAGGATCCCCGGCGCCTCGCGCAGGATTTCGCGCGCTTCGTCCGGTTCGATCGGGCGGTCGAACTCGACCGTCACGGCTTCGGAGTGGCCGACGAAGACCGGCACGCGGACGCAGGTGACGGTCAGCTTGATCGACGGGTCGAGCATCTTGTGCGTCTCGTCCCACATCTTGGCTTCCTCGTCGGTGTAGCCGTCGTCGCGGAACGAACCGATGTAGGGAATGACGTTGAAGGCGATCTGCTTGGGGAACTTCTTCGGCGTCGCGTCGCCCAGGCCGTAGATGGCCTTGGTCTGGTTCCACAGCTCGTCCATGCCTTCCTTCCCGGCGCCCGAGACGGACTGATAGGTCGAGACGACGACGCGCTTGATCTTGGCGGCGTCATGCAGCGGCTTCAGCGCCACCACCAGCTGGGCGGTCGAGCAGTTGGGATTGGCGACGATGTTCTTCTTGGTCGCCAGCTTGGCGTCGTCCGGGTTCACCTCCGGCACGATCAGCGGCACGTCCGGATCCTGACGGAAGGCCGAGGAGTTATCGATGACGATGGGACCGGCCTTGCCGATCTTCTCGGACCAGGCGCGCGAGACGTCGCCGCCGGCGCTCATCAGCACCAGGTCGACGCTCGAGAAGTCGAACTGCTCGATGTCCTGGCATTTGATGGTCTTGTCGCCGAAGGAGACCTCGACGCCTTTGGATTTTCGGGAGGCGATCGCGTGCATCTGTTCAACGGGGAAGTTCTCTTCCTCGAGAATGGTCAGGATTTCCCGACCGACATTGCCGGTGGCGCCTACGACGGCGACGCGATAGCCCATGATGAAATCATCCTTTGTTCGGGGGCGTTTGGGAGAAACGCTTCTGCATTTGGGTCTTTCGCAGTCGCGAAGCAACCAGAATCCTCCAATTCGTCGCCCGAATCCGCGACCGCCTTCCCCCGGCCCCATCCGAGGACTATCTGCTGGCCATGACCTCCCGTATCCGCAACGCTTACGACATCCGCGTGGAAGAGGGCGTGATCACGCCCGAACCGGCCCAGGCCGCCCTGATCGGCGCGCTGGAGCGGCTGGAGACCGACCTGTCGAAGAAGGGGCTGTTCGGCGCCCTGCCCGAGGTCAGGGGCATCTACATCTGGGGCCCGCCGGGACGCGGCAAGTCCATGTTGATGGACCTCTTCTATTCCTCGACGCCCGAACAGAAGAAGGTCCGCGCTCACTTCCACGCCTTCATGGCGCGCATCCACGACCTGGTGAAGCAGTGGCGCGACGGCTCGCCGCGCAGCCGCAAGGACGTGTTCGGAACCAGCAAGGGCGACGATCCCATTCCGCCGATCGCGGCCCTGATCGCCTCGGAGGCGCGCCTGCTGTGCTTCGACGAACTGCAGGTGACGGACATCGCCGACGCCATGATCCTGGGTCGGCTGTTCGAGGCCCTGTTCGAGAAGAAGGTGGTGCTGGCCGTCACCTCGAACCGCGCGCCCGAAGACCTCTACAAGAACGGCATCAACCGCCAGCTCTTCCTGCCCTTCATCGACATCATCCGCCAGCGCTGCGACGTGGTCGAGACGGCGGGCGCCCGCGACTTCCGCCTGGACCGCATGGCCGGGGCCAGGGTCTGGTTTTCGCCGCTGGACGCCGAGGCGCGGCAAGGCTTCGAGACCCTGTGGTCCGACCTCAAGGGCGGCGAGCCGGAAGAACCCATCGCCCTGCCGGTGCTAGGCCGCGAGGTGAAACTGGAGCGCACGGTCGGCGGCATGGCGCGTGCGACCTTCAACGAGCTGTGCGGGCGTCCGCTTGGGCCGCAGGACTATCTGGCCGTCGCCCGGCGCTTCCACACCCTGTTCCTGGCCGACGTGCCCCTGCTCAGCCCGGCCAACCATCATGAGGCGCGCCGCCTGGTGACGCTGGTGGATGCGCTTTATGAGGCCAAGACCCGCCTGGTCGTCCTGGCGCAGGCCGCGCCCGAGGCGCTCTACACCGAGGGCGTCGGCGCTTTTGAGTTCGAGCGGACGGTGTCGCGCTTCAACGAGATGCAGAGCGAGGCCTGGCTAGAACAGCGCGAAGAGGCTGAAGCGGCCTGAGCTTTTCCTTGCCCGCTCATCCCGGCGAACGCCGGGATCCAGTATGAACCTCGCGCACCGCATTCCAGAGCGCCTAAGCGCGCACTGGCGGCCAAAGCACTGGATCCCGGCGTTCGCCGGGATGAGCGGTTTCCAGGAATGGCGCATGAAAAAGGGCCGCACCCGATGATGCGGCCCTTTCCAATTTAGACACCTAAGCGCTCAAGCAGCGCGGCTCCGCGAGCCGCGCGATAGCGCCCGCTGGCCTTAGGCCAGCGAGGAGTCAATATCCTTACAGGCCTGGATCAGGCCCTGGACCGAGGCGACCGACTTGGCGAACATCGCCTTCTCGTCGTCGTTGGTGGTGAACTCGATGACCTTTTCGACGCCGTTCGCGCCGATCAGGGCCGGGACGCCGACATAGAGGTCCGACAGGCCGTATTCGCCCGACAGCCACACGGCGCACGGCAGGACGCGCTTCTGGTCCAGCAGGTAGGACTTGGCCATGGCGATGGCCGATTCAGCCGGGGCGTAGAAGGCCGAGCCGGTCTTCAGCAGGGCCACGATCTCGCCCCCGCCCTTGCGGGTGCGATCGACGATGGCGTCCAGGTCGGCTTGCGACAGGAAGCCCGCGGCGACCGCGTCCGGCAGCGGCAGGCCGCCGACCGTCGAGTGGCGCACCATCGGCACCATGTCGTCGCCGTGACCGCCCAGGGTCCAGGCGTGGATGTCCTGCACCGAGACGCCGGTCTTTTCAGCCAGGAAGTAGGCGAAGCGGGCCGAGTCCAGCACGCCGGCCATGCCGATGACCTTCTCCTTGGGCAGACCCGAGAACTTCTGCAGGGCCCAGACCATGGCGTCGAGCGGGTTGGTGATGCAGATGACGAAGGCGTTGGGGGCGTGCTGCTTGATGCCCTCGCCGACGGCCTTCATGACTTTGAGGTTGATGCCGATCAGGTCGTCGCGGCTCATGCCCGGCTTGCGCGGCACGCCGGCGGTGACGATGCAGACGTCGGCGCCCGCGATGTCGGCGTAGTCGTTGGCGCCCTTCAGCGCCACGTCCTGACCGAAGACGGCCGAGGCTTCGGCGATGTCCAGAGCCTTGCCCTGGGGGGTGCCTTCGGCGATGTCGAACAGGATGACGTCGCCCAGCGCTTCGCGCGCAGCCACGTGGGCCAGGGTTCCGCCGATCATTCCGGCGCCGATAAGGGCGATCTTCGCGCGAGCCATTCAGGTCTCTCCAGTCGATATTGCGTGTGCGAAACGGTAGTCGCTGGAACGGCGGTCTAGACCTGTCGGCGGGTCGCGGCAAGCGTTCCGCGTTGCGCCTTTCGTCGGGGCCTGCGAGGCTGCGGCCATGGCCAAACCCACGGACGCTCCCCCGATGACGGACGCCGCCTATGAGGCGCGCGCCCTGACCGAGGCCCTGGCCTGGCGCGACCGCCAGCTGAAACGGCCCGGGCTGTGGGACAAGACCACCCGCGCGACCCAGGATCGCATCAACCGCGTCATTCCCGAGCGCGTGCACGAGATCGTGACCGGCGCCGTCCAGCAGATGACGCGCGGACTTCTGGTCGGATCGGAATGGACCACCGCCCGTCCCTTGACAGAAGGCGCTCTGCAGGAGCGCGAAGCCAGGGTCCGCGCCCGCATCGAACTGTATCGCACCACCGCCAGCGTCGAGGGCGGGGTGGCGGGGGCCGGGGGCTTCCTGATGGCGGCGGCGGACTTTCCGGCGCTGATGGCGATCAAGGTCAAGATGCTGTTCGAGATCGCCGCCCTGTACGGCTATTCCGGCCGCGACCTGAAGGAGCGGGTGATCGTCCTGCGCATCTTCCAGCTGGCCTTCTCCAGCGCCCGGCATCGCCCCGAGGCCCTGGCCGCGCTGGAGGCCGCCATGCGCGCGCCGCATGATCCCGACGCTCTGAAGACCTTCGACTGGCGCAAATTCCAGCTGGAGTATCGCGACTACATCGACGTGGCCAAGCTGGCCCAGCTGCTGCCGCTGGTCGGCGCGCCGATCGGGGCCGTGGTCAACTGGCGCCTGACCCAGCGTCTGGCCGAGACGGCGATGAACGCCTATCGCCTGCGCCTTCTCGCCGATCAGGACGCCGCATGAACTTCACCGCCGACCCCGCCTTCGAGGCCGCCTCCGTCTTCGCCGCCGACTGGCCCCTGTGCCAGGTGCGGCTTCAGGACGACGGCCGCTTTCCCTGGCTGATCCTGCTGCCGCGCGTCCCCGGCGCGGTCGAGCTAGAAGACCTGACGCCCGAGCAACGCGCCCTTCTGAGCGAGGAGATCGTCCGCGCCGGCGCCCTGGTGCGTGAACTGGGCGCCCTGCGCGATGCGCCCGTCGACAAGCTGAACGTCGCCGCCCTGGGCAATGTCACGGCCCAGCTTCACGTCCATGTCGTCGGCCGTCGCCGCGACGACCCGCTGTGGCCCGATCCGGTCTGGGGGCGCCCCGGGGCGGTTCCGTGCACAACCGAAACGCGCGATGCGGCCCTGGCGCACGTCGCTTCCTTCTGATCCGAGGCTTGGGGACCGACTTTCGTCCGGAATCGCCCCCCTTCGTTGACACCGGCCCGTCTGCGTCACTAAAGCCTGTTGCACTGCAATCCGGCCCTGAATTTCCTCGGGTTTTTTGAGAATCATTCGCATGTCGAACACTCCCCCGGCTGCGGGCGAAACTGGCGACCGGACGGGCCGCTACGTCCGTCACCCCAACGGGCACGTCGCACCGATGTCGCCCTTCACCGATATCTGGCGCTGGCACATGACCATGGTCGCGTCGATCCTGTTCCGCGTCACCATCGGCGCGGCCAGCGTGGGCGTCGTCCTGCTGCTGGGCTGGGTCGCGATCGTCGCCTGCGGCCCGGACGCCTTCGCCTCGCTCGCCGCCTTCTCGGGCTCGCCGTTCGGCCTGTTCATCTGGTTCGGCCTGACGTGGGTGCTGTTCTCCTTCCTGCTGAACGGCGCGCGCCACCTGATCAACGACGCCGGCAAGGGGCTGGACCTGAAGTCCGCCAACCTGATGGCCCAGATCGCCGTCTGGGGTCCGATCGTCCTGGCCGTCCTGTTCTGGGTCGTGCTGTTCGCTACCGGAAAGGTTTCGCTGTGAGCGCCGCGCCCAAGTTCAAGAACAATGTGAAAATCTCCGAGCGCCACGGCGCCGGGGAATGGAAGCTCGAAAAGCTGGCCCTGCTGGCCCTGATGCCGCTGGGCCTGTGGGCTCTGTCGACCGGCTTCACCCTGGCCGGCGCCGACTACGGCGCGGTCGTCGCCTGGTTCGGCAGCACCCTGAACGTCGGCCTGCTGGCCGTGACGGCGGTGGTCTTCTGCCTGTTCGCCAGCCTGGCCTGGAAGGTGATCCTCGAGGACTACGTCCCCGGTCCTTCCCGCTCGTCGCTGATCCTGGTGTCGAACCTGGTCTTCCTCGTGCTGGCGGCCGCCAGCGTCTTCTTCATCGTGCGTCTGGCGCTGGGCTCGGCCCCGCTGCCGGCCGGAGTCTGATCCCGCCATGGCTGCATACGAGCTTATCGATCACGAATACGACGTCGTCGTCGTCGGCGCCGGGGGCTCCGGCCTGCGCGCTGCCCTCGGCGCCGCCCAGCAGGGCCTGAAGGTCGCCTGCGTCACCAAGGTCTTCCCCACGCGCTCGCACACCGTGGCGGCCCAGGGCGGCATCTCCGCCTCGCTCGGCAACATGGGCGAGGACAGCTGGCAGTGGCACATGTACGACACCGTCAAGGGGTCGGACTGGCTGGGCGATCAGGACGCCATCGAATACCTGGTCCGCAACGCGCCCCAGGCCGTCTATGAGCTGGAACACTGGGGCGTGCCCTTCAGCCGCACCGACGAAGGCAAGATCTACCAGCGCGCCTTCGGCGGCATGACCCGCAACTTCGGCGAAGGCCCGGTGCAGCGCACCTGCGCCGCCGCCGACCGCACCGGCCACGCCATCCTGCATACCCTGTACGGCCAGTCGGTCCGTCGCGAGGTGAAATTCTTCATCGAGTATTTCGCGCTGGACCTGATCATGCAGGACGGCGCCTGCACCGGCGTCACCGCGCTTCAGCTCGACACCGGCCAGCTGCACCAGTTCCGCGCCAAGATGGTGGTGCTGGCGACCGGCGGCTACGGCCGCGCCTATTTCTCGGCCACCTCGGCCCACACCTGCACCGGCGACGGCAACGCCATGGTGCTGCGCGCCGGCCTGCCGCTGCAGGACATGGAGTTCGTGCAGTTCCACCCGACCGGCATCTACGGCGCCGGCTGCCTCATTACTGAGGGCGCTCGCGGTGAAGGCGGCTATCTGACCAACTCGGAAGGCGAACGCTTCATGGAGCGCTATGCGCCGACCGTGAAGGATCTGGCCCCGCGCGACATGGTTTCGCGCTCCATGACCATCGAGATCCGCGAAGGCCGCGGCGTCGGTCCGAACAAGGACCACATCTTCCTGCACCTGGACCACCTGGATCCCAAGATCCTGCACGCGCGCCTGCCGGGCATCTCGGAAAGCGCCAAGATCTTCGCCGGCGTCGACGTGACCAAGGAGCCGATCCCGGTCCTGCCGACGGTCCACTACAACATGGGCGGCATCCCGACCAACTATCACGGCGAGGTGCTGACGCTGCGCGACGGCAACCCCGACAGCGTGGTTCCGGGCCTGATGGCCGTGGGCGAGGCCGCCTGCGTCTCGGTGCACGGCGCCAACCGTCTGGGCTCCAACTCCCTGACCGACCTGGTGGTGTTCGGCCGCGCCGTCGGCCTGCGCTGCGGCGAGGTCGTGGACAAGAACTCGGCCGTGCCCTCGGCCTCCAAGGCCCAGACGGACGCGCACCTGGCGCGCCTGGACCGCTTCCGCAACGCCTCGGGCTCGACCCCCACGGCGCACCTGCGTCTTGAGATGCAGCGCGCCATGCAGGCCGACGCCGCCGTCTTCCGCACCGGCAAGACCCTGGACGAAGGCGTCCAGAAGCTGCGCTCGATCGACGCCGCCGGCTCGGACATCAAGACCACGGACCGCGGCCTGATCTGGAACACGGACCTGGTGGAGACGCTGGAGTACGACAACCTGATCGCCCAGGCCGTCGTCACCATCGAAGGCGCCGCCAACCGCACGGAATCGCGCGGCGCCCACGCCCGCGAGGACTATCCGGACCGCGACGACGTCAACTGGATGAAGCACACCCTAGCGTGGAAGCGTCCGGGCGAAGGCGTCCAGATCGACTACCGTCCGGTGCACAAATACACGATGACCGACGAGGTCTCGTACATCGAGCCCAAGGCTCGGGTTTACTAAGGGGGATCGCAGATGGTTCAGCTCAACCTCCCGCGCGGCTCCAAGCCCACGACCGGCAAGGTCCACAAGGCTCCGGCCGGCGCCAAGAACGTCAAGACCTACAAGGTCTATCGCTACGACCCGGAGACGGACGCCGATCCGCGCTGGGACTCGTACGAGGTCTCGACCGACGATCATGGCCCCATGCTTCTGGACGCCCTGATCCACATCAAGAACGAGATCGACCCCACCCTGTCGTTCCGTCGCTCGTGCCGTGAAGGCATCTGCGGCTCGTGCTCGATGAACATCGACGGCCGCAACACCCTGGCCTGCACCAAGGGCTGGGACGAGTGCTCGTCGCACAACATCACCATCGCCCCCCTGCCCCACCAGCCGGTGGTCAAGGATCTGGTGACGGACCTGTCGCTGTTCTACGCCCAGTACGACTCGATCCAGCCCTATCTCCAGTCGGACACGCCCGACCCGGAGAAGGAGCGCCTGCAGTCGCCGGAAGACCGCGAGAAGCTGGACGGCCTGTACGAGTGCATCCTGTGCGCCTGCTGCTCGACCTCGTGCCCGAGCTACTGGTGGAACCAGGAAGAGTACCTCGGCCCGGCGGCCCTGCTGCAGTCCTACCGCTGGATCTCGGACAGCCGCGACGACGCCACCCAGAAGCGCCTCGACGACCTGGAAGACCCGTTCAAGCTGTATCGCTGCCACACGATCATGAACTGCGCCCAGGTCTGCCCCAAGGGGCTGAACCCGGCCAAGGCGATCGCCGAGACCAAGAAGCTGATGGTTTCGCCGTCCCGCAAGAAGACGGCCGCCTGATCCAGCCGGTCCGAACGAAAAGAAAAGCCCCCGGCGCCGCCTGGTTCCGGGGGTTTTCCTTGGCCGCCGCGTAGCAAGGCTTGCCAACCCTGCATCCAGAGTTAAGACCGCTTCCATGCCCAAGATCACCTACATTGAACACGACGGAACCGAGCACACGGTCGAGGTCAAAAAGGGCCTGTCCGTGATGGAGGGCGCGATCCGCAACAATGTGCCGGGCATCGACGCCGATTGCGGCGGCGCCTGCGCGTGCGCCACCTGTCATGTCTATGTCGACGAGAATTTCGCCGCCGAGACGGGCCGCCCCTCGGCCATGGAAGAGTCCATGCTGGACTTCGCCGAAAACGTCGAACCGAACAGCCGCCTGTCCTGCCAGATCCGCGTCACCGACGACCTGGACGGCCTGATCGTGCGCCTGCCGGAAAGCCAGCACTGAGATGATCGACGCCCGGCTGCTGGACGCGGTCGGGTCTCTGGCCGCCCTCCATGCCCGGCCGGACCACATTCCCCTGATCGGGATCGCCGGAGCGCAAGGCTCAGGCAAGACCACCCTGGCCCGCGCGGCGGCCGAACGGCTGGGGGCCGCGCATCTGTCGCTGGACGACGTCTACCTGACCGGGGCCGAGCGCCAGGCCCTGGCCCGCGAGGTCCATCCCCTGTTCGCTGTGCGCGGCCCGCCGGGGACGCATGATCTGGGCCTGCTGGAGCGAACCCTGGCCGCCCTGCGCGCCGCTGAAGCCGACAGCCGCACGCCGCTTCCCGCCTTCGACAAGCTGGCCGATGATCGCGCGCCCAGAACGGCCTGGCCTGTGTTTGCGGGCCGCCCGTCGGCGGTGCTGGTCGACGGCTGGTGCCTGGGCGCGACGCCGCAGACCGAGGCTGACCTCGCCGCGCCCGTCAACGCCCTGGAGGCCGAACGGGACGGGCAGGGGATCTGGCGACGCGCCGCCAACGCCGCCCTGGCCGGCCCTTATGCTGAGGCCTTCGCCCGCTTCGACGCGGTGCTGTTTTTGAAGGCGCCGTCCTTCGACGCCGTGCTGGACTGGCGCTGCGAACAGGAGGCGGGGCTGATGGGCCTGCCGCTCGCCGATCTGCCGCCCGCCCGGCGCGCCGAACTGGCCGTCTTCATCCAGCATTTCGAGCGGATCACCCGCCATATGCTGGCGGGCGGGGTTCGCGCCGACCTCGTGTTTCAGCTGGACGCCGACCGGCGCCTCAGTCCGCCGGCATCCGGCCGTAGTTGACGGCGATACGGCCGATCAGGCCCTTGACGATCAGGTCGACGGGCGAGCCCTCGCGATAGTCGCCCGCCGCGACGAAGTTGACCCGGTCCTCCGAGATCAGGCGGTGGATCTTGTCGTGGTCGCGGGGGGTGCTGTCGGGGTCGTAGACGGCGATGGAGAAGCCGCCCTTGGTGTGCATCATCTTCATGGTCGGCACATCGGTGTCGCCGTCGCCCAGGAAGATCATGCGATCGAAGGGAATGGGGCGCTCCTCGTCCGGGATGAAGCGGTTGATGCGCTCATCCTCCCAGTGGTTGTGCACCCCCTTGTTGATGCGGAACAGATACTGGGTCTTGGTCGTGTAGTTGACGCCCACGGCGGGCCAGACCGCCACGTCGTCCTCGTCATAGGCGTATTTCGAGGCGAAGACGTGGGTGAAGGCCTCGGCGATGGGGCAGCCCTCGATCATCTCGGTCAGACCCGCCGAGATGATATAGTGCTCGATCTCCAGCCCGAACTGCGCGCCGAAGGCGTTCATCCGGTCGAACCAAGAGCGATCACGCAGGCCCTCGAACAGGGCCACGTCGCGGCCGTGATCGCGCAGCGTCTGGCGCGTCACCGGCGCGCCCTGTTCGCGCGCGGCCAGCAGCATCATCTGCATGTACATCAGGATGCCGTCGCCGTCCGAGGCGATGGTCCGTGGACGGACGGTCTCGTTCCAGAACTGGGCCGGCGTCATCCCGATCGAGGGGATGAAGCTGACCTCCTGCATGTTTCCTCGCGCCAGGGTGCCGTCGAAATCATAGATGACGGCGGTCTTGAGCAGGGGGCGGGTCGTGTCGGCCATGAGGACGTCCTGGAAGGCTTGGACACGCCCTCTAGCACGACTGGGCGGTTCAGATCAGCCCAGCAGCAATTCCGGCGCAGCGGTCGGCGCCGTGGCCTCGACCGGCAGGTGCAGGATGAAGGCCGCGCCCTTGCCCGGTTCCGACTGAACCTCGGCCCAGCCGCCGTGCAGCTCGACCAGCGCCTTGACCAGCGCCAGGGCCACGCCCGGCCCGCCGCGTTCGCGCCGCACGAAGCGATCGAAGACGTGGGCCTGCAAATGGTAGGGGATGCCCCGGCCGGTGTCCTCGACGCGGATACGGACCTCGCCCGGTCCGGCCTCGGCGGTCAGGCTGACCGCGCCGCCTTCGGACACCGCGCGGCAGGCGTTCTCCAACAGGTGATCGACCGCCTGGGCGATGCGGCGGACGTCGGCGCGGATCGGCCTCAGCCCCGTCGGGCAGGCCAGATTCAGCGTCGCCCCACGACCCTCGACCTTGGCCCTGATTTTTTCCGCCGCCTCGTCCAGCAGGTCGCAGACCCGCACGTCGCCCAGGGTCAGCTCCATCTCGCCCGCGTCGATCTGGGCCATGTCCAGCACGTCGTCGATGGAGCGCGCCAGATGGCTGGCCGCCACACGGATGGCGCCGGCGTGCTGACGGCTGCGCTCGGGCAGGTCGCCCATGGCCTCCAGCAGTTCGGAATAGCCGACGATGGTCGTCAGCGGCGTGCGCAGCTCATAGGAGACGCTGCCCACGAACTCGCGCTTCAGGGCCTGGCTCTCGGCCAGGGCGGCCTCCTTGGCGGCCAGGGCCTGCTCCAGCTCGCGCCGGGCCGTCACGTCGAAGAAGGCGACCAGGGTGGCGCCGTCGGGCAGAGGTCGGGTCTGCCACGCGGCGATGCGGCCGTCCTCGGTGCGGCCCTCGCCGGAGATGGCCACGCGGCTTTCCGGGTCGGGATCGGCCACCCGCGCCTTCAGCCCCAGCCACAGGGCGGCGTCGGGCAGGACCGGACGGCACAGGGCGGCCACGGCGTCGAAATCGCCCGCCTCCATCAGCCGCTCGCCGGGGACGCCCCAGAAGCTCTCGAAGGCTTCGTTGTGCAGCCGCAGCCGTCCGTCCGAGCCGAACACGGCCACGGCGTCGTTCAGCTTGTCCAGCGTCGCGCGCTGGACCTGAATCTGGGCGTTGTAGCGGCTGCGCAGCTGCAGCTCGCCGGTGATGTCCGAGAAGATCAGCAGGATGCCGCCCAGCGGGTGCGGCTGACGCACCACCCGCAACGTCCGCCCGTCGGGCAGGGACCAGCTGTCGTCCGGCGAGGCCTGGGCGGCGCCGTAGAAGTCCAGCTCCTCGGCCTTCCAGGCGGCGTAGTCGACGACCTCGGGCAGCAGGCGCTTCTGGCGCAGCCGATCCAGCAGTTCGGCGTGGGTCGGCCGCTCGTCCAGCCAGGCCGGATCGACCCCGAACAGCGACTGGAAGGCGGTGTTGTGGAAGGCCAGCCGCTTGGACGGGCCGAAGATGGCGACGGCGTCGGCCAGGTGGTTCAGCGTCTCGTCATGAGCCTCGACATGGCGGCGCAGGGTGTCGCGCGTCTCCTCGGCCTCGGTCATCTCGATGGCGAAGGCGATGACGGCGCCGCGCCCGCCCGCCAGCGGCTCGGCCAGGATCTTCCACGCCCGGCGTCGCCCGCCCGCCGTGGTCCAGCGGAAGCCTTCCTGACGCGCGTTCAGGCGCAAGGCCTCGGCCACCACGGCGTCGGCGCCCCGGTCGAAGCTCAAGGTCCGGCTGCGCGCCTCATCCAGCGTCTCGGCGCCCGTCTCCAGCAGCCAGGCGCTGTTGGCCCAGATCAGGTGGCCCGCGCCGTCGACCACCCAGGTCGGCGCAGGGGATTGTTCGGCCAG
>DJDA01000063.1 GCA_002430835.1 Brevundimonas sp. UBA5936
GCCTGATGCCGGGGCTGGAGCTGGCCAGGGCCTTCCGCCGCTCGCTGACCGGCGCCGAACTCAAATCGCTGCCCGGATACGGCGACCCGCGCGGCGCGCCCTCGCTGCGGACGGCCCTGGCCCGCTATCTGTCGGCCGAGCGCGGCCTGACGATCGGCGCCGACGACATCCTGGTCACGCGCGGCAGCCAGATGGCCCTGTTCCTGGCCGCCGCCGTCCTGAAACCCGGCGACGCCGTCGCCGTCGAAGATCCCGGCTATCCGCTGGCGTGGAAGGCGTTTCGCGCGGCCGGGGCCAGGGTGGTCGGCGCCCCGGTCGATGCGCACGGCCTGGACGTCGAACGTCTGGAGGCGCTGCTCGCCCGCGACCCGGCCATCCGCGCCGTCTATGTCACGCCCCATCATCAGTTCCCGACCACGGTGACGCTGGGCGCCGGACGGCGTCTGCGTCTGCTGGAGCTAGCGTGTAGGCACGACCTGATCCTGATCGAGGACGACTACGACCATGAATACCGCTTCGAGGGGCGCCCGGTCCTGCCCCTGGCCGCCCGCGCCCTAAGCCAGGGCCAGAACGCGAACCGCATCATCCATATCGGCTCAGTGTCCAAGCTGCTCTCGCCCGTGGTCCGCATCGGCTATGCGACGGGCGCGCCGGACCTGATCCAGGCCATGACCGCGCGACGCGAGGCCATCGATCGTCAGGGCGACCTGCCGCTGGAACGGGCGCTGGCGCGGCTGATCGACGACGGCGAGTTGGGCCGCCACGCCCGCAAGGCGCGCAAGATCTACGAGCAACGCCGCGACCTGCTGTGCGCCGAGATCGCCGCCCGGCTGGGCGACGCGGTCGCCTTCGACAAGCCGGCGGGCGGGCTGGCGCTGTGGCTGCGCGTGAGCCCGGACATCGACGCCGCCGCCTGGGCCGCCGAGGCCGAGCGATCCGGCCTGATCCTGACGCACGGCGGCCAGCTGCAACTCCAACCCAGCCGGAGCCACGACCCAGGCGCCAACGCCTTCCGCATCGGCTTCGCCAGCCTGGACGAGGCTGAACTGGTCCGCGCCGTGACGAGGCTGAAGGCGGCGCAACCGCGCTGACGTTCTGCGGCCATTCGGTCAGATGACAAGGGTGTGCAAATCATCACGCCCGTCATAAAGAACGCTCAAGAGACGGGGGACGCCTATGAAACGACTGCGATTGGCGCATCGCATGACGCCTGAGGCTCGCCGACGCCATGTCCGCAGCTAAACTCGGCGCCGTGCTCCGCAGCCCAGCCGTCCAGTTTCTGGGACTGTTCGGCCTGATCGCCCTGGCCTTCTTCTGGGTTCTGGCGACGCCCTGGGCGGACAAGGGTTTCGTCCAGCCGTTCACCCAGAGCCTCGTCAGCGTGACCGCCTGGTTGCTGGCCCCCTTCGATTCACGGGTTCAGGCCATCGGCGACATCCTGCGGTTCAGCGACGGCGTCGGCGCCGTTCAGGTTCTGGCCGGATGCAATGCGGTCGAGGTCTGCGCCCTGCTGGCGGCGGCCATCCTGGCCTATCCGACCTCGCTGAAGCGCTCCCTGATCGGCGCGGCGCTCGCCATTGGCGCCCTGCAGCTGGTGAACCTGCTCAGGATCATCAGCCTGCTCTATCTGGCGCGGGGGTCGCAGCCGATGTTCGACTTCTTCCACCTCTATGTCTGGGACGCCATGATCGGTCTTGAAGCCCTGGTCATCTTCTTCGCCTGGGCGCGTCTCCAGCGTCCGGCGGCCGAGGCCGCGGCGTGATCTTCTTCAGCCCGGATCACCGCCGCTTCGCCCTGTGGTGCCTCGCCGTCCTGATCGTCAGCCTGCCGCCGTGGTGGCTTTGGGGGGCGGATGCCGCCGCAAGCCTTCTGGCGCCCGTCGCCCGTCTGGTGATGACCCTGTTCGCCCTGCCGGGACTGTCGGTCGTGGATGGAAACTGGCTGGTGCAGACCGATCTGGCGCTGGCGAGCGGCGACGGAAACCTAGTCTATCCGGTCGCCAAGGAGACCGTGCGGCGGCTGTTGCTGGCCGCCCCTCTTTTCCTGGCCTTCATGGTCGCGCCTCCGCGCCCCGCCAGGCCGGTCCGCGCGATCCTTCTCGGTCTGGCGATCCTGGCGCTCATCTTCATCCTGTCCGTCATCGCCTATGTCTGGGGCGAGCTGGCGCCGATGCTGAACCCCGCCCTCGCCACGGCCCGCAGCCAGACCGCAGTCCAGCTTGCCGCCGCGCCCCTGCACCCCGCCGCCGCCCAGGCTGCTCTGCTGGGGCGCTACATCGCCATGTCGGTTCTGCCCCTGCTGTCGGCTATCCTGCTGTGGGCGCTGCTAAACCCCCAAGGGCGCATGGCCCTGGCGCCGACGATCCTCCCGGAGTGAGCGCCGACGAGAACGAGAACGACTTGCACACGATCACGCACAAGCGCATGAACCGACCTCGATAAAGCCCCCTCGAGAGGTCATCCGTGTCCGACGCCGACAAAGCCGCCGCCACCCTGCCTGAAGGCCAGCCTGTCGGCCGCGTCATCGCCATGCCCGCCGACACCAACCCCGAAGGCGACATCTTCGGCGGCTGGCTGCTGGCGCAGATGGACCTGGCGGGGGCGACCCCGGCGTTCGAGCGCGCGGGCGGCCGCTGCGCCACCGTGGCCCTGGACGGCATGGTCTTCCACCAGCCGGTGTCGGTCGGCGACGAAGTGTCCATCTACGCCAAGATCATCCGCACGGGCCGCACGTCGATCCGCGTCCATGTCGAGGCGTGGAAGCGCGCCCGCGGCCAGGCCGAGGCCCAGTCGGTCCGCGTGACCGAGGGCGTCTTCACCTATGTGGCCATCGACCAGGACCGCAAGCCGCGCGAAGTGCCGCCGGCCTGAAGCCGGCCGAGAAGTCCGAGCGCCACGGTCGGAAATTCTTGACGTTCGGGGGCGGCGGCCCTACCTCCCCCGCATGGCCATTCGTCGTATCCTGACTATCGATAACGCCGCCGACCTGGCGATCCTGAAGACCGTCGCCGCGCCCGTCGAGGGCGGCGTCACCGACGCCGTGCGCGCCCTCATGGATGACATGCTGGAGACGATGTACGACGCGCCCGGCATCGGCCTGGCCGCGCCGCAGGTCGGCGAGCTGACCCGCGTGGTCGTCATGGACCTGGGCGACAAGCCGGTCGAGGGCGCCGCTGACGAGCCGCAGACCGAGGAAGAGGCGCTGGAGCGACGCAACCCGCGCTTCTTCGTCAACCCGGAAATCCTGTGGTCGTCTGAGGAGATGTTCTCCTATGAGGAAGGCTGCCTGTCGATCCCGACCTATTACGACGCGGTCGAGCGTCCGGCGCGCGTGCGCGTGCGCTACATGAACTATCAGGGCGAGACGATCGAGGAAGAGATCGAGGGCCTGTACGCGGTCTGCTTCCAGCACGAGCTGGATCACCTGAACGGCGTCCTGTTCATCGACCACCTGTCGCGCCTGCGTCGCGACAGGGCGGTCTCCAAGGTCAAGAAACACGCGAGGATGGCCGCCTGATGGCTCGCAAGACCCGCATCATTGATCAACGCGGTCGCCGCCGCCTGACCCGCAACGAAAAGGTCGGCGTCGCCAGCATCGCGACCCTGCTGGCCGTCGCCGCTGTCGGCGTGGTGGCGGGCGTGGTCATCGACCGCCTGCTCGATTTCGACGACGCCCTGGATGCGGGCGGCGAGTGGGACGAGGGCGGCGGCGTCTATACCCGCTGGATGTAATCGGCCTCACGGTCTAAAGGCCTGCCCATGCGCCTAGCCTTCATGGGAACCCCCGACTTCGCCGTGCCGTCCCTGGCCGAGTTGATCGCCTCGGGGCACGAGATCGTCGCCGTCTATTCGCAACCGCCGCGCCCCAAGGGGCGGGGTCAGAAGCTGACGCCGTCGCCGGTTCACGCCTTCGCCGAGGCCATGGGCCTGCCGGTCTTCACGCCCGAGAGCATGAAGGCGCAGGAGGCCATCGACGTCTTCAAGAGCCTGGACCTCGACGCCGCCTGCGTCGTGGCCTACGGCCAGATCCTGAAACCGGAAGTGCTGGAGGCGCCGCGCCTGGGCTGCTTCAACCTGCACGGGTCGCTGCTGCCGCGCTGGCGCGGGGCCGCCCCGATCCAGCGCGCCATCATGGCCGGAGACCGCCAGACCGGCGCCCAGATCATGCGGATGAGCGAGGGCCTGGACGAAGGCGCCATCATCCTGTCGGAGCTGATGGACATCCACGCCGACGACACCGCCGCCTCTCTGGGCGACCGCATGGCCCACGTCGGCGCCGCCCTGTGGCCCCGCGCCCTCGCCGCCATCGAGCGCGGCGGCTTCACCGAGACGGAGCAGGCCGGCGAGCCGACCTACGCCAGGAAGATCACCTCAGCTGAGGCCCGCATCGACTGGACCCGCCCGGCCGCCGAGGTGGACGCTCACATCCGCGGCCTGTCGCCCTTCCCCGGCGCCTGGTTCGAGGTCGAGGCCGACGGCGAGCCTGTCCGCGTCAAGGCTCTGATGTCGGTTCTGGCCGAAGGACAAGGGACGCCCGGCCAGGTCCTGGCCGATGCCCTGACGATCGCCTGCGGAACCGGCGCCGTGCGCCTGACCCGCGTGCAGCGTCCCGGCAAGGCCGCGCAGGCCGCCGACGAAATGCTGCGGGGCTTTCCGGTTCCAGCCGGCGCCATTCTAAGCTGAGAATTTGAACTCATCATCAAGTAGCTTCCAAAGCTCAAAAGCACTCTGCCGCGTCAGCTGAAGCGTTTGGCTTTGCTTCTGAGGTTTTTCGCGCTTTTGAGAACCTTGAGTGTCGATCTGAAGGACTTTTTGCTCGCCTTCCCCAAACGTTCCGAAATGTCCCACCACCTGGGTCGGTTGGATTCTGAAGGTGCGTTTCTCAAAACGTTCGAACTTGGTGACTACAGCCATTTAGAAGCTCCGAATGCCTAGATATAGATTCACCATCGAATACGACGGCTCAGCTTACAACGGCTTTCAGGCTCAGCCCGGCCAGCCGACCGTGCAGGGCGCCATCGAGACGGCGATCACCGCCTTCAGCGGCCAAGCCGTGCGGATCGCCGCCGCCGGGCGCACGGACACAGGCGTCCACGCCACGGGCCAGACCTGCCACGTCGATCTGGAACGCGATTGGCCTGCGCGCACCGTGATGAACGCCCTGAACGCCCATCTGATGAATGAGGCGGTGGCGGTGCTGGACTGCACGCCGGTCAGCGACGACTGGCACGCCCGCTTCACCGCCAACGGCCGCAAATACCTGTATCGCATCCTCAACCGCCCCGGCCGCCCGGCGCTGGACCGAGGCCGGGTCTGGCACGTCAAGAAGCCGCTGGACGCCGAGGCCATGCATGCGGCGGCGCAGGCCCTGATCGGCCTGCACGACTTCACCACCTTCCGCGACGCCGCCTGTCAGTCGGCCAGTCCGGTCAAGACGCTGGACGTGGCCCGCGTCGCCAGAGTCGGCGAAGAGGTGCATCTGGTGTTCGAGGCGCGCAGCTTCCTTCACCGCCAGGTGCGCTCGATGGCGGGCAGCATCGCCGAGGTCGGCCTGGGCCGCTGGCGCCCCGCCGACCTGGCCGAGGCGCTCGAAGCCAGGGACCGCGCGCGGTGCGGCCCGGTGGCGCCGTCAGACGGGCTTTATCTGACGGGCGTCACCTATGCGGCCGAGGCCTAGCGCCAAGCCTTAACGCTTGAACAGACCGCCCAGCGCGCCGCCGAGGCCGCCCGGCAGATTACCCAGCAAGCCGCCCAGCATGTCGTCCGCGCCGTCGGCGTTGCCGCCCGGCGTCAGACGGTCGACGGCTTCCGGCAGAAGACCCGCCAGGGTCTCGCTGGCCTGTTCCGGCGAAATGCCCAGCTTCTGGGCGAAATCGGCGATCGGGCCCGAGCCGATGACGGCGGCGATCTGTTCCGGCGAGATCGCGGCGTTGCCGCCCTTGCCGATCCACGAGGCCGCCACGTCGCCCAGGCCGTTCTGGCCGAACTTTTCGGCCAGGCCCGCCACGCCGCCCTGCCCCTTGAGCAGGTCGGCCAGGCCGCCGGCGGCGTCATCGCCGAGGCCGCCCAGGATATTGTCCAGAAGTCCCATCTCAATTCCTCCGATTGCGCCGTCAGAATGACGGACTTCGTCTGTGGATTTGTGGCGAAAACGCAAAACAAGGCAACGCCGCCGCGTCGCCGTCAATTTCAGCTCTTGGCGCGCTCCGAGCCCGAGGTGACGGCCTGGCCGACCGCCGAGACGTCGCGGCCCACGCCGGCGACGGTGTTGCAGGCGGCGGTGGTCAGGGCGGCGGCGATGACGCCGAGAACGATGAGCTTGCGCATGATGAAATCCCCGTGGATCGATTTGACGCTTCAACGTGAAGCTTGACCATAAGGTTGGATGGCCAATTCATCCTTCAATCTGCTAACGGCGAAAGCATGACGCAAGCTTCCGGAACCGCCGCCCGCCGTTTGGTCGAAACCCTGGTGATGAACGGGGTCGACAAGGTCTTCTGCGTGCCCGGCGAGAGCTATCTCGCCGTGCTCGACGCCCTGGCTGACGTCCAGGACAAGATCGAGGTCATCGTCTGCCGCCACGAGGCCGGCGCCGCCAACATGGCCGAGGCCTACGGCAAGCTGACCGGACGCCCCGGCGTCTGCATGGTCACGCGCGGGCCGGGCGCGACCCACGCCTCGATCGGCGTGCATACGGCGCATCAGGATTCGACGCCGATGATCCTGTTCGTCGGCCAGATCGCCCTGACCGACCGCGGCCGCGGCGCCTTCCAGGAAGTCGACTATCGCGAAGTGTTCGGCGGTCTGGCCAAGTGGGCGACCGAGATCGAGAGCCCGGAGCGCACGGTGGAAGTCGTCGAACGCGCCTTCGCCACGGCCCAGCAGGGCCGCATGGGCCCGGTCGTCGTCGCCCTGCCCGAGAACATCCTGCACGAGGACGGCGGCCCCTCGCCGATCCGTCCCGTCGTCCCGGCCAAGGCCGCGCTGGACCCGGCCTTCGTCGAACAGGTGCGCAAGCGCCTGTCGCGCGCCGAACGCCCAATGCTGATCCTGGGCGGTTCGGGCTGGACCGATGAGGCGACCGACGCGATCGCCGCATGGGCCGAACGCCTGGGCCTGCCGGTCGCCCTGTCCTTCCGCCGCAAGGATCTGATCCGCAACGACCACCCCGGCTATGCCGGCGACCTCGGTCTGGGGCCAAACCCCAAGCTAGTGGCGCGGGTCAAGGACGCCGACTTGCTGCTGGTGATCGGCGCACGCATGGGCGAGAACCCGACCCAGGGCTACACCCTGCTGGACCGCACCAAGACGGCCGAAACCCTGATCCACATCCATCCGGGACCGGAAGAGCTGGGCCGCGTCTGGGCGCCCGCCCTGTCCGCGGCGGCGGACAATTCGCTGGCGGCCCTGGCGCTGTCGGCCATCGATCCGGGGCGCGTCTGGACCGAACAGGGCGCGACGGCCCATGCCGACTTCCTCGGCTTCTCCTCGCCCATCGAGGTCAAGAGCGCGGTCAATATGAGCGAGGTCATCGCCCATCTGGCGCAGGCCCTGCCCGAGAACGCCATCCTGACCAACGGCGCGGGGAACTTCGCCGCCTGGCTGCACCGCTTCCACCGCCATCAGGCCCGTCGCACCCAACTGGCCCCCACCTCGGGCGCCATGGGTTACGGCTATCCGGCGGCGCTGGGGGCCAAGGCGGTCCATCCGTCGCGCGAAGTGGTCTGCATCGCCGGCGACGGCGACTTCATGATGAGCGCCAATGAGATGGCCACCGCCGCCCAGTACGGGCTGGGCGTCATTGTCGTGGTCGTGGATAATGGAACCTTCGGCACCATCCGCATGCACCAGGAGCGGGAATACCCAACCCGCGTCATCGCCACCGAACTGAAGAACCCCGACTTCGTGAAGTTCGCCGAGGCCTTCGGCGCCTTCGCCGTACGCTGCGAGACGACCGGCGACTTCCCGGCGGCCCTGGCGGCGGCGCGCGAGGCGGCGGCGAGCGGCCGCCCCGCCCTGGTCCACCTGATCACCGACGCCGAGCAGATCGCGCCGGGCCGGACGATCACCGACCTGCGCGGCGGCTGACCCTCTCCCGGCGGGAGAGGG
>DJDA01000064.1:0-1036 GCA_002430835.1 Brevundimonas sp. UBA5936
GCAGGTGATGGACCTGCGCAGCGGCCAGCCGAAATGGTCCCTGCCCATCGTCGGGGTGAACCAGCCCCTGCCGGTCGGCGACGTGGTCTATGTCGTGTCTCAGGCGGGCGAACTGACCGTGGTCAACCGCGAGACGGGCCAGGTCTATTGGTCGCGCGATCTGAACGAGGGCCGCGTCCGCAAGGAAGGCGGCTTCCTGGGCTTCGGCAAGCGCACCGTGCGTCCGACCTGGTCGGGTCCGATCCTGGCGTCCAACCGTCTGGTCCTGGTCAATTCGGACGGCGAGGCCGTGGCCTTCGATCCGAAGACCGGCGCGCAGACCGGCAGCCTGAAGCTGGGTTCGGCCGCCTATATCGCCCCGGCCGCCTACAACGGCGCCCTCTATGTCCTGACCGACAAGGGCCAACTGGTCAGCATCCGCTGACCTTTTCACTGATTTAAGCTAGAAGGCCGACATGGCTCTGAAGGTCGCCATCGTCGGCCGCCCCAATGTGGGCAAGTCGACACTGTTCAATCGCCTCGTCGGCAAGCGCCTTGCGCTGGTCGATGATCGCCCCGGCGTGACCCGTGACCGCCGCTACGCCGACGGCGTGATCGGCGACATGGATCTGACCCTGATCGACACCGCAGGGTATGAGGACGTCACCGACGAAAGCCTGGAAGCCCGGATGCGCGAGCAGACCGAGGCGGCGATCGAGGACGCGGACCTGATCATGTTCATGATGGACGCGCGCGAAGGCGTGACGTCGCTGGACCGCATCTTCGCCGATCGCCTGCGCAAGGTGCACAAGCCCATCGTCCTTCTGGCCAACAAGTCGGAAAGCCGCGAGAGCGGCGGCGGCGTGGGCGAGGCGCACGGTCTGGGTTTCGGCGAGCCGGTGCCGATCTCGGCCGAGCACGGCGAGGGCATGGCCGACCTGTATCAGGCTCTCCTGGCCGCGTCGGAAGACATCTTCATCGAAGAGATCGACGAGCCGGAAAAACCGATCCGCATCGCGGTCATCGGTCGCCCGAACGCGGGCAAGTCCACCCTGAT
>DJDA01000064.1:1105-1887 GCA_002430835.1 Brevundimonas sp. UBA5936
CACCTTCGCCGAGGTGGTGATCATGATGATGGACAAGGACGACGCCTTCGACACCCAAGACCTGCAACTGGCCGATCTGGTCGAGCGGGAAGGGCGGGCGCTGATCTATGTCGCGTCCAAATGGGATCTGGAAGAAGAGCCTCAGGCGCGTCTGGCCGAACTGAAGCGCCTGGCCGACGACAAGCTGCCGCAGCTGCGTGGCTCGCCCTTCGTGGCTCTGTCGTCGTTCAACGGGCGCGGCGTCGAGCGCCTGATGCCCGCCGTGCTTCAGGCCTATGACACCTGGTCGGTCAAGGTGAAGACCAAGGATCTGAACGACTGGCTGTCCCTGGCGACCCAGAGACACCCGCCACCCGCCGTGGACGGCAAGCGCATCAAGCCGAAATACATGGCCCAGACCAAGGCGCGTCCTCCGACGTTCGTGCTGATGGCCAGCCGGGCTGAGGCCATGCCGGAACACTACAAGCGCTATCTGGTCAATTCGCTGCGCGAGAGCTTCGACCTGCCGGGCACGCCGATCCGCCTGAACGTCAAGTCAGGCTCGGCCAACCCGTATGCGGATGGCGGGGCCAAGTCCGGCCCGGAACGCTTCAAGGGCGACGCCAAGACCGCGCCGCGCCGGGTGATCAAGGCCGAGAAGGCCGAGAAGCTGTCCAACCTGCCCGGCAAGGCGCTGGAGCAGAAGGCCAAGGCCGGCATCAAGCCCAAGGTGAAGCCCCTGGGCGGGCTGAAGGCCAGCGCCTCCAAGAAGGCGGGCTCCAACGCCTTCGTCGGCAAGGGCG
>DJDA01000064.1:2012-3529 GCA_002430835.1 Brevundimonas sp. UBA5936
CCAGCTTCAGCGCCAGCGCCACGACGATCACCCAACGCAGTTCATGCCAGTTCATGGCGATGCTCTCGGTCAGCATCGTCACGGTGAAAGACGCGATCAACGGCAGGGCCAGCCAGCCGCCGGGGCTGGTGTAGGCCGCCCACAGGGACTGCGCCCAGATCTGGGTCAGGAACAGGGCGAACAGGATGACGCCGCCCAGGCCCAGGGCGATGTACAGCTCCAGCCAGCCGCTGTGCGCATCGGCGGGCATGAAGTGCGCCTGATAGCCGATCCAGGCCTTGGGGCCGGTGAAGCTGGGATCGTCCCATACGGCGCCGTAGCCGAAGCCTTTCCAGGGGTGCTCGGCCATCTGCTGCATGATGCCTGACCAGATTTCGGTTCGCCCGGTCAGGGTCGCGTCCTTGCCGAGCAGGGCGAAGAAGGTGTCGGTTTCCATCGCGATCAGCAGACCCGCGCCGATGACGAAGACGACGGCCAGCCAGGTGGCGACGACCGCACGCAGCGGTCCAGACTTGACCACGGCGACAAAGCCCATGGACGCCAGAGACAGGACCAGGACGACCAGGGCGGTCTTCGACGTCGACAGCAGGATCAGCAAGACGGGGACGACGGCGAGGCCGAACCACAGCTTGCGCCGCTCCGGAGCCATCACGCCGGCCGCCAGCAGGAAGACGGTCGTCTTGACCATGACGTTGCCCATGGAGTTCTTCTCCAGCCACAGGCCGCGCCAGGCGCCGGGGAAGATCTCGTCCATCCGTCCCATCTGAGGCAGCAGCGCCCCGACAAGGAAGGACAGGATCGCCAGGACCGCCAGGGTTCCGGCGATGATTTCCGTCAGGCTGCGCCAGCTCCACCGCGAGGCCAGCGCGACGCCCGCCAGGGTGGTGAAGGCCAGGGCGGGTATGCGCCGTGCGGTCAGCTCCGGCATGATCGACCAGAAGTAGGTCGCCGCCGTCAGCAGCAGGAGCGCGATCAGAAGCGGAGATCGTATCAGGCCTTTGAGCGCGCGCTCAGGCCGCAGGCAGACCAGGATCAGCGCCAGCAGATAGGCCGGGTAGTAGAAGTTGCGCAGGAAGTCCGCGGACCTTGCGCCGTAGCCGGTCAGCGGCGCGCTCCAGAAACCGACGTAGGTGAGGATCAGCCCGACCGAAGCGACTACGGCGACGATGTCGGCCAGGGGGGCGGCGCGCACAAGTGGAAGCGAGGGGCGTTTCGCCGCCGGGTTCGCTAGCGACCGTGCGCCCGGATCCAGCCCCTCGATCACGCGCAGATCAGACCAGGGCGTCCGCCGACAGGCCTTGCTTCCATTCCTTGAAGCTGACCGTCAGCGGCGGGGTGAGATCGGGGCGGGCCAGTTCGACGATCAGGGGACCGATCTCCGAGGGATGCGGCAGAACGCTGGGATCTTCACCCGGAAACGCCTGGGCGCGCAACTGCGTCCGCATCCGGCCCGGATCGACGATGCAGGCGCGGACGGGCGTGCTCTCGATCTCGTCGGCCCAGCATTTGACCAGGGC
>DJDA01000081.1 GCA_002430835.1 Brevundimonas sp. UBA5936
CGGCGATCATCGTCGCGATCCCGGTCGCGGCCGCGCGACTGAGCCGCCGCGTCCGTCAACGGGACGAGGGCGATCAGGCCGGCCAAAAGAAGGGCTCGAATACGCATCATGGATCGCGGTCTAAACCAGGGCCTCTGAACAGCGGCTGAACGCGCAGTCTACCGGCGTTCAGTCCAAAGAGGAACGCCGAGGGATGAAATCTCCGTCGCAAATCCGTGTGTGAAAACGCTCGCGGGCGCGCGCCTGCCCCCCTGGATGACGACGATGTCACGCTGATGAACCCTATCTGAAACGCGCCGTTCAGACGCGGCTCAGGCGCAAGGGGGTCATCTGGCGTCAACGCAGCCCGATCGGTTGCGTGCAGATGAAGGAGCCCGACCATGGCCAAGTTCAAAACCCTGATGATCCCCGTCCTGGCCGCGACGACGGCCGCCGTCGCCCTCGGCGCCGCCCTGCCCGCCGCCGCGCAATCCTATCGCCACGCGCCGGTCTATGAGAGCCGCCACGACGGCTGGCAGTCGATCCACCAACGCAAATACAATCTGGACCGCCGCATCGACCAGGGCGTTCACACCCGCCAGCTCAGCGTCCGCGAGGCCGGCCGCCTGAAGAACGAGCTGAACAGCCTGGTGCGGCTGGAGCGCGCCTATCAGCGCGACGGCCTGAACCCCCGCGAACGCATGGAGCTGGACCGCCGCTACGACGCCCTGTCGGCCAAGGTCCGCTATGAGCGCCGCGACCACAACGGCCGCCGCTGGTAGATTGAGCGTCGCCGATCTTGAGAGGCTGCGGGAGACGTCCCGCAGCCTTTTTCGCGCCTGCTCCACTTAAGACAGGCGAGCGGACTGGAGGACGACGCCCCGCCTGCCTATCTTGGCCTTATGTCCATCGCCCGTCTTGATAGTCGCGCCCTGATCCGCGTCAGCGGCCCCGACGCCCGCCCCTTCCTGCACAATCTGCTGACCCAGGATGTGGAGACGTTGCAACCGGGCGAGCTTCGCTTCGGCGCCCTGCTGTCGCCGCCGGGGCGGCTGCTGTTCGACCTGTTCATCTGGGGCGAGGAGGACGGCGTCGTCCTGGACGTCGCGGCCGAACGGCGCGACGCTCTGGTCCAGCGGCTGAGCCTCTACAAGCTGCGCGCCCAGGTCGAGGTCATGCCCATCCCCGACGCGGTCTTCGTCGCCTGGGGCGCGGATGTTCCCGAGGGCTTCGTCGCCGACCCCCGCCTGTCCGCCCTGGGCGGCCGCCGCTGGGGCGATCAGAGCGAGACCGACGCGGTCGAGGCCGACTGGCAGGCGCACCGCCTGGCCCTGGGCGTGCCCGATCCGACCCAGGACGCCCTGATGGACAAGACCTATCCGATCGAGGCGGACTTCGACCTGCTGAACGGCATCGACTTCCACAAGGGCTGCTTCATCGGTCAGGAGACGACCTCGCGCATGAAGCGGCGCGGCACGATCAAGAACCGCATGATGGCCATCGCCTTCGACGGTCCCGCCCCCGAACGCGGCGCCGAGGTGCTGAAGGGCGAACTGCGGGCCGGCGAAGTCATGACCGGCGCCGAGGGACGGGCCATCGCCCTGATGCGGCTGGACCGCATGGACGGCGATCTGACCGTCGAGGGCCGCCCCGTGCGGGTCGAGAAGCCCGGCTGGATCCCTGATTTGTAAGGCGGAATCCGGCAGAACGGAAAATCTGCTTGTCGTGATGTAAAAGTCGCTTGACGTAAATGCGCCCCTGTTGGTAAAGCTCACTTGTCAACACGACAGGGGCGCTTGTCATGAACACCGAAACCACCGCCGCCGACGCCATCGTCGCCAACAACAAGAAGAAGATGGACGACCTGACCGTCGTCCTGTGCGCCCTGACCGTGGTCGGGGTCAGCGCGGCCTCCGCCACGCCGTTCTGGCCTGAAGCCTGGGGCCGCGCGCCGTCGATCGGCGTCGTCGTCCTGGCCGCCGGGCTGGCCGTCTTCCTGGCCCTGCACACCCTCTACTGGTGGCGCAGTCTGGATGAGGCCGCCAAGGAGGCTCACAAATGGGCCTGGTGGTGGGGCGGCAACCTGGGCTTCATCGGCGGCGGCGCGGCCGTCGTCATCGCCGCCCTGGCCGGGGTGAACCTGCTGCCCGCCGCCATGCCGCACACCGACGCGGCCCTGATCGCCCTGGGCGTCGTCGCCGCCTTCGCCGCCCAGGCCGTCGGTTACGGGATCGCCTGGTGCGGCTGGTGGATCGCCCGCCGATGACCAGCGCCTTCATCAACCGCCTCAAGGTCTTTCGCGCCGAACGCGACTGGACCCAGGCCGACCTGGCCGAACGCCTCGGCGTCTCGCGCCAGACCGTCCAGGCGCTGGAGAAGGGCCGCTACGACCCGTCCCTGCCGCTGGCCTTCCGCATCGCCCGCCTCTTCGGCCAGCCGATCGAAGCCATCTTCATCGCCTGACCCCGCCTGCCCTTCTCTTTCATTCAACACATCGCAATCAAAGGACCGCCATCATGTTCAATCTGTTCTCGACCGCCGCCGACCGTTTCTCGGGCTTCGCCATGGGCGTCTGCGGCGCCCTGCTGATCAGCCTGGCCGTCCAGGCCGTGCCGACCTTCGGCCGCTCCGTCGAAACCCCAGCGGCCGCCGTCGCCCAGATCGCCGCCCGCATCCAGCACCGCCAGACCCACGGCGCGATACAGCAGGCCGGTGTCCAGGTACGGCAGGCCGTAATGGGCGGCCAGGCGCGCGGCGATGGTGCCCTTGCCGGACGCGGCGGGGCCGTCGACGGCGATGACCAGGTTCTTGTTCAAATCAGAGTTCCTTCAAAGCGCTGCCGCGCCCTGTGCTTCTCACGGCTTCGGCTTCAGGACGCAAGCGATCCAAAAGCATCCGAGCCCGAAAGCCAGCAGAACCGCGCTGGACGCCAGCATGTTTCCTATGCGCCGCCGGAACAAATCGGTCGCGACCGCTTCCGACAGATCCAGGGAGGCGTGGCCGTCCATACGGCCGTCGGCGAGGTCCAGCATGCCTTCGCCGAAGAAACCGAGCGCGAACAACAGGAAAGCCGCGGCCAGAACCAACAGACCAACGCCGAGCGCCTTGAACACCACATAGGGCGGGAGAGAAGGCCGCGCCGTCATCGCCCCACGCCCCGCTTCCGCACGTCCTGAAAGGCCAGCGCCAGGCAGAAGACGGCGAATCCGACGCCCGCCAGAACAGCGACCCCGTAGAAACCGTTCAGCGCCCAGAAGACCAGCGGCCTGTCGCTGAGCGCCACGTCCGGCCCCTTGCCGTGACGCAGCAGCCCGGTTTCAAGCGCACGCCACACCTCCGAGCCGCCCTTGTAGCTGCACCAGCCGACGAAGACGGCGGCGAGGACGAATTGCAGCCAGGACCAGAGTCCGGACGTCTTGCGGGTCTCAACCACCCTGGCCGATCTCCGCCCCCAGCCCGTTCATCATCTCGACAAAGCCGGGGAAGCTGGTGGCGATCATCTCGGGATCGCGGACCGAGACAGGCTGTTCAGCCGCCAGACCCAGCACCAGATGGCTCATGGCGATGCGGTGGTCGTGGGCCGTGTCGACGGTCGCGCCGCCCCGCACCGGACCGGGCGCGCCGGTGACGATGAAGCCCTCCGGCTCCTCTTCGACCTGAACGCCGCAGGCCGACAGGCCCGCCGCCATCAAGGCGATGCGGTCGCTTTCCTTGACGCGCATCTCGCCGATGCCGCGCATGACGGTCTCGCCATTCGCAAAGGCCGCCGTCACCGCCAGGATCGGGTATTCGTCGATCATGGAGGCCGCGCGGTCTTCCGGAACCACGATCCCCTTCAGCGCCGAGTGGCGGGCGGTGATGTCGCCGACCTCTTCGCCGCCGGCCATGCGGCGATTGGCGATGGTCAGGTCCGCGCCCATGTCGAGCCAGGTCTGGAACAGGCCGGTGCGAAGCGGGTTGAGCATCACCCCCTCGACCGTCACCTCCGAGCCCGGAACCACCAGGGCCGCCGCCAGGGGGAAGGCCGCCGAGGACGGATCGCCCGGCACCGCGACGTGCGTTCCCTTCAGCCTCTGGCCGCCCGGCAGACGGATGCGCCAGCCGGCGCCCTCTTCCGTCACCTCGACCTCGGCGCCGAAGGCGCGCAGCATCCGCTCGGTATGGTCGCGGCTCTTTTCCGGTTCGACCACGACGGTCTCGCCCGCCGCGTTCAGCCCGGCCAGCAGGATGGCCGACTTGATCTGGGCCGAGGCGACGCTCTGGACAAAGGTCACGCCCTTCAGCCCGCCGCCGTGCAGCGTCAGCGGCACCCGGTCCTCGGCCGCGTTCCAGTCGAAGCGCGCGCCCATGTCGGCCAGCGGCCCGGTGACGCGCTTCATCGGCCGCTTGCGCAGCGAAGAGTCGCCGTCGAACGTGGCTGTCAGATCATAGCCCGCGACCGCGCCCATCAGCAGGCGCACCCCGGTCCCGGCGTTGCCGCAGTCGATGACCGCCTCGGGCGAACGCAACGGCCCGCGCCCCTCGACCCGCCAGCGCCCCTCGCCGATCCGCTCGACATGGGCGCCCAGCGCCTGCATGGCGCGGCCGGTGGCCAGGATGTCGTCGCCTTCCAGCAGGCCTTCGATTTCCGTGACGCCCTCGGCCATGCCGCCGAAGATCAGAGCCCGGTGCGACATCGACTTGTCGCCCGGCGCGCGGACCACGCCCTTAAGGCCGAAAACGCCGGACGCGGTGAAGGTCTGGGGAGTGCTCACCCTGATGCAGGCTCCGAATGTCAGGAAAGCCGCGCAGGCGCGGAAAAGAAGGCTTTTGACAGCGGCCCCCGCCGGTGGCAAGGGAGCCGCCCGTTTTCCAATTTTCCCTTAAACCCGCCGAAGGTCTAATCACGTGGCCAATCCCGAACTGGGCCAAAAGCAGGTCTGCCCGAACTGCCAGGCCAAATTCTACGATCTGAACCGTCGCCCGGCCCACTGCCCCAAGTGCGACACCGAGTTCGATCCGATGGAAGAAGCCGTCCGCAGCCGCCGCGTGCGTCGCGGCGCCGGCTACGCCGCTGACGAAGAAGAGTCCGAAGATCAAGTCGCCGACAAGTCGGTCGACGGCGACGAGGACGAAGAGGACGCCGAAGGCTCCACCCCCGAAATCGATCAGGAAGGCCACGAGCCGATCCTGACCCCGGACGACGACGACGGCGAGCCGGGCGGCGACGACGCCGGCATGGGTTCGTCCGACGGCGACGATGACGACGACGTCCTGGACGACGACGATGATGATTCCGTGCCCTTCATCGAAGACGAAGACGACGACGATCTCGACGAAGAGCTGGCCAAGCCGTCGCGCGACGACGACTAAGCGGCAAAGGTCGGAAAAATAAGCGGAAAAAAATGTGTCAGACCCGCTTGATCTTCAAAACGGCCTGACCTAGTTTCCGCGCCTCGCCGGGGGGCGACATTCTCTCCCCGGCGGGACCGACCGAAAGGTTCGGGGCTTTAGCTCAGTTGGTAGAGCGCTTGCATGGCATGCAAGAGGTCAGCGGTTCGACTCCGCTAAGCTCCACCATCGAAGGCCTCGCGGAACGCCGCGGGGCCTTCGTCCTTTCCAGGCGCTTCAGTCTGATCCGGTCGATGACATAACCAAGCCGATACGGCCTGGGGCTTTAGCTCAGTTGGTAGAGCGCTTGCATGGCATGCAAGAGGTCAGCGGTTCGACTCCGCTAAGCTCCACCACCGAAGGCCTCGCGGAGCCCCCGCGAGGCCTTCGTCCTTTCCAGCTCCCCTTTCCCAACATTCAGGCGGGCATCGCCCGCTCCAGCACCGCCCGCTGATCCACCTGCGCCTCATAGGCCCCATAGGCCATACCGCGTGGGCGCATACGCAGCGCGATGAAGGCCTCGGCCGAGGGACTGTCCATCTCCAGCAGGGCCGCCGCCTGGGCCGCCAGCGCCAGCCGTTCGACCGCCAGTCGCGCCCCGGCCTCGTTCGCCTTCAGATCCAGCCCGGCGATGAAGCGGTCATAGTCGGCGGACTTGCCCGCCTGTGACGCCAGCCAATCGCGCAGGGCCTCCACGCCTTCCGGCTCGCGACCCGCCGCGCGCAGCACGTCCAGGGCGATGACGTTGCCCGAGCCTTCCCAGATGGCGTTCAGCGGCGACTGACGAAACAGGCGCGGCATCGGCCCGGTCTCGACATATCCGGCGCCGCCCAGAGCCTCCATCGCCTCATAGATCATGTTCGGCGCGCGCTTGCAGACCCAGTATTTGGCGACCGGCGTCAGCAGACGCCCCACGGCGTCGTCCGCATCGAAGGTCGCCGCCAGCCGCATCGACAGGGCTGTCGCCGCCTCGCTCTCGACCGCCAGATCGGTCAGGACGGCGGCCATCATCGGCTGGTCGATCAGCCGCTTCTGGAAGGCGGTGCGGTGTGCGGCGTGCCACACCGCCTGCGCCAGCGCCCCGCGCATCTGCAGGGCCGAGCCGACCACGCAGTCCAGCCGCGTATGCTGGACCATACTGATGATGGTCGCCACGCCCCGCCCCTCTTCGCCCAGCCTCTGAGCCAAGGCGCCGTGATACTCGACCTCGGACGAGGCGTTGGAGCGGTCGCCCATCTTATCCTTCAGCCGCATGACGCGGAAGCCCGCATTGCGCGTCCCGTCCGGCAGCCAGCGCGGCAGGACGAAACAGGTCAGCCCGCCCGGCGCATAGGCCAGCGTCAGGAAGGCGTCGCACATCGGCGCCGAACAGAACCACTTGTGCCCGGTCAGACTGTACCAGCCGTCCTCGCCGACCGGCTCGGCGCGGGTGGTGTTGGCGCGCACGTCCGAGCCGCCCTGCTTCTCGGTCATGGCCATGCCCAGCGTCACGCCCGCCTTCTCGCTCGCCGGACGCACCGCCGGGTCGTAGCGGCCCGACAGCACGCCCCCGATCCACGGTTCGCCCACGGCCGGATCGGCCTGAAGCGCCGCGACCGAGGCGTAGGTCATGGTCATGGGGCAGCTGGTCCCCGAATCCGCCTGTCCGGTCAGAAACAGGATGGCCGCGTGCAGCAGATGCCCGTTCGGCGTCCCGTCCCAGGCACCGGCGGCGATCCCTGCGCCCAATCCCAGGTCCATCAGTTGATGATAGGCCGGGTGAAACGTCACCTCGTCGATGCGGCGGCCGTAACGGTCGTGAGTGTCCAGCACCGGCGGCACGCGATTGGCCTGCACGCCCCAGTCGATCACCTCGGCCGAACCGCAGCGGCGGCCCAGATCGCTCAGCCGCTCGACATGCCCCGCCCCGCCCCAATGGCGCACGGCGTCATGCAGCGCCTTGTCCCCGGAGAACAGGTCGACGTCCTCCAGCGGCGGAACCTGGTTGGACACCTCATGGGTGTCGAGGCGCTCGACGGGGCGAAAGGCGGACATGGGCGGGCCTCCTGACTGAAGCGAGGCCGGGAGGATGGCATGGGCGGGCGCCGCCCGCGACCCTCTCCGACTGGTCCGTCGCCACATACGCCCCGCCCACCGCCACACATGCCGTCATCCTCGGGCTTGACCCGAGGATCCAGACCCGCGCCGGTTAATCGATGTGGGATCGATCAACGCGCGCCACGATACGACGACAGCTTGCGGCAAGGCTGGATCCTCGGGTCAAGCCCGCGGATGACGGCGGAGGAGAGAGGGAGGAGCGCCTCTTATCCCTTCTGCGTCGCCCCCACATGCGCCACGCCGCGGGCGCGGGCGATCTCCATCTGCTTCTGGCGTTCGGCATACCCCTCGCGCTGGACCGCGTCGCGGTCGTCCCAGCAGCGGTCGCAGGACACGCCCTCTATATAGCGCGCAGAGCGGCGCCCCTCGGGGCTGACCGGCATGCGGCAGGCCCGGCACAGGCTGTGGTCGCCCTCGACCAGGCCGTGCCCCACGGCCACCCGCTCGTCGAAGACGAAGCACTCGCCGCGCCACAGGCTTTCCGGCTCCGGCACCATCTCCAGATATTTCAGGATGCCGCCTTCCAGGTGATGCACGTCGCGCACCCCCTCGGCCTTCAGGAAGGCGGTGGCCTTTTCGCAGCGGATGCCGCCGGTGCAGTACATGGCGACCTTGGGCGGGGTCGGCCGATCCAGCAGGGCGCGCCCCTCGGTGCGGAACCAGTCGGCGAACTCACGGAAGGTGCGGGTGTTGGGTTGGACGGCGCCCGCAAAGGCGCCGATCTCGCCCTCATAGTCGTTGCGGGTGTCGATGACGACGGTGTCGGGATCGGCGATCAGGGCGTTCCAGTCCTGGGCCGAGACATAGGTTCCGACGCCCTCGACCGGATCGATATCGGGCTGGCCCATGGTGACGATCTCGGCCTTTACCCGCACCTTCATGCGGTGGAAGGGCATGGCCTGGGCCGTCGAATACTTCAGCTCCAGCCGCTCGAAACCCGGCATGGCGCGCACGCCGTCGATGACGCGGGCGACGGCGGCCTGCGGCCCCGCAATGGTGCCGTTGATCCCCTCATGCGCCACCAGAAGCGTGCCGCGCACCTCAGCCCCGCACAGGTCCAGCAGGTGCAGACGCAGCGCCGCCGGGTCAGCCACGGGCGCGAAACGATACAGGGCGGCGACGGTGAAGGGGGCCAAGGGCGACATCGGGGGAACGGCTGGGACGGTCACGGCCTTCCTATAGCGTCCCGCCGCCGCCCTCGCGACGCCAATAATCCGGAACCCAGAGTGACCGCTTCGCGTCTTGCTTCCCCCGTCGAAGCCGTGTGGACTGCCCGCATGGTCGTCGTCGGTTCCCGCCTGCTCCGTATCGTCCATGCGAGGGGTCGCCCCGCATGAGTTCGACCGCCGACGCCTCTCCTTCCAATCCGCCGTCCCTCCCGCCAGAGCGGCCCTCGGCGCTGGCGCCGCTGCGGCACCCGATCTTCCGGGCGGTGTGGATCACCAGCCTGGTCACCAATTTCGGCGGCCTGATCCAGTCGGTCGGCGCGGCGTGGATGATGACCTCCATCGCCTCGGCCCAGATGGTCGCCCTGGTGCAGGCCTCCGTCACCCTGCCGATCATGCTGCTGTCGCTGGCGGCGGGCGCGCTGGCCGACACGGTGGACCGGCGCAAGATCATGCTGGCGGCCCAGACCTTCATGCTGCTGGTCTCCGCCGGGCTGGCGGCCATGACGTGGATGGGGTGGATCACGCCCTGGGTGCTGCTGACCTTCACCTTCCTGATCGGCTGCGGCACGGCCTTCAACGGCCCGGCGTGGCAGGCGTCGGTCGGCGACATGGTCCCGCGTGAGGATCTGGCCGGGGCCGTGACCCTGAACTCCATGGGCTTCAACATGGCCCGCAGCGTCGGTCCGGCGCTGGGCGGGCTGATCGTGGCGGCGGCGGGCGCGGCGGCGGCCTTCGCCGTCAACGCCGTCAGCTATCTGGGCCTGCTGGTCGTGCTGTTCCGCTGGAAGCCCGAGCGGCCCAAGCAGACCCTGCCGCGCGAAGGCCTGCTGGCGGCCATGGCGGGCGGGGTGCGTTACGCCTTCCTGTCGCCGCGCGTGACGGCCGTGCTGCTGCGCGCCGTGGTGTTCGGCGTCGGCGCCAGCGCGGTCCAGGCCCTGATGCCCGTCGTCGCGCGCGAAGGCGGCGGCGGCCCCCTGGCGTTCGGTCTGCTGCTGGGGTCGTTCGGCATCGGCGCGGTCGGCGGGGCGCTGTTCGTCGGGCGTCTGCGCGCGAAATACGAGACCGAGACCATCGTCCGCGTCGCCGCCCTGGCCTTCGCGGCGGCGGCCCTGGGCCTGGCCTACATCCCCTGGCTGGCCGTCACCCTGCCGGCGCTGATGCTGGCGGGGGCGGGCTGGGTGCTGGTGCTGTCCAGCTTCAACGTCACCGTGCAGATGTCGGTGCCGCGCTGGGTCGTGGCGCGGGCGCTGGCGCTGTATCAGATGGCGGCCTTCGGCGGCATGGCGGGCGGCAGCTGGCTGTGGGGCGGCCTGGCCCAGACCTATGGCGTCGACGTCGCCCTGGGCGTCTCGGCGGGGGTGCTGTTTTTGTGCGTGCTGATCGGCCTGAAAGTGCCCCTGCCCTCGACCGCCAACCTCAATATGGACCTGCTGCGCCGCTGGACCGAGCCGCAGACCGCCCTGGCCATCGAGCCGCGCAGCGGGCCGGTCATCGTCTCCATCGCCTATCGTATCCGCGAGGAAGACATCGACGCCTTCCTGGCCCTGATGGACGAACGACGCCGCATCCGCCGCCGCGACGGCGCGCGACAATGGCGCCTGATGCGCGACCTGGCCGAGCCTGACGTCTGGGTCGAGAAATACCAGACGCCGACCTGGCTGGACTACATCCGCCACAACCAGCGCATCACCCATGCCGACGCCTCGATCAACGAAGGCATTCGCGCCCTGCACCAGGGGCCGGACCGGCCGGTCGTCCATCGCCTGATCGAACGCACCACCGCGCCCCTGGCCGCCAATCTGCACGGCGATCGCCACTACGGCGAGCCGCTGACCGACCCGACCCGGTCGTCGTAGAGCCAGCTTGTCGCGCATGCCTGATATAGCGAGCAAATAATCAACCGTGATCGGCCGAACACAGGCAGTCCTTATCAACACCGCCGATATTGCGGCGCACACAAACTGCGACTTGCGCGACGGGCGCAAAATCTGATCTAGGAGGCCCGCGCGTCTGGTTCGCGTAAGGTCAAGACCCATGAAGATCGCAATCCTCGGCGCCGGCGTCATCGGCGTGACCACCGCCCACTACCTGGCCCGCCAGGGGCACAAGGTCACCGTCATCGACCGCCAGAGCGGTCCGGCGCTGGAGACCAGCTTCGCCAATGCGGGCGAGATCTCGCCCGGCTATTCCTCGCCTTGGGCCGCGCCGGGCATTCCCGCCAAGGCGGTGAAGTGGCTGTTCATGCGCCACGCCCCGCTGATCCTGCACCCCCAGATCAACGCCCCGACCGTGCGCTGGCTGCTGGCCCTGCTGCGCAACTGCACCTCGGCCCGCTATGCGCTGAACAAGGCGCGCATGGTGCGCCTGGCCGACTACAGCCAGGTCGTGCAGACCGCGCTGAACGAAGAACTGGGCCTTGAGTACGACCACCGCACCCAGGGCACGCTGCAACTGTTCCGCACCCAGAAGCAGCTGGACGGCATCTACAAGGACACCGAAGTCCTGCGCGAAGGCGGCGTCCCGTTCGAAGTGCTGGACCAGGACGGCTGCATCCGCGCCGAGCCGGGCCTGAAGGCCACGCGCGACCTGTTTGTCGGCGGCCTGCGCCTGCCGCGCGACGAGACCGGCGACTGCTTCAAATTCACCAACGCCCTGGCCGACCATGCGACGACGCAGGGCGTGACCTTCCAGTACGGCACGACCATCCAGGGCCTGATCGCCGAGGGCGGCCGCATCACCGGGGTGAAGACCGACAAGGGCGTGGTCACGGCCGACGCCTATGTGCTGGCGCTGGGGTCGTACTCGCCGCAGATGGTCAAGCCGCTGGGCATGACCCTGCCGGTCTATCCGGTGAAGGGCTATTCGATCACGGCTCCGATCATCGACGAACCCGCCGCCCCCGTCTCGACCATCATGGACGAGAGCTACAAGGTGGCGATCACCCGCCTGGGCGACCGTATCCGCGTCGGCGGCATGGCCGAGATCTCGGGCTACAACAACGTCCTGCCGGAACAGCGCCGCAACACGCTGGAGCATTCGGTCGGCTCGCTGTTCCCCGGCGCGGGCGACCTGAAGGCGGCCAGCTACTGGTCCGGCCTGCGCCCGATGACGCCGGACGGCACCCCGGTCATCGGCAAGACCAAGCTGGACAACCTGTTCCTGAACACGGGCCACGGCACGCTGGGCTGGACCATGGCCTGCGGCTCGGCCCGCGTCATCGCCGACATCATCGACGGCCGCACCCCGGATATCGAGTCCGCCGACCTGGGGATTGCGCGGTACGGCTGATCGCTTCCTTCTCCCCTTGTGGGAGAAGGAATTAGGCGCGCGTCTTCACCGCCACGGCCTTCAGTCCGGCCAGCAGATGATCCGTGGCCGCATTGCGTTCGCAGCCGGCCTTGAGGATCAGCCGCAGAGCCTGAACGTGCACCTGAACCGGCGGCCAGTCCCAGGCGTCGGCCGTCGCCATGCGGTCCGCCACGTCGGCCAGGCTGTAGGCTGCGTCGAACAGCGGGCCGGTGTCGAAGAAACCCGCCAGGTCCAGAATGCGCGACGCCAGCCGATAGACCTCGGCGGTCGACGCCTCAGACCGCGCGGCGCACAGCCCCTCCAGCCCCGCGACGGCGGCTTCGATCTCGGCCATGACCTCGGCCTTGTGGCGGCCCAGGCGTTCATTGGCGCGGCGTTCGACATCCGCCAGCGTCCGCCCGCCCGGCTGAGCCATCTGCTGCGCCAGCGACGTCCTGACCTTCTGCGTCCGGACCTCGCTCACAGCGACACCCTCTGCGGCTTCAACAGCATGTCGATGTCGGCCTGATCCATGTTTTCCTCAACCGCATGGCCGACGTGGGCCGACAGGTCGCCCTTGCGTCGCCCCGTCATGCCGACCGGCGGCCCGAAGTTGCGCACCCGGCGATCGGGGCCGACGTAGGTCTCGCACTCGACGAACTCGCGCTCGTCGCCCGCCAGCCACAGGATGCGCTTCAGCAGCACCGCAGGCGTCAGGGGCTTGGCGACCACGAAGCTGACGCCGCAATCGCGCCCTTCCTGAACCTTGGCCTGTGAGGCGTGGCCCGTCACCAGGATGACGGGGGTGTAGCGCAGGGGCGCGGGCGTCTCGCGCCGCAGCCAGCGGGTGAAGGCGTAACCGTCCATCTCGGGGTCGCCGCAGTCGATGACGATCAGATCGACCGGGCGCTGTTGCAGGATTTTCACCGCCTCGACGGCCGAGGGGCATTTGATCTGCTCCTTGACGCCGAAGCCCTGGAAGATCGAGCCCAGCATGTCGAGCGCCTGCGGCGCGTCGTCCACCAGCAGGACCGTCGATTGCTCCAGATTGATGCGGTCCTCGGCCATGGCTCAGAACAGGTGCAGCACGCCCGCCGTCGCGACGGGCTCGGTGTCGTCCGCGTCTGCGATCGGGGCGGCGCCGGGCCGGGCGCGGTGCGCCGTCTCCTGCATCCGCTCGGCCATCTCGGCCAGAGGCAGGGCGGCCAGGGCGGTGTCCATCGGCTGATCGTCGGCCACGGCCTGAGCCAGGCCCGACAGGGCCTCGATACGCTGCGACAGGACGTCGAAGCTCTGGCTGCGCGTCAGATAGCCCAGCCGCGCCTCGGCCGGCAGTTGGCGCAGGACTTCGGACACCAGGCCGCCCGCCGCCTCGATCTCGGCGCGAATGTCCGCCAGTTCCGCCGCCATGGCGGCCAGCAGGTCGCGGTTGTCGTTCTCGCCCATGTCAGAAGAGCTCCAGATCGCCGGTCGCGACGGACGGCGGCGGCGGCGTCGCGGGCGGCAGGGTCGCGCCGTCCGTCACCACGCGCTGACGCGCCCGACCGCTGACCGGCCAATAGTGAATGCGGCGCCCGCCCGTGCCTCTCAGGCTACGGCTGACGACGGGGATGCCCTCGTCGGCCAGGAATTTCTCGGCGAAGTCGGCGTTGGCGGCGCCCACGTCGCTGAGGCTGTCGAACATGCGGCCGCCGCCGAACAGCTTGGCCTCCAGCCGGTCGCGTCGCCCGCCCGCCTTCAGCACGTCGTTGATCAGCACTTCCATCAGATAGGCGCCGTAGCGGCGGCTGGCGTCCGTTCCCGACCCCGAACCCTCGGGCAGCAGGAAATGGTTCATGCCCCCCACCCCAGCCGCCGGATCACGCAGGCACAGGGCCACGCAGCTGCCCAGGACGGTCGTCAGCACGACGTCGGGATCGGACGACACGCAGTGATCGCCCTGCCCCACGTGCAGACGCCGCTCGACCGGCTGCTGAGCGGCCGCGCCGATCACGTCAGCGTGCCGAAGACCGCTTCCAGCTTCTCTTTCAGCTGGGCGGTGGTGAAGGGTTTGACCAGGTAGTTGTTCACGCCGAACTGCACGGCGCGCTGCACCAGTTCGCGGTCGGCCCGACCGGTCAGCATGATGAAGGCCGTCTTGGAGATCGGCGGGTGCGCCCGGATGGCCCGCAGCAGGCTGAGCCCGTCCAGGTTCGGCATGTTGAAATCCGAGATCACCAGATGGACCGGCTGCACCAGCAGGGAGCGCAGGGCCGCCTCGCCGTCGGGCGCCTCCTCGATGTCGCGCACCCCGATCTGCTGCAGACTGGCGCGGACAAGTGAGCGCATCGTCAGCTGATCATCGACGACAAGGGTGCGAATGGCGGAAGCGGCGGGCATGAACGTCCTTACGCGACAGACTGAGGCGCGGCCGAACGGGCGGCGCAGGATTCGAGGATGGCCGGGGCCATACGGGACAGGGGCAGCTGGCGCTCGACGGAGCCCAGCTCGAAGGCGGCGCGCGGCATGCCGTAGACGACGCAGGACGCCTCGTCCTGGCCCAGGGTGCGGGCGCCGGCCTGGCGCATGGCCAGCAGGCCCTTGGCCCCGTCCTTGCCCATGCCGGTCAGGATGACGCCCGTCATCGGGCGGCCCAGTTGGGCGACCGAACCGAACAGCACGTCGACCGAGGGGCGGTGGCCGTTGACCGGATCGGCGGCGACCAGGCGACAGCGACCGCCCGACACGGCCAGGTGGGCCTCGCCGCCCGGCGCGATATAGACATGGCCCGGCTTCAGCGGCGCGCCGTCCTCGGCCTCGCTGACCGTGGCGGCCGAGACCTTGTTCAGGCGGGCGGCGAAGCTCCTGGTGAAGCTGGCGGGCATGTGTTGGGTGATGACCGTCGCCGGGCAGTCCGCCGGGAAGGCTGACAGAATGGTCAACAGAGCCTCGACCCCGCCGGTGGACGAACCGATGGCCAGCACATGATTGGGGTCAGCATGATAGACGCCCTCGTGCCCCCGGACCGCGCGATCCTCCAGCGGGCGAACACGAGACCGCGCGGCGACCTTCACCTTCTCGGCCAGGTCGGCGAAGGCTTCGGCCGCGGGCACGCCTGGTGCGGGCTTGGCCACGGCGTCGACCGCCCCGACCTCCAGCGCCGCCAGGGTCACATCGGTCCCCGCCTGTGTCAGGGTCGAGACCATGACCACCGGCATGGGCCGCAGCCGCATGATCTTCTCCAGGAACTCCAGCCCGTTCATATTGGGCATCTCGACGTCCAGGGTGATGACGTCGGGGTTCAGCTCCTTGATCTTGGCGCGCGCCTCCAGCGGATCGGCGGCCGTGCCGACCACGTTGATCTCCGGATCGCGGCGCAAGACGGCGCTGATCAGGCTGCGCATGGTGGCGCTGTCGTCCACCACCAGGACCGAAACCGCGCTCATGCCCCCGCGCCCTTGACGTAGGTGGTCAGGCCGGCGGGCTGCAGCACATGGGCCGCCGGCCCCGTCACCCGTTCCGAGTGGCCGATGTAGAGGACGCCGCCGGGATTCAGGATCGGCGTGAACCGGCCCCAGACCCGCTCCTGGGTCGCGTCGTCGAAATAGATGACCACGTTGCGGCAGAAGATGACGTCGAAGCGGCCGCGCATCGGCCAGTCGCCGATCAGGTTCAGCTCCTTGAACGTCACCAGACGGCGCAGCGTCGCATCGGCGCTGAACCGGCCGGGCGCGCCCGGCGCCGGCGTGAAATGCTTGCGCGAAGCGGCCGGGACCGGGGCCAGAAGATCGTCGGAATAGACGCCCGCCGCGCCCTCGGCGACCATGTTGGGGTCAATGTCGGTGGCCAGGATGCGCACGTCCAGTTCGGCCGCTTCCGGCAGGACGTCCAGCACCGTCATCGCCATGGAGTACGGCTCCTGCCCGTTCGAGCAGGCGGCCGACCACAGGCGCACCCGTCCGCCCGCCCGCGCCTTGGCGGCCAGTTCCGGCATCACCTTGTCGCGCAGATGATCGAAGTGGTGCGGCTCGCGGTAGAAGCGGGTGACGTTGGTGGTCAGGGCCGCCATCATCGCCTGACGCTCGTCCACGCCCTCCACGCCGTCGATCAGGGCGCAGTAGTCGCGGAAGCTGCGCAGCCCCAGCACGCGCAGCCGCTTGGCCAGGCGCGAATAGACCAGCGCCGCCTTGCCTTCGCTGAGGGCGATGCCTGCGTGAGCGTGCAGGGTCTGGGCGATGTGGCGGAAATCCTCGGCCGTGAAGACGAACTCGCCTTCGACCAGGGCTTCCCGCCCGGCGAGGGTCGTCATGCCGCTGCAGCCTCGCTTTCCGGCAGGACGTGATCCAGGTCGATCAGGCTGATCATGCGGCCGCCCTCGACGGCGAAGATGCCCTTCACGAAGGACTTCACCTGGTCGCTGGCCACGTCCGGGGTCGGCTGGATGGCCGCGTCCGACAGTTGCACGATGTCCGACACCGCATCGACCAGCAGGCCGACCAGGCGCGAGCCGACATGGGCCACCATGATGACGTGCCGTTCGGTCGGCTCATTCGTGACCAGGCCGAAGCGCGCGCCCAGGTCGATGATCGGCAGCACCACGCCGCGCAGGTTGATGACGCCCTTCATATAGGCGGGCGAGCGCGGCAGGGGCGTGGCCGGGGTCCAGCCGCGGATCTCGCGCACGCTCATGATGTCGACGCAGAATTCCTGCTCGCCGATGCGGAAGGCGATCAGCTCGCGGTCGGTCCCGGCGACATTGGGGGTCAGGGTCTGTTGTTCAGTCGGGGTCATGGTTTCAGCTCGCCATTTGCAGGTCGGAACGCGACGGGGTTCGGGAACGCTTGGCGGTCACTAGGGCGTCGATATCGAGGATCAGGGCCACGCGGCCGTCGCCCAGAATGGTGGCGGCGGCCACGCCCTCGACGTGGCGGTAATGGGTTTCCAGGCTCTTGATGACGACCTGGCGCTGGCCGTGGATGGCGTCGACCAGCAGGGCCGCGCGCTGGCGGCTTTCGGTCTCGACGATCATCACCACCCCGCCCTTCAGCTCGGTCGGGGCGTCGCGGAAGCCCATGACCAGACCGACGTCCACCAGCGGCACGAAGGCCTCGCGGAAGCGCAGCACGGGATCGACGCCGCCGACATAATGGATGTCGCCCTCGTTCGGGGTCAGGCTCTCGACGATGGCGGCGAGCGGCGCGACCAGGGTCTGATCGGCGGCGCCGACCACCATGCCGTCCAGCACCGCCAGCGTCAGCGGCAG
>DJDA01000104.1:0-436 GCA_002430835.1 Brevundimonas sp. UBA5936
GGGCGAGAGGGTCCGAGGTCCTGTCCCGCAGCGATGAGACGTTGCGCGCTGTGATCGGGCCGCAGAGCCGTCACCTGGATTTGGTCGAGGACGCCTTCAAGGTGCTGGTCGAGACGCCGGGCGGCGGGGTGTCGATCAACGGCTCGACGCGGGATCGCGCCCAGGCGCGCCGGGTGATGGAGGCTCTGTCCAACCGGGCCGAGGCGGGCGCCGAGATCACCGAGGCCGACGTGCGCACCGCCCTGGGCGCCGCCGTGACCCAGCCGCGCGCCGAACCGGCGGGCCGCAGCCCAGGTCGCAGCGTGCCGGAGGGCGCCGCCCTGCCGGTCGGCCGTCGCGGCGCCATCGCCCCCAAGACGGCGTCGCAGGCGCGCTATCTGGAGATGCTGGGCCGCTGCGAGCTGACCTTCGGCGTCGGCCCGGCGGGCACGGGCAA
>DJDA01000104.1:473-13163 GCA_002430835.1 Brevundimonas sp. UBA5936
GAGAAGCTGGGCTTCCTGCCCGGCGATCTGAACGAGAAGGTCGACCCCTATCTGGCGCCGATCTGGGAGTCGCTGAACGACATCCTGGGCGTGGACGACGTGCGCCGCCGCCGCGAGAAGGGGGAGATCGAGGCCGCCCCCATCGCCTTCATGCGCGGCCGCACGCTCAGCCACGCCTTCATCATCGTCGATGAGGCGCAGAACACCTCGCGCATGCAGATGAAGATGGTGCTGACCCGCCTGGGCGAGGGNNTGGTGGTGACGGGCGACCCGTCGCAGGTCGACCTGCTGAACCCGCGAGATTCCGGTCTGGCCCACGCGCTGCGCATCCTGAAGGACGTGGAGGGCGTCGGCGTCCAGCAGTTCAAGTCCGAGGACGTGGTGCGTCACGCCATGGTCGAGCGCATCGTGCGCGCTTATGACTCCGATGCGGCGCGCAGCCGCCCCTTCCCCGACCTTGAGGACGACGCCTGATGATCGAGGTCGAGATCGACAGTAACGGCTGGACTGAGGCCCTGCCCGAGGCGGCGGCGGTCGCCGAGCGCGCCGCCGTGGCCGCCCTTGGGACCATCGAGGGCGATGTGGTGGTGCTGCTGGCCGATGACGCGGCGGTGCAGGATCTGAACAAGCGGTTCCGCGACAAGGACCGGCCGACGAACGTCCTGTCCTTCCCCGCGGCGGAAAGCGCCTTTCCGCATCTGGGCGACGTGGTGCTGGGCTACGCCTATTGCGCGGCGGAGGCTGAAGCGCAGGGCAAGAGCCTGTCGGATCACCTGAGCCATCTGGTCGTCCACGGCGTGCTGCACCTGCTGGGCCGCGATCACGAAGACGACGCCGAGGCCGAGGAGATGGAGGCCGAGGAGCGCGAGATCCTGGACGAACTGGGCGTCTCCGATCCTTATGCGGCCGAGCATGGTGCGATCGAGCATGAGGGCGCCGCGTGATCGAGGCGCTCGCCGCCCGGTTCGCGGGCCTGCTGAACCATCGCTGGGGCCGGATCGCTCTGGCGCTTCTGGCCGGGGCGGGCGCCGCCCTGGCGCATCCGCCGTTCGGTTTTTTGCCGGGGCTGCTGGGCTATCCGCTGCTGCTGCTGCTGGCGGATCGTTCAGGCGGCATGAGGGGCGGCTTCTGGGTCGGCTGGCTGGCGGGCTTCGCCTATTTCTTCATCGGCTGCTGGTGGGTGGCCGAGGCCTTCCTGGTCAATCCGGCCCAGGCGTGGATGGCGCCCTTTGCGGCCAGCCTGCTGCCGGCGGGCATGGGGCTGTTCTGGGGTCTGGCGACCATGGCCTATCGCCGGCTCAGTCCGGCAGGCGTGCGGCGCGTCCTGCTGTTCGCGGCCCTGTTCGCCCTGCTGGAATGGACGCGCGGCCATGTGCTGACCGGCTTTCCGTGGAACCCGGCGGGCGCGAGCTGGGCGGCCGGCTCGACCATGTCCCAGTTCGCCTCGATCGCTGGGGTCTATGGCCTGGGGCTGATCACGGTGGCGGCGGTCAGCGCCTTGGCGCCCCTGATCGACGCCGGGCCGCGTCGCCCGCGCCTGATCGCGGCGGGGCTGGGCGTGTCGACCCTGGCCGGCCTGTTCGTTTTCGGCGCCGTGCGCCTGTCATCGGCGCAGGTGGTGGAGACGCCGACCCTGGTGCGTCTGGTCCAGGCCGACATCGCTCAGGACTATAAGTGGAGCCCGGAGGCCTATCACGCCATCCTGGGCCGGTATCTGGAGTTGACCGCCCAGCCCGCCGCCGCCCTGCCTGACGTGGTGATCTGGCCCGAGGGCGCCCTGCCGACCACGGCCAACGACCTGTTCGCCACCAACGACGCCTATGCGGTGGCTGATGCTCTGCAGACGGGGCAGACCCTGTTGGCGGGCCTGAGCCGGGGCGAGTCGGATCCGAGCGCCGAGACCGGCGCTCGCTATTACAACAGCCTGTTCGCCCTGCACGACGAAGGCGGCGAGGCGGGGCTGCGCATCGGCCCCATCTACGACAAACACCGGCTGGTGCCGTTCGGCGAATACCTGCCGATGGGCGAGCTGATGAGCAAGATCGGCGTGCGCAGCCTGGTTCACGTCCCTGCCGATTTCACCGCCGGACCCACGCCCGCGCCGATCAGCCTGGTCAACGCCCCGCCGGTGCAGCCGCTGATCTGCTACGAGGCCCTCTATCCGGGCTTTACGCCGGCGGCGGGGGCGACGCGTCCGGCCTGGATCGTCAACGTCTCCAACGACGCCTGGTTCGGCAAGACGTCAGGTCCGCGCCAGCATCTGAACCTGGCGTCCTATCGCGCGCTGGAGACCGGCCTGCCGGTGGCGCGGGCCACGCCGACCGGCGTTTCGGCCATGATCGATCCGTGGGGCCGCATCGTTGAAGGCAAGCGGCTGGACCCCGGCCAGGCCGGGATCATCGACGTGCGTCTGCCGCAGGCGGCGGCGCCGACGCTCTACGGCCGGTGGGGCGATATGGGGTTCGCCGTCTTGCTGATTATAATGCTGATCACGGGACGCCGCCGCGCCGGAAATGGGCGGCTGGAGCGTTAACCCTATCGAGAGGGGCGGCGCCCCTGTGACGCGAAAACGCATGACAGAAGCCGAGGGCGGCGGCATGTCGAAAAGAAAAACAGGGAAGAGGGCAGGACATGGTCAGGGGTTCCGGGACTGATGGTCCCCATCTGGTGGATCGGCATGTGGGGCGGCGCGTCTGCGAGAAGCGCATCGCCCTGGGCTACAATCAGACCGATCTGGGCCAGGCGCTGGGGGTCACCTTCCAGCAGGTGCAGAAATACGAAAAGGGCGCCAATCGGATCTCGGCGTCCAAGCTGTGGGACATCGCCCGCTTCTTTCGCGTGGACATCGGCTACTTCTTCGATGGGCTGACCGGCGCGGCCCAGCCGGGTATGGCCGAGGGCGAGGCCGAGCCCTTCGTGCATGACTTTCCCGCCACCCGTCAGACCATCGAGATCGGCCGCCTGGCGCCGCGCCTGTCGTCGCGTCAACAGAAGCTGGTGGTCGATCTGATGCGAGAACTGGTCGAAGACGGCGCCGACAACGACGGCTGAGGGCGTCGCGAGCCGGCGGGCAAAGAAAAAGGCGCGGAGCGATCCGCGCCTTTTCCTGTTTAGGAGCCTGCTGGGGGTCAGGCGGTCAGCGCCGTCTCCGAGGCGATGATGCGGCTGGCGGCGTGGACCACGGCGCCGATGCGCAGGGCGGCCTGGATCTGGACGTTCGGCACGGCGTGCTTGCGCAGTTCGCCCTCGTGGGCGTCCAGGCAGGCGCCGCAGCCGTTGATGGCCGAGACGGCGGTGGACCACAGTTCGAAGTCCAGCTTGTCGACGCCCGGATTGGCGATGATGTTCATCCGCAGCTTGGCCGGCAGCGTCGTGTACTCCTGGTTCTTCATCAGGTGCAGCGAGCGATAGTAGATGTTGTTCATGCCCATGATGGCGGCGGCAGCCTTGGCGGCGTTCATCGCTTCGGGCGACAGGACGGTCGCGGCCTGGGCCTCGATCAGCTTGACCACGGGGCCGACGCCGATGGCGTGCGCCGAGGCCAGGAAGCTGCCCCACTTCTGCTGGTCGTTCAGCACGGTCTCATTGGCCAGCGAGGACAGGTTCAGCGAGATGTCCTTGCCATAGGCCGGGATCAGGTCGCGCAGGGCGTCGATGGACATTTTCGTGTTCCTTTCAGGAAGCGGCTATCGTTCGCGACGCGGTCGCTCACTGCTTGAGCCGCACGGCTTGGATGGGCGCTCAAGCCGCGAGGCTCCGCGAGCCGAGCATAGCGCCCAAGATAACGAAGCAGGCATGAAAAAGGCGGCGACAGTCGCCCGCCGCCGCCTCTTTCGAGGGGCGGCCCGGACCCTACTCACGCGGTCCGGGCCTGGCCGTTTCGACCTCTGGGCCAGTACTTACGCGGCCAGAGTGTCGCCGCCGACCGGGCGGTTGCAGGCGCACAGCTCGTCGGTCTGAAGAGCATCGACGACGCGCAGGGTGTCTTCCGGCGAACGGCCGACGTTCAGGTTGGTGACGTAGACGTGCTGAATGACGTTGTGCGGGTCGACGACGAAGGTCGCGCGCAGGGCCACGCCTTCTTCTTCGTCCAGCACGCCCAGGGCGCGGGCCAGCTTGCCGCCGTTGTCGGCGAACTGCCAGATCGGCAGCTTGTTCAGGTCGGCGTGATCACGGCGCCAGGCCAGCTTGGTGAACTCATTGTCGGTCGAACCGCCCAGAACCACGGTGTCGCGGTCGGCGAAGTCCTTGCCCAGCTTGGCGAAGGCGGCGATTTCGGTCGGGCAGACGAAGGTGAAGTCCTTCGGGTAGAAGAAGATGACCTTCCACTTGCCCTCGAAGCTGTCCTGCGTGACGGCTTCAAACGCCGAGACGCCGTTCTCTTCGTGAGCGTTGAAGCCCGGCTTCACACCGATGATCTTGAATTCAGGCAGTTTTTTACCGACGCCGAGCATCGCGCTTCTCCATCCGATGATAAAAGATTTCGGCGGCGTCGATTGGGGAGGACGCCGTCGATGGACAGGGGATCGGCTTTTCCCGGCTTGAAGTCAAATCGATGATTTGACGCATGACGATAGATTTAATCTATCAAACTGGGCGTGCTTGATAAGCGAGGCCTGCGAAGCGAATTCAGGCTTCGCTATAAGTTTCTTCTGTGGTCGCGAACAAGTTAATCGATTTTCCTTTCCGCCTGAGGGGTCATAGCCTCGAGGCTTCGAACCTGAGGAGGAACGATCATGGACGGCAACACCGACGGGGCCCCCAAGGGCCGCCCGATGAAGAAAGACGCGGTGCGTTCGCTGCTGGGACGCACCAATCGCGACTGGTGGCCCAATCAGATGTCGCTCGACATCCTGCATCAGCAGGGGATCAACGGCGATCCGATGGGCGACGACTTCAACTACGCCGAGGGGTTTAAGTCGCTGGATCTGGCGGCGGTCAAGCGCGACCTGACCGCCCTGATGACCGACAGCCAGCCCTGGTGGCCGGCGGACTACGGCCATTACGGCCCCTTCTTCATCCGCATGGCCTGGCACTCGGCCGGCACCTATCGCACCGGCGACGGGCGTGGCGGCGCGGGCGCCGGCCAGCAGCGGTTCGCGCCGCTGAACTCCTGGCCGGACAACGGCAACCTGGACAAGGCGCGCCGCCTGCTGTGGCCGATCAAGCAGAAGTACGGCGCCAAGCTGTCGTGGGCCGATCTGATGATCCTGGCCGGCAATGTCGCCATTGAATCGATGGGCGGGCCGGTGTTCGGCTTCGGCGGCGGCCGCGCCGACGTCTGGGAGCCCGAGAAGGACGTCTATTGGGGCACGGAAGAGCAGTGGGTCGGCGAAGAGGGCAATGAAACCCGCATCCAGCCCGACAAGGGCATGGCGCTGGAAGAACCGCTGGCCGCCATCCAGATGGGCCTCATCTACGTAAACCCCGAAGGCCCCGGCGGCGTGCCCGAAGCCCTGGCTTCGGCCCGCGACATCCGCGAGACCTTCGCCCGCATGGGCATGAACGACGAGGAGACGGCTGCCCTGACCGCCGGGGGTCACACCTTCGGCAAGGCGCACGGCGCCGGCGACGCCAGCAAGGTCGGCGCCAGTCCCGAGGGCGCGGACATCGCCCAGCAGGGCCTGGGCTGGATCTCGGGCCATGAAAGCGGCGTGGGCGACCACACCATCACCTCGGGCATCGAGGGAGCCTGGACGCCGACACCGACGACCTGGGACATGACCTTCTTCGACATGCTGCTGGACCACGACTATGAGCTGGTCCGCAGCCCGGCGGGGGCCAAGCAGTGGCAGCCGATCGGCAATCCGCCCGAGACCCTGGCCCCGGCCGCCCATACGCCGGGCAAGCGCGTGCCGACGATGATGACGACCGCCGACATGGCGTTCAAGATCGACCCCGAGTACCGCAAGATCATGGAGCGGTTCCGCGCCGACCCGGCCTATTTCGGCGATACGTTCGCGCGGGCCTGGTTCAAGCTGTGCCACCGCGACATGGGGCCGAAGGCCCGCTACCTAGGCGCCGACGTCCCAGCCGAAGACCTGATCTGGCAGGATCCGATCCCGGCGCAGCAAGGACCGGTGATCGACGCCGCCGACATCAAGGCGCTGAAGGCCAAGATCGCCGCCTCGGGTCTGACGGTGGCGGAGCTGGTGCAGACGGCCTGGGCCTCGGCCTCGACCCATCGCGGTTCGGACCATCGCGGCGGCGCCAACGGCGGCCGCATCCGCCTGGCTCCGCAGAAGGATTGGGATGTCAATCAGCCGGAACAACTGGCCCGCGTGCTGAAGGCCTATGAGGCGATCAAGGCCGAGTTCGACGGCCAGACGTCCGGCGGCAAGACGGTGTCGATCGCCGATCTGATCGTCCTGGGCGGCGGCGTCGGTGTCGAGACGGCGGCCCGCGCCGGCGGTCATGCGACGGAGGTTCCCTTCGTCCCCGGCCGCACCGACGCCTCGCAGGAGGAGACCGACGTCGAAGGCTTCGCGGTGCTGGAGCCGCGCGCCGACGGTTTCCGCAACTATCTGCAGGTGCGGTTCAACGTGCCGACCGAGGAACTGATGGTCGACCGCGCCCAGCTGCTGGGGCTCAGCGCCCCGCAGATGGCGGTGCTGGTCGGCGGTCTGCGGGTCATGGGCGCCAATCACGGCGGCTCGACCCACGGCGTGCTGACCAATCGTCCGGGCGTCCTGTCCAACGACTTCTTCGTCAATCTGCTGGACATGGGCACGGCCTGGAAACAGGTGGACGACAGCGCCGACGAGGTCTTCACCGGCAATGACCGCGCCAGCGGCGAAGAGTTGTGGACGGCGACGCGCACCGACCTGGTGTTCGGCTCCAACGCCCAGCTGCGCGCCCTGTCTGAGGTCTATGCCTCGGCCGATGCGGGCGAGAAGTTCGTCCGCGACTTCGTGTCGGCCTGGGTCCAGGTGATGAACGCCGACCGCTACGACCTGGCCGCCTAAAAGGGCTGCGAGGCCGAACTCCACGCGGGCGCCGTCGATCGGCGGCGCCCGCAAGCGTTCGGAGCTGCATCATGGATTTTGCTCTCTGGGCCGCGAGCCCCTATGTCGCTCGCATGCTCCCCACCCTGCGCCAGCTTCAGTATCTCAAGCTCCTGGCCGAGCACGGCTCCTTCAGCCGCGCCGCCGAAGCCGCTCACGTCAGCCAGCCGGCCCTGTCGGCGGGCGTTCAGGAGCTGGAGAAGATCCTGGGGGCGCCCGTCGTCGAGCGCACGCGCGGGGCGGTGATCCTGACCGCCGTGGGGGCCGAGGCGGTCAAGCGGGCCGAGGACGTCCTGGCCCGCACCGAGGATCTGGTCGAGGCCGCCCGCAACGCCGGCAAGCCCCTGTCGGGCCGGTTCCGCCTGGGCGTCATCCCGACGGTCGCCCCCTTCTTGCTGCCCAGGACCATGCCGGGGCTGCGCGACCGCTATCCGGGCCTGCGTCTTTTTCTGCGCGAGGATCTTACGCCGCGGTTGATCAGCGCCCTGAAGGCGGGACAGCTGGACGCCGCCGTCATCGCCCTTCCCTACGACGCGCCAGGCATCGACCACGCCCGTATCGGCGACGATGAAATCCTGGCCGCCGTGCCCGCCGGTCACGCCCTGGACGGCGCCGGGCCCATCCCTGAAGGCCTGCTGAAGTCCGAGGATCTGATCCTGCTGGAGGACGGCCACTGCCTGCGCGACCAGGCCCTGGCGGCGGTGAAGATCGAGGCGCCGCGCGGCGAGGACGTCTTCGCCGCGACCACCCTGCCGACGCTGGTGCAGATGGTCTCGTCCGGCCTGGGGGTCAGCTTCCTGCCCAATATGGCGGTGAAGGCGGGCCTGGCCGATCATCCCGGCGTGGTCATGCGTCCCATCGCCGAGAACGCCCCGCACCGCGAGATCGTCGTCGCCTGGCGGGCCGGTTCCAGCCGCGCCGCCGAGGCGCGCCTGCTGGCCGAGGCGTTGAAGCTGGACTGAGCCGCGTCAGCCGAACAGGCGGCTGTCCCACCAGACCGGCGTCTCCAGCCCCGGCTTGATGCGGGCGAAGTCGGGATGGGCGGTGTTGAAGACGAAGTTGCGCTCCATCCGCGCCACGACCGAGGGCGTGATCAGCAGGGCCGAGCGGCCTTCCGCATGCCAGGCGCGGCCGAAGGCGCGGGCCGCCGCCCCGCCCGGTTCGGCCCAGCCGGGGACCAGATCCGGGTTGACCACTTCATAGGAGACGCCCGCCGGGATGTGGATATCCACATGGTGCTGGCCCAGCGGCAGTTCGCCGCCGAAGTGGACCAGCTTCTCCAGCATGGCGGTGGAATAGTGCTCGGCGGCGTAGATCACCCTCTGGCCCGCCTCGTGCCAGCGGCCGGAAGCCCGGCGCGAACCGCCGTCGCTCCAGATGGGATATTCGCCGCGCGGATCGCCGATGCGGAATCCCTTGAGCGCGTCGTCCAGCCGACGATGCATGCCGGATCTAGACCGCGAAGCCGGCGTCGGCGCGGCGCACCAGATTGATCACCGCCTCGGCCCCCGCCGAACTGGATTGGGCCATGGCCAGGGGGGTGCGGCCGTTCAGCAACTGATGCGGGCGGTTCAGGAAGCGGACGACGGCGGCGCTGTCGCCGCGATAGGCGCGGCCCACGGCGTCGACCACGCGGCCGACCTCGTACAGGCGCTCGCTCATCTCGCGCGACAGGGGCTTGCGGCTGGTGCGGGCGCGCCGCAACGTCGCCTCCGGAATGATCTGGCCGACCACGCGGGGCATGCCGATCACCTGGCCCAGGGCGGCGGCGGCGGCGGGCTTCAGCCCCTGCGACACCCGCTCGGCCAGGGCCACGTCGTCCATCGTCTCATTGTCGTTCAGGCCCAGCAGCTTGCCGATCCGCGCCGCGTCGCTGGCGGGCAGGGTCTCGGGCGAGGCGTAGAGGTCGAGGGCGGTCATGGCGGCGGCTTTCGTCATATGACGTCAATATGGGCGTCAAGCGACGATGCGACAAGGGATGAGTGGAATGTGTCGGTCGGCGTCCAAGAAAAAAGGCCGGCGGATCGCTCCGCCGGCCTTCATTCTGGTTGGTCTAACGCGCTTTCGCGCGGCTTGAGACCGCTTACTTCTCGTCGCCGCGCGCCAGGTTGCGCAGGACGTAGGGCATGACGCCGCCGGCCTTGAAGTAGTCCAGCTCCGTCTGGTTATCGATGCGGCAGCGGACCGGGAAGCGGGCCATCTTGCCGTCCGACGGACGGAACATCTCGACCCACAGATCCTGGCGGGGCTTCAGCTTGCCGACGTTGGCGTCGGTCAGGCCGCGGATGGTGACGATCTCTTCGCCCGTCAGGCCCAGCTTCTGCCAGCCGTCTTCCTTGAACTGCAGCGGGACGACGCCCATGCCGACCAGGTTCGAGCGGTGGATGCGCTCATAGCTTTCGGCGATGACAGCGCGGACGCCCAGCAGGCGGGTGCCCTTGGCCGCCCAGTCGCGCGACGAGCCGGTGCCGTATTCCTTGCCGGCGAAGACGACCAGCGGGCGGCCTTCCGACTGGTAACGCATGGCCGCGTCATAGATCGACATCGTGTCTTCCGACGGGAAGTGCTTGGTGACGCCGCCTTCGATGTCCGGGGTGATCTTGTTGCGGATGCGGATGTTGGCGAAGGTGCCGCGCATCATGACTTCATGGTTGCCGCGGCGGGCGCCGTAGCTGTTGAAGTCCAGGGCCTCGACGCCGTGGTTGGTCAGGTACTGACCGGCGGGCGAGGCCTTCTTGATCGAACCGGCCGGGCTGATGTGGTCGGTGGTGATCGAGTCGCCGAAGATGCCCAGCACGCGCGCCTCGACGATGTCCGTGACCGGAGCGGGCTCCATGGTCAGACCCTCGAAGTAAGGCGGGTTCTGGACGTAGGTCGAGGTGTCTTCCCACTCATAGGTCTGACCGCCGGTGACGGCGATCGCCTGCCAGTGCTCGTCGCCCTTGAAGACGTCGGCGTAGCGCTTGGCGAACATCTTGGGCGTGACCGACTTCTTCTGGATGGCGGCGATCTCCTGCGAGGTCGGCCACACGTCCTTCAGGAAGACGTCATTGCCCTTCTTGTCCTTGCCGATCGGCTCCTTGGTGATGTCGATGCGCATCGAACCGGCCAGGGCGTAGGCGACCACCAGCGGCGGCGAGGCCAGGTAGTTGGCCTGGACGTCCGGGTTCACCCGGCCCTCGAAGTTGCGGTTGCCCGACAGGACCGAGGTGGCGACCAGGGCGTTGTCGTTGATGGCCTTGGACACGGCCGGGTCCAGCGGACCCGAGTTGCCGATGCAGGTGGTGCAGCCGTAGCCGACCAGGTTGAAGCCCAGGGCGTCCAGATCCTTCTGCAGACCGGCGTCGGTCAGATAGTCGGTGACGACCTGCGAGCCGGGGGCCAGCGAGGTCTTGACCCAGGGCTTGGGCTTCAGGCCCAGGGCGTTAGCCTTGCGCGCCACCAGACCGGCGGCGATCAGGACCGACGGGTTGGAGGTGTTGGTGCAGGAGGTGATGGCGGCGATCACCACATCGCCGTCGCCGATGTCGAAGCTCTCGCCTTCCACGGCGGCGCGCGGGGCGTCGGCCGGACGGGCGAAGACGCCGGTCAGGGCTTCTTCGAACGACGGGGCGGCGACGGTCAGTTCAACGCGGTCCTGCGGACGCTTCGGACCGGCCAGCGACGGCACGACCGTCGAGATGTCCAGCTCCAGGACGTCGGTGAAGATCGGGTCTTCGGACTCTTCGTCGATCCACAGGCCTTGCGCCTTGGCGTAGGCTTCGACCAGGGCGACGCGCGCCTTCTCGCGGCCGGTGGCCGTCAGATAGTCGATGGTGGCCTGCGAGACGGGGAAGAAGCCGCAGGTGGCGCCGTATTCCGGAGCCATGTTGGCGATGGTGGCCTGGTCCTCGATGGTCATGCCGGCGATGGCGGGACCGAAGAATTCCACGAACTTGCCGACCACGCCCTTCTTGCGCAGCATCTGGGTGACGGTCAGCACCAGGTCGGTGGCCGTCGCGCCTTCCGGCAGCTTGCCGGTCAGCTTGAAGCCGATGACTTCGGGGATCAGCATCGGGATCGGCTGGCCCAGCATGGCGGCCTCGGCCTCGATGCCGCCGACGCCCCAGCCCAGGACGGCCAGGCCGTTGATCATGGTGGTGTGGCTGTCGGTGCCGACCACGGTGTCCGGATAGGCGACGGTCTTCTTGCCTTCCTCGGCGGTCCAGACGGTCTGGGCCAGGTTCTCGAGGTTCACCTGGTGGCAGATGCCGGTGCCGGGCGGCACGACGCGGAAGTTGTTGAAGGCCGACGAACCCCAACGCAGGAAGTTGTAGCGCTCGATGTTGCGCTCATACTCGCGCTCGACGTTCTGGCCGAAGGCCTGGGCGTTGCCGAAGTGGTCGACCATGACCGAGTGGTCGATGACCAGATCGACCGGGACCAGCGGGTTGATCTTCTTGGCGTCGGCGCCGAGCTTGTCCATCGCGTCGCGCATGGCGGCCAGATCGACGACGGCGGGAACGCCGGTGAAGTCCTGCATCAGCACGCGGGCCGGGCGGAAGGCGATCTCGTGCTCGACGGCGCCCTTGTTCTCGATCCAGGCGGCGACGGCCTTCAGGTCGTCCTCGGTGACGGAGACGCCGTCTTCGTTGCGCAGCAGGTTCTCCAGCAGCACCTTCATCGAGCGCGGCAGGCGGGAAATCCCAGCCAGACCGGCTTCCTCGGCGGCGGGAAGGCTGTAATAGGCGTATTTCTTGCGCCCGACCGCGAGGTCTTGGCGGGTCTTGAGGCTGTCAATCGACGGCATGGAGAGTAGTCCTCTGACAAACGCCGCCCGACAATTCGGTTGCGCCTTCGCGCGCTGGACGTCGGGGCGCACAGGTCCCCGGCGCGCGCGGCGAAAGCCTGCTGCGGCGCTAGCGCATATAGTCCCGCGCGCGAGGGCCGTCCATGTATCCACACCCTCGACGTGGACATTGAGAGAGACTCGCAAATGCTGATCCGTCTCGGGATCGCAGCCTTAAGCTTGTCGCGCGGCGAGCGGCGGCTGTTCAGCGACCTGTCCTTCGCCCTGTCGGCGGGCGAGGCGGCGGCCCTGACCGGGGCCAATGGCGCGGGCAAGACCAGCCTGCTGCGCGCCGTGGCGGGCTTTATCCGGCCCGATGCAGGCACGGTCGTTTTTCACGATGCGGACGGCGAGATCGAGGCCGAGACGGCGCGGCGCGCAGCGCTTCACCTGCTGGGCCATCACGAGGGTCTGAAGCCCCAGCGCACGGCGCGGCAGGAGCTGGGCTTTCAGGTCGAATGGCTGGGCGGTTCGGCCGCCGCCATGGACGCGGCCGTCGAGCGGCTGAAGCTGACGCCCCTGCTGGATCTGGAGACGCGCAAGCTGTCGGCGGGGCAGAGGCGGCGGCTGTCGCTGGCGCGCCTGGTCGCCGCCCCGCGCGCCCTGTGGCTGTTGGACGAACCGCTGGCCCCGCTGGATGAGGCGTGGCGCGGCGTCGCCGCCGAACTGATGGCCGAGCATCTGGCGGACGGGGGCATGATCCTGGCCGCCGTGCATGATCCGCTGCCGGTTGCGGCGCGGTCGCTGGATTTAGGGGGCGTTCGGTGAAGGCCGCCCGCGCCCTGTTCGCGCGCGAGCTGTCGCTGGCCTGGGGCGGCGGCGGGGGGCCGTTGCTGGCCTGGGGCTTCCTGCTTGGTT
>DJDA01000123.1 GCA_002430835.1 Brevundimonas sp. UBA5936
CTCGGGGAAGGTCTCGGCCAGAAGCGCCGCCCCGCTGCCGACCAGGGTCGGCTGTGCGGCTCCGGCGGCGGCCAGGATGCGGTCGCGCGCCGTCTCCAGCGGCAGGGCCTCAGCCTCGCCCAACGGCGCGCCGTCGCGGAACAGGCGCGCATAGACCTGGCCCCGACGCGCGTCGATCACGGCGGCGACCATCCCCTTCGCGGGAACCGAGGCGGCCAGGGCGTCCAGCGTAGAGACGCCGACCACCGGCCGGTCCAGCGCCGCGCCAAGCCCCAGCGCAAAGGCCAGGCCGACCCGTAGGCCGGTGAAGGAGCCCGGCCCCACCGTCACGCCGATGCGGTCGATCCCGTCGAAGCCGCCCGCCTCGGCCGCCGCATCGCGCGCCAGACCGCCCAAACGTTCCTGATGTCCCTTGGCCATGACCTCCGCGCGTACGCCCAGAGCGTGGGGCAGGGCCGCACCCGCCTCGCCCGTAAACACCCCGGCGGTGCAGGCGCCCAGCGCCGTGTCGATGACCATGACCTTCATGGTTCTGTCCCTAATGCGAAACCGCTTCGGATGCGACCGCCACGACGCCAAGCGCCAATCAGGCGCCCGCCATGGCCTGGGCGACCCGCGTCAGGGCGCGGCGCGCGCCGGCGTCTGGAATACGAGCGAAGGCTTCGGCCAGACCACGGCCCTCGGCGCTGGCCAGAACCGGGTGAACCAGTTCGACCTCCCCCTCGGCGCTGGGGCGCGCGGGAAAGAAATCAGCTACCGAACATCCCATGGCCGTCGCCGCCTGATGCAGACGCGAAGCAGAGACGCGGTTGGCCCCGGTCTCATACTTCTGAACCTGCTGGAAGCTGACGCCCAGCTCGCGCCCCAGAACGGACTGGGACCAGCCCAGGGTGGACCGCCGGGCGGCGATACGCAGGCCGACGGCCTGGTCGATATGATGACTGCGACGCGACATGACCCCTCCGATTTCAACCAGAGAGTTTCATGATCCGCGCCGAAGTACAACTATTTTGTTTCATTCATCGTCAAGACGTCCGGTGACCGCCGACATCGACTGGATACGCGAGCGCGCGATCCGCTCCGATCGATCCAGACCGCCCGCGCCGAAGACCACCACTTCCGCGTCGTCCGCGCGATCATAGAGGCGAACCTTCTGAACACCGTCGTCCATCTGGATAATGCAGCCCTGCCCCCGGCGCGGCCAACGCCCCGGCGCATATTCCAGCACCGTCCCGGCGGAGGCCCAGGGCGTCAGTTCATCCGTCTCCAGCCGCAGCCGACGCGACGCGATGGGAGCGGCCTCGAACGCCCGGCCGCGCGCCGAAACTCCATTGGCGGCAAAGGCTTCAGACGAAGCCGGTTCGCCTTCCAGTTGCAGGACCAAGGCTTCAGGCGTGGCGTCCAGGGCGCCGGTCAGGCGGCGCTGAACGTCAGGGCGGAACAGGCTGGAGCGCTTGCCCGCCTCATACAGGCCCCAGCCCTGGCTGGTCATGCCGATCCGTTGGCCCGCCTCGGCCTGGCTCAGGCCGCGCTCACGGCGCAGCGCCGCCAGGGCCTCGCCCAGGGCGCGCGCTTGAGATGTCTCGTCCGAACCGCTCATGACGCCATCATGCCCGACGGCGCGCCGTCCGACGAGTGTTTCATGTGAAACAGGGCGGCGCTTACAGCACCTGTTCGACGCTGGTCACTTCAGGGACGTAGTGGCGCATCATCTGCTCGACCCCGGCCTTCAGCGTGGCGGAGGAGGAGGGGCATCCCGCGCAGGCGCCGCGCATCCGCAGACGCAGCACGCCGGTCTCCTCGTCGAAATGATCGAACAGGATGTCGCCGCCGTCCTGAGCCACGGCCGGACGGATGCGGCTGTCGAGCAGGCTCTTGATCTCGGCCACGATCTCCGTGTCCTCGCCGGCGTCCTCGGTCGCCGTTTCGCCCTCGCGCACCAGCGGCGCGCCCGAGACGAAATGATCCATGATGACTGACAGGATCGGCGCCTTCATTTCGGTCCAGTCCGGGCCCTGGGCCGCGCGGGTGACCGAGACGTAGTCGGCGCCGAAGAAGACGCCCTCGACCCCTTCCAGCTCGAACAGGGCCTCAGCCAAGGGCGAAGCGGCCGCCTCGTCGATGGTGCGGTACTCCAACACGGCCTGCGGGGCGACGTCGCGACCCGGCAGGAACTTCAAAGCGTTGGGATTGGGCGTGGCTTCGGTCTGGATGAACATGAACCCCAGATGCGCCCTGCGGCGCCGTGGTTCAAGTGGGCGTTAAGCCCCAAGAACAGAGTCGACGACGCACCTCCCCATCAACGCCGCTCGGCCTCATGGTCCCGCTCACATCGCTCAAGCCGCGAGGCCCCGCAGGCCGAACATAGCGACCCCGGATTACGCCAGATCCAGAATCTCGGCCTCGGTCAGTTCGCCGGGAACGATGGTGACGGGCAGCTTTCGGCCGGTGAGGGCGGCGCCCTGCTTCAATACCGCCGAGACCAGGGGGCCAGGGCCGCGTCCGTTGGCGCCCGCAGCCAGGATCAGGATCTTGATGTCGGGATCATCGCCGACCGCCTTGCGAATGGCGGCCTGGGGATCGCCTTCCTCGATCAGATAGACGGGAGGAGCACCGGATGTCTCGGCGACCTTTTCCCCCAGCCGGGCCAGCAGAGCCTCGGCCTCCTCGCGTTGCTGGCGTCGAATTTCATCGCGGACGCCGGACCAGTGCTCGTCCGATCCGCCGACCAGGGCGCGCAACAGCACCACATGGCCCCCGGTCGAACGCGCGCGGCGCGCGGCGTAGGCCAGGGCCGCGTCCAATTCGGGAGTGTCGTCGACGACGACGAGGAACTTCCTGGGCATGGGCCCTCCGGTTCGCTGAACAGCAGGCGCCACCTAAACCGACCCCGCCCCAAACGCCAAGGCCCGCCCGCCTCGCCAGATGACGAAACGGACGGGCCTTAAAAGCGACTTCACGACCATCGCTCACTTTTCAAACGCCTCATGCGCTCAAGCAGTGAGCGACCGCGTCGCGAACGTAGCGCGTGACGCCGGGCTCACGCCCGGCGTCACCTCGCTTAGGAAGCCGAAGCCAGCACCTCGCGGATCTCGCCATTGGCGATGGTCAGCTTGGCGAAGGTCCAGCCCGAACCCGAGGTCTCGATCTCATCGACCGAGGCGCGCAGGGCCTCCACCTGATCCATGCGGGCGCCGATCCAGGCGTCGACCGCCTGTTCTGCGCTGTCCTCGCCGGCGCCCGCCGCCTGGGCCGAGGCCTTGGCCACGGCGCGGGTCAGTTGCTGCTGCTCGGTCATCAGATCCTGGATCAGGCGACGCACGGCCAGGCGATCGAAGCGATCGCCGGACGGCACCGACCCGGCCGCCACGCGCAGGCGGTCGAAGTCGAAGGCGGCGCCGACCTGGTGATAGACGCGGGCCATGGCCGGGGCGTCCCAACCCAGTTCGCCCGACAGGTCGCCGATGTCGGCCGTGGCCACCATCGGACGCAGCATTGCGATGTCGCGGGCCAGATCTTCCGGCGCGCCCAGACCGATGAAGGTCTGGACCCGGCCTTCGTAGCGGGCGTGCTCATAGCGCGACAGCACTTCCGGGCCGGCGGCGCGCAGGGCGTCGGCGGCGGGCTGATAGGCGGCGATCATGCCGCCGACCGTCGTCTCGGTGCGGGCCGCACGACGCGCCAGCCAGAAGGTCTGGCGACGCAGGACCAGGGCGATCTCCTGATAGAGGGCCGTCTGGGCCTCGGCCGGGATCTTCAGGTCCAGGGCCGACACCGCCTTCCAGGCCTCATCGAGGCGGAAGACGTGGCGGGCGGTTTCGAACGCCGTGACCATGGCGGCGGTGTCGCATTCCGCCGCCGCGCGCAGGCGGTCGGGGAAGGTCGGCCCGGCCATGTTGACGATCTCGTTCGACAGCACGGTGGCGATGATGTCGCGACGCAGGCGGTGCCCCTTCATGTCCTCTTCGAACTGGGCCAGCGGCGCCGGGAAGTACTCCAGCAGCAGGCGTTCGAAGAAGGCGTCGTCCGGCGCCGTCGAGCCGACGATCTCGTCGAACAGCTCGAGCTTGGAATAGGCGGTCAGGACCGCCAGCTCCGGCCGGGTCAGGGCCTGGCCCTGCAGCTTCATCTCGGCGATGCGGGCGTCGTCGGGCAGGTATTCGACCGCCCGGTTCAGCTTACCGATCGACGACAGGTGCTGCATGAAGGCCTGTTGAGAGTCCAGCGCGGCCGCGCCTTCGGCCTGTTGCAGGGTCAGGGCCAGGGTCTGGTCGTAGTTGTGGGCCAACACCTTGTCCGCGACCTCGTCGGTCATCGACTTGAGCAGGGCGTTGCGGTCCCCGGCCTTCAGATGGCCCGAGGCGATGGCGCCGCCGGTCAGGATCTTGATGTTCACCTCGTGGTCCGAGGAGTCCACGCCGGCCGAGTTGTCGATGGCGTCGGTGTTCAGACGCACGCCTACGCGCGCCGCCTCGATGCGGCCCACCTGGGTCATGCCCAGGTTGGCGCCCTCGCCGACGACCTGGGCGCGGATCTCGCCGCCGTTGATGCGGATGGCGTCGTTGGCCTTGTCGCCGACCTGCAGGTTGGTCTCGCCGGCGCCCTTGATGTAGGTGCCGATGCCGCCGAAGTAGAGCAGCTCGGCGCGAGCCTTGAGGATGGCCTGCATCAGGGTGACCGGATCGACGCTGTCGGCCTCGATATCCAGCAGCGCCTTGATCTGGGGCGTCAGGGCGATCGACTTGGCCGAGCGCGAGAAGACGCCGCCGCCTTCGGAGATCAGGCTCTTGTCATAGTCCTGCCAGCTGGTGCGCGGCGTCTCGAACAGGCGCTTGCGCTCGGCCCACGACTTCGCCACGTCCGGGTTCGGATCGATGAAGATGTCGCGGTGATCGAAGGCGGCCACCACCTTGATCGCCTTGGACAGCAGCATGCCGTTGCCGAAGACATCGCCGGACATGTCGCCGACGCCGACCACGGTGAAGGGCTCGCTCTGGATGTCCTTGCCCATCTCGCGGAAGTGACGCTTGACCGCTTCCCAGGCGCCGCGCGCCGTGATGCCCATCTCCTTGTGGTCATAGCCGGCCGAGCCGCCCGAGGCGAAGGCGTCGTCCAGCCAGAAGCCGTAGGACTGGCTCACGCCGTTGGCGATGTCCGAGAAGGTCGCCGTGCCCTTGTCGGCGGCCACGACGAGATAGGGGTCGTCGCCTTCCCAGGCCACGACATTGGCCGGACGCACCGGGGCGCCGTCACCGACAATGTTGTCGGTGATGTCCAGCATGCCGGACAGGAAGGTCTTGTAGGCGCGGATGGCCTCGGCCTGCATTTCCTCGCGCGTGCCGCCGACCGGCAGCTGCTTGGGATAGAAGCCGCCCTTGGAGCCGACCGGGACGATGACCGAGTTCTTGACCTGCTGGGCCTTCACCAGACCCAGGACCTCGGTGCGGAAATCGTCGCGACGATCCGACCAGCGCAGGCCGCCGCGCGCCACCGGGCCGAAGCGCAGGTGCGAACCCTCGATGTGCGGCGCCCAGACGAAGATCTCGCGGAAGGGCTTGGGCAGGGGCAGGTCGGCCAGTTCCTGACCGGCGATCTTGATCGAGATGTGGGCCTTGGGCGTGCCTTCGGCGTCCAGCTGATAGAAGTTGGTGCGCTTGATGCCGTCGATCAGGGCCGCGATGCGGCGCAGCGCCCGGTCGTGATCCAGGCTCTTCACGTCCTGCAGCAGGGTTTCAATCTTGGCGTCCAGTTCGGCCACGGCCGCCTCACGTTCGGCGACCGAGCCGCCGTGGGCCGGATCGAACTTGGCCTTGAACAGGGCCAGGATGGCGCGCGCCGCGTCGGGGTATTCGCGCAGGGCGGCTTCCTGGACCGACTGCGACGGGTCCAGACCGGTCTGCTGGCGATAGCGGGCCAGGGTGCGGATCAGGGCCGCCTCGCGCCAGTCGACGCCCAGCTCGAGCACCAGGCGGTTGAAGCCGTCGCTCTCGGTGCGGCCGTTCCACACGGCCTTGAAGGCCTCTTCGAACGGAGTCTTGAGGTCGGCGAACACCAGATCGGCGCCGCGCGGGTCTTCCAGCAGGAAGTCGTGGATGTAGATCGGCTCCTGGCCGATCGTACGCACGACGTGGTCGGATTCCTCAAGCGTCTTCAGGCCCATGTCGGCCAGGATCGGCAGCACGTCCGACAGCGGCACAGCCGACCCGCGGCGATACAGCTTGAAGCGGAACTGCAGATTGGTCTCGTCGGCCGTGCGGAAGGCGCGCACGGCCACCGGCTCGGCGTGGATGCCGTCGGCGGCCGAGCCGTCGTTCAGGCGATCGAACTGCTCCAGGTCGGCCACGGCCTCGGCCGCGTCATAGCGGGCGCGGAAGGCCACGCCGAAGCCTTCGGCCCAGCGAGCGCTGGTCGGACCGACGGCGGCTTCATCGACGCCGGCCAGGCGCAGGGCGCGCTCGAAGCGGTCGATCCAACTGCGGCCGGCCTCGGCCACTTCGGCCTCCAGAGCCTGCAGATCCGGGGTCGGGTGATCGCCCGGCGTCACGCCGATGATGTAGTGGACGCGGGTCAGCGGCTGATCGGTCAGCTGCGGATACCAGGCCGAGACGCGACCGCCCCAAGCCTGGGCCAGAATGCCGCCGATGCGCTGGCGCAGGCCCGCGTCGAAGCGCTCGCGCGGGATGAAGCACAGCACCGAGACGAAGCGGTCGAACGGATCACGGCGCGTGAACAGGCGGATGCGCGGTCGGTCGTACAGGTGCAGAATGCCCAGCGCCGTATCCAGCAGTTCGTCCTCGCCGATCTGGAACAGCTCGTCGCGGGGATAGTTCTCGAGGATGTTCTTGAGGCGCTTGTAGTTGTGGCTGCCCGGCGTCTTGCCGGCGCGTTCCAGCGCATTGGCCACCTTGCGCCGGATCAACGGCACTTCCTTGGCCATCTTGTCATAGGCTTCGGCGGTGAACAGGCCGACGAAGCGGGTCTCGCCGGTCGCCTTGCCGTCGGCATCGTAGCGCTTGATCCCGACGTAATCCATGTAGGCGCGGCGATGCACGCGGGAGCGCATATTGGCCTTGGCCACGGTGACCGGATCGCTCTCGTCCAGCTGGCGCTGCATGGCGGCGGTCAGGACGGCGGGCTCGGAGGCGCGGCGCAGGACGCGGCGCTCGGGATCGCTGAGCACGCCCAGACCGTCGCTGGATTGGTTCAGGGGCGCCTCGGCCTCATACGAACCCGAAGCGTCGCGCGGATAGTCGTAGTCGCGCGCGCCCAGGAAGACGAAATGATCGCTCTTGGCCCAGCGCAGGAACTCGAGGTTCTCCTTCAGCACCTCGGGATCCACGCCCTTCGGCGGAGCGGTTTCAAGACGCTGGACGGCGTCGCGCATGGTCTGGACCATGGCGCCATGGTCGCGCACGGCGACGCGCACATCAGCCATGGCCTGGGCCAGGCCCTCGCCCAGGGCGTCGCGGCGCTCCTGCGGCAGGGGGTCGATGACGACGATGATCAGGGAGTCGCGACGGCCGGCCTCCACCTCGACGATCGGGTGGAACAGGGCGCGGACGGTGACGCCCGCCTCAGCCAGTTCGCCCAGGACGCTGTCGACCAGGAAGGGGCCGTCGTCCTGCAGGATCAGGATCTGGTCATAGCCGGTGTTGACGCCGGCGGCGTCGGCCAGCGGGCCGACGGTGATGCGGGCGGGCTCGCCCGCCTTGCGGGCCTCGGCGCCGCGCCAGGCGCCGGCCAGCAGGACCGCCAGGTCGTCGCCGCCCAGTTCGGGCGTCCCATCGGCCGAATAGTCGTCGAAAGCCTGAGCCAGCAGGGTCTTCTCCGCCGCGCCCGGCGGCGCCGCAATCCGCGCGCTGGCTGCCTCCAGCGCTCCAAGGTCGGCGGGGCCGGCGGGAAAGATGTGCGAAGCAGCGGACATGACTCAGGTTTCGACCGGCGCGGTGGAAAACTGCTCGGGAAAACAG
>DJDA01000132.1 GCA_002430835.1 Brevundimonas sp. UBA5936
CGCCGCCCGCTGCCGGGTGTTCAGCCAGACGTCCGGCCGCAAGGGCCCGCGCCGAGCCCGGCCCGCACGCCCTGTCTCCGCCGTCGGCGCGCGCGATTCGACCCGCGCCGCGCGATTCGCGCGCGCGCCTTCGGTCGCGGAGCCCAGAGTGTCAGCAGGGGTGATAGCCAAGTCTTTTTCCCGATATCGAGCAAAATGAGGTGCGAACCCCGTGTCACATGCCACTCTTATGCCGGGTTAACACAAAGGGCGTCAGTTCCGCATTGCGAAGCGTCGCGCGACTCGCTATCCACGCGGCCTGCCGGAGACGTGGCCGAGTGGCTGAAGGCAACGGTTTGCTAAATCGTCGTACCCTGTAAGGGGTACCGAGGGTTCGAATCCCTCCGTCTCCGCCAGAATTCTTTCCGAAAATCAGAAGTCAGTCGCGGCCCTCCGAAGGGGCGGCGGCCTTGGCGTCGCTGGGGCGGCGCACGGCGACGCCGTGCTGGCGCAGGATGCGCCGGGCGACCTCGGGGGCGCCGATCATGGGCAGGGGCTGGCCGAAGTGTTCGCGCCACAACTGGTCCAGGCGAACTTCCTCCGGAGTGAGCAGGCGGGTCATTGGCGAGTCCTTGTTACGCAAAACGCGCAACTTCTAGGCCATCTCGTCACGGCCAAACGCAAACTCATGTAAGCTGAGCCATATGTGAAGGAACCGGCGCGATTGGGGGCTTCCTGGCCTGGCCTTCCCTTGCGTGATCTTGGCGCCGCCCGGCGCGCGGGTTAGGCGTGTGGTTCAACTTCTCAACGGGAGAGACGCACATGGCCGATCTGGCCCTCGCCACCGACAAGATCCGCGCCGCCGTCGGCGAAAACTCGGGTCTGGGCAAGACCGTGAAGCTGGACTTCGGCGATGACGGCAAGATTTTCATCGACGGCGCCTCGGCTCCGAACACCGTCAGCAACGACGACAAGCCGGCCGACGCCACCGTCTCGATCAAGTGGGACGACTTCGTCGCCCTGGCCGAAGGCCGCCTCGACCCGATGATGGCCTTCATGCAGGGCAAGCTGAAGATCGCGGGCGACATGATGATCGCCCAGAAGCTGGCGCCGTTGCTCAAGGGCTGAAGGCGGGCTGAGGCTTGATGTTCAACGGCGCGGCTCCGACGGGGCCGCGCCGTTTTCATGTAGGGAGAGGCGTAAGATGGATTTCCGGCTGAGCGAGCGGGGCGAACACTGGCGCGAGCGGGTGCGCCGTTTCATGGAGGCGGAGGTTCTGCCGCGAGAGGCGGAGTATCGCGCCCAGGTCCGCGCCGATCCCAAGCGCCAACCGCCGGTGATGGAGACGCTGAAGGCCAAGGCCAGGGCCGAGGGCCTGTGGAACATGTTCCTGCCGGGCGAGCATGGAGCGGGGCTGTCGAACCTGGATTACGCCCCCATCGCCGAGCTGATGGGCCGGGCGCTGTGGTCGGCCGAGGCGTTCAACTGCAACGCGCCTGACACCGGCAATATGGAAGTCCTGCACATGTACGGCGACGCCGCCCAGCAGGAGCGGTGGCTCAAGCCGTTGATGGCCGGCGAAATCCGTTCGGCCTTCCTGATGACCGAGCCTGAGGTCGCCTCGTCCGACGCCACCAACATCCAGACCCGGATCGAGCGCGACGGCGACCATTACGTCATCAACGGCCGCAAATGGTGGTCGACCAACATGGCGCACCCGAACGTCGCCGTGACCATCGTCATGGGCAAGACCGATCCCGACGCCGCTGTTCACCAGCAGCAGAGCCAGATCATCGTCCCGGTCGACACGCCCGGCTTCCGCGTCGAGCGGATGCTGTCGGTGTTCGGCTATGACGAGGCGCCGATCGGCCACGCCGAGGTGGTGCTGGAGAACGTCCGCATCCCGGCCTCCAATCTGATAGCGGGGGAGGGGCGCGGCTTCGAGATCGCCCAGGGCCGCCTGGGGCCGGGCCGCATCCATCACTGCATGCGGACTATCGGCGCGGCCGAGAAGGCGTTGGAGCTGATGGTCGACCGCCTGCTCAGCCGCACCGCCTTCCGCAAGACCATCGCCGAGCATTCGGTGTGGGAGCAGCGGGTGGCCGAGGCGCGCACCAATATCGAGATGTGCCGTCTGCTGGTGCTGAAGGCCGCCTGGATGATGGACGAGGTCGGGGCCAAGGGCGCCAAGTCCGAGATCGCCCAGATCAAGGTCGCCGCGCCGCGCATGGCGCTGAAGGTCATCGACGACGCGATCCAGGCGTTCGGCGGGGCGGGGGTGTCGGGCGACACGCCGCTGGCCGAGCTTTACGCCATGGTGCGGACCCTGCGCATCGCCGACGGTCCGGACGAGGTGCACAACCGCACCATCGCCCGACTGGAGTACGCCGCGCGACGCTAGGCTGTCGCCCGGCTCATAGCTCGTCGCTGGGCGGCCGCTTGTGATGATGATGGACCGAGGGCGAACTGAAGTCGCCGTCCACGATGTCGCCCAGATAGAGGTTGGGGCTGGCTTTGCTGGGCGGCGGCGGCGTGCGACCGAACAGCCAGTCCATGAAGCCGCGCTTGCCCGTGCGCGGGGGGGCGGGGGAGGGAGGACGTTGCGGAGTCATCATGACGGACTCTCCTGAGATCGGGAATTGAACCCCTTCGCCGGTTCCTCCGTTCCCTCCGCCTAGCTGTCGTCACCCTCATTATTTTCTGCGCCGCCGAGCGGGAGTTCGTGCGCCAGCAGCAGGGCCAGGCGGCGACGCGCGCGATTGACCCGGCTCTTGACCGTGCCTACGGCGCAACCGGCGATATCGGCCGCCTCCTGATAGGAAAGACCAGCGGCGCCGACCATGATGATGGCCTCGCGGTGGTCGGGCGGCAGGGTGTTCAGCGCCTGCTGAAGCGCCGTCAGTTCGGCGGTCCATTCCTGGTTGGCCTCGGAGGTCAGGCTGGCGGCGTGGCGGCCTTCTTCATCGGCCACTTCGCGTCGACGGCGGGCGGCGCCGGTGTACCAGCTGTTCCGCAGGATGGTGAACAGCCAGGCCCGCAGATTGGTCCCCGCCTCGAACCGCGCCCGATGCGCCCAGGCCTTGACCAGGGTTTCCTGAACCAGGTCGTCCGCATCCGCCCTGTTGCGCGCCAGCGAAAAGGCGAAGGCTCTCAGCGCCGGTATCTGACAGGCCAGCATGGCGCGCCAGTTGGCCGGGTCGGCCAGATCCGGCGCCCGATCAAGCGGGGGCGGCGATGGCGGGGGCTCGATGACGTTCGGCCCCTCTGGCATGCGAACTTCGGGCATGCGGCGGGATCCTGAAAAACCTGCGCCGTTACGGCGACTTGATTGAATCAGAACGCCCTCTGATCGTGACTGTTCCTCTGAAACAGGACCGTGAAGGCGCGCGGAGACGGGTTTCAATCACGCGGAACCGCCTCGTCTCAGGCTGCATTTCTACAGGGTGACCACAGCGAACACTCACCCAGGGGCAGGCGGGATCATGGCCGGAACGCAGCGCAGACCGGCGCGCGTCGCCGGGGATCTGGAGCGCTATCGCCGCGTGCGCGCGGTGATGCCCGCCTTGGCGGCACCCTTGTCCGCCGAAGACCTGCAGGCGCAGTCGATGGCCGAAGCCAGTCCGGGCAAGTGGCACCTGGGTCATGTGAGCTGGTTCTTCGAAACCATGCTGTTGGTCAGGCCGGGCTATGAGCCGTTCGATCCTCGGCTGAAGGAGGTCTTCAACTCCTACTATGAGGCGCTCGGCGAACGCATCGGCCGCGATGAGCGAGGTCTGATGACGCGCCCGTCGCTGGCTGAGGTCATGGCCTATCGCGCCGAGATCGACCGACGGATGGAGGTGCGCCTGGCCGACGCCTCGGCCCCGCTGGAAGGGTTGGAGCGCTACCTGTTCGAGCTGGGTCTCAACCACGAGCAGCAACATCAGGAGCTGTTCCTGATGGACCTGCTGCATCTGATGTCCCGTTCGCCGCTGGACCCGGCGGCCTATGAGAACGAGCCGCGTGCGGCGTTGCTGCAACCGGCGCGTAGCGGCTGGGAGGCGTTCGAGGGCGGTCTGATCGAGGTGGGCGCTTCGGGCGAGGGGTTCGCCTTCGACAATGAGCGCCCCACGCACCGCGTCTGGCTGGAGCCGTTCGTCCTGGCCGCCGGCCTGACGACCAACGGCGACTGGCTGGCCTTCATGAATGACGGCGGCTACGCCCGGCCCGAACTGTGGCTGAGCGACGGCTGGGCGACGGTCCAGGCGCGCGGCTGGACCGCACCCCTATATTGGCGACGAGAGGATGAGGGGAAGGGCTGGACGGTCATGACGCTGGCGGGCCGACGTCCCGTCGATCCCGCTGCGCCGGTGCGCCATGTCAGCTTTTACGAGGCCGACGCCTTCGCGCGATGGTCGGGCCGGCGTCTGCCGACAGAGGCGGAGTGGGAGCATGCGGCGCGCAGCCGCCCTGACGCCTTCTCCAACCTGGATGGCGAGGTGTGGCAGTGGACCGCCAGCGCCTATGCCCCTTACCCCGGTTTTCGCCCGACCGAGGGCACGGCGGCCGAGTACAACGGCAAGTTCATGGCCAATCAGATGGTGCTGCGCGGCGGCGCCTTCGCCACGGCGCCGGGCCATGCGCGGCCGACCTATCGCAACTTCTTCTACCCGGATCAGCGCTGGGCCTTTGCGGGCGTCCGTCTGGCTTGCGATCCAGGCGACGACGCCTATCGCGACGGCGCCGACGACGAGCACGAGGCCTTCCGCCGCGATCTGGTCGCGGGCCTGGCGTCGTCGCCCAAGAGCCTGCCGCCCAAATGGTTCTATGACGCGCGCGGGTCAGAGTTGTTCGAGGCCATCACCCGCCTGCCGGAATACTATCCGACCCGGCAGGAGGCGACTCTGTTGCGTCGGGTCGCTCCGCACTGGGCCGACCGCTTCGGCTCCGACGCCGTTCTGGTCGAGCTGGGTTCGGGCGCCAGCGAGAAGACGCGCATCGTGCTGGACGCCGCGCCGGACCTGGCGGCCTATGTTCCCATCGACATCAGCCCTTCGGCGCTGGACGAGGCGGCCGCGCGGCTGAGGCAGGCCTATCCCGACCTGAAAGTGCTGCCCATCGTCGGCGACTTTGAACACCTGGGCGTTCTGCCGCCTGAAGCAGGGCAGGGGCGTCGCATCGGCTTCTTCCCTGGCTCGACCATCGGCAATCTGGCGCCGGAGACGGCCGAGGCCCTGTTGCGCGGCATGCGCGACATGCTGGGGCCGGACGCCCTTTTCATTCTGGGCGTCGATCTGATCAAGGAACCCTCGACCCTGATCGCCGCCTATGACGACGCCGAGGGGGTGACGGCCCGCTTTAATCTGAATGTCCTGGCGCGCGCCAACCGCGACCTGGGCGCCGACTTCGACCTGGACGCCTTCGCTCACCGCGCCGTCTGGAATGCGGCTGAGGCGCGGATGGAGATGCATCTGGAGGGCCTTCGCCCCATGACGGTGCGGCTGGGCAAGCTGGTCTTCCGTTTTGCGCGGGGCGAGACGATCCACACCGAGAATTCGCGCAAGTTCGACGAAGCCCGCGTGCGCGCCCTGGCTGAAGCCGCTGGCTGGCGCGTCGAGGCGTTCGAGGTCAGCGAAGCCCCGCGCGTGGCCCTGGCCCTTCTGGCCTGCTGAACACATCGTCCCGCGCGTCAGGCAAAGAAAAACGGCGAGGTTTCCCGCGCCGTCGAAAAGTTCTGAAATCGATCGCAGCGATCAGCGTTTCGGCGGCGCCGGATCCTGTCCGGTCTTGTTCCGCGCGCCGTGGGAGGCTTCGCCGCCCTTGCGTCCGGCCTGGGCCGCGAGGGAGCGGTCCTGAGAGAAGCTGCGTTTCTCGCTGGGGACGCTGGCGCCGCCCTTGCGAGCGATTTCGCGCTGACGTTCCGGGTCCATGGAGGCGAAGCCTCGCTTGGAAACACCGGAGCCTCGGGTGGGCTGACCTTCGGTCATTTCAGATGTTCCTTTCGTAGACGGTGGCGCTTGCGCAAAAGAACCCGGCGCCGGCGCGGAGGTTCCGAGAAAGGATTAAAACCCTGTTCGGTCGACACGAACCGCGCCCATGTGCAGGCGGCGGAACCGTGACGATTTCGGCGGGTTCTTCGAGGCTCTGAGTGCAGAAGTCAGGAGTTCAGCCCATGCCGGTTTCCAACGACCCGACCCCACGTGCCGACAACGCGCCTTCGCCTGAGGACATCACCGAAGGCCGCTCGACGCGCAGCGGCCGCCTTGAAGGGGCCGCCGATGAGATTCTGGCGGCAGGCGCGCGTCCGCGTCCCTTGCGCCGGGCCGTGCGTGAGGATGCGGCCGAGGTGCGCGACTGGGCGCGCCATCGCGGCTCTCAGGCCTGCGAAGCGATTCGCGATGAGCCGATCCGCATGACGCTCTATGCGCTCGGGATCGGCGTTCTGATCGGCCTGTTGGCCGCGCGCTAGACCATTATCCGTTCGGATTGATCCAATCCGAACTCAGATCAATGGTCCGGCATCCAAGGGGTCAGGCCGGGCCGGAGGCCGGGCGTGCGATCGGCGCCGCCTGCATCGCCCGGTCCGAGACGAACGGATTGTTGCGCCGCTCGCCCCCGAACGTCGAATGCGGCCCGTGCCCCGGCACGAAGGTCACGTTATCGCCCAGCGGCCACAGCTTGGTGGTGATCGCGTTCAGCAAGGCCTGATGGTCGCTGCGCGGGAAGTCTGTGCGGCCGACCGAGCCCTGGAACAGCACGTCGCCGACCTGGGCGAAGCGGGCCTCGCGGTTGAAGAAGATCACATGGCCGGGCGTATGGCCGGGGCAGTGGAAGACCTCCCAGCTCGTCTCGCCCAGCGTCAGCACGTCGCCGTCGTCCAGCCAGCGCGTGGGGGTGAAGCTGCGCGCCTCGGGCAGGCCGTACTTCTGGCCCTGCGTGGGAATCAGGTCGATCCAGAACTGGTCCTCAAGGTGCGGGCCGACGATATCGAGTCCGGTCTTCTCCTGCATCTCGGCGGCGGCGCCGGCGTGGTCCAGATGGCCGTGGGTGATCCAGATGGCGTCCAGCGTCAGCCCGCGCCGCGCGACCTCGCCTAAGATGGCGTCGACCGAGCCGCCGGGATCGATGACGGCGGCCTTCTTCGTCTGCGTGCACCAGACCGTCGTGCAGTTCTGCTGAAGCGGCGTAACGGGCGTGACGAAGACGCCGATGGGGGCTGCCGAAGAGGCGGACGACTGGCTCATGCGTCATGAGATAGCGGCCCGATGCCCACAAAGGAACCGCGTTGCGTTGACGTTTCGGCCCCTTCTCGACATAAGGGCGGGCTCCGAGGTGCCGCTCCCGAAAGGGGCGGCCCTGTTGCTTTATCCACCGCGCGCCTTTGCGGCGTCGCCACAGAGCGTCAGATACCCGACCATGCAAGTCGTCGAAAAGTCGAACGAAGGCCTCAGCCGCGTGATCGCGGTGACCATTCCAGTCGCTGAGCTGAATGAGAAGCTCGAAGCCCGCATCAAGGAAGTGGCTCCCCAGATGAAGCTGAAGGGCTTCCGTCCGGGCAAGGTGCCGGCCTCGTACGTCAAGAAGACCTTCGGCCGTGACTTCATGGGCGAAATCATCAACGCCTCGCTGAACGAGACCAGCCAGGGCGCTCTGGACGAGCTGAAGCTGCGTCCGGCCGCTCCGGCCGAGATGAACCTGACCTCCGACATGGACAAGGTCATCGCCGGTCAGGAAGACCTGGCCTATGAAATGTCGCTGGAAGTCATGCCGGAATTCACCCCGGTCGACCCCAAGACCCTGAAGCTGACCCGCCCGACCTATGAGGCCTCGGACGAGGACCTGGACGAGGCGCTCAAGGAACTGGCTTCGCAAGCCAAGTCCTACGAGGACAAGAAGGGCAAGACGGTCAAGGCCGCCGACGGCGACCAACTGACCATCGACTTCCTGGGCAAGATCGACGGCGAGGCCTTCGACGGCGGCGCCGCCACCGACGCCGACCTGGTGATCGGCTCGGGCCGCTTCATCCCCGGCTTCGAAGAGCAGCTCAAGGGCGCCAAGGTCGGTGAAGAAAAGACCATCGAAGTGACCTTCCCGGAAGAGTACCAGGCCAAGCACCTGGCCGGTAAGGCCGCGACCTTCGACGTCACCGTCAAGGCCATCAAGGCCGAGGTCGAATCCAAGATCGACGACGAGTTCGCCAAGCGCATCGGCCTTGAGTCGCTGGACCAGCTGAAGGAACTGCTGAAGTCCAACCTGAACCAGCAATACGCCGGCGCGACCCGCTTCAAGCTGAAGCGCGCCCTGCTGGACGTGCTGGACGAGGGCCACGACTTCGCCCTGCCGCCGAAGATGGTCGACGCCGAGTTCGAAGGCATCTGGGCCCAGGTGTCGGCCGACAAGGACGCCGGCCAACTGCCGGAAGACGACGCCAAGAAGTCGGAAGATGAACTGAAGGCCGAGTACAAGAAGATCGCCGAGCGCCGCGTGCGCCTGGGTCTGGTCCTGGCCGAGATCGGCCGCGCCAACAACGTCGGCGTTTCGGATCAGGAACTGTCGAACGCCATCATGGCCGAAGCCCGCAACTATCCGGGTCAGGAAAAGATGGTCCTGGACTTCTACCGCCAGAACCCGAACGCCGCCGCCCAGCTGCGCGCGCCGATCTATGAAGAGAAGGTCGTCGACCTGATCGTCTCGGTCGCCGAGGTGAAGGACGAAGCCATCTCGAAAGAAGAGCTGATGAAGGAAGAAGACGAGGCGTAAGCCCTTCTTCTTCAGGCTCTGAGCTTGCGATCCCCGTCCCGGATTTCCGGGGCGGGGATTTTGCTTTTCGGCGCCGCCTTGCGCCGAAGCCTCATGAACGCGATATCGTAGGAGACAGGCGCGCGTTCCATGAGTCGTGCGACCCCCCTGAATTCGAGAAGGCCTTCATGCGCGATCCGATCGACTACATCTCCAACAACCTGGTGCCGATGGTGGTGGAGCAATCCAGCCGCGGCGAACGGTCGTTCGATATCTTTTCGCGCCTGCTGCGTGAGCGGATCATCTTCCTGACCGGGCCGTTCGAGGACGGCATGGCCTCGCTGATCTGCGCCCAGCTGCTGTTCCTGGAGTCGGAGAACCCGAAGAAGGAAATCAGCATGTACATCAACAGCCCCGGCGGTCAGGTGACCTCGGCGCTCGCGATCTACGACACCATGCAGTACATCAAGTCGCCGGTCTCGACCGTGGTCATGGGCATGGCCGCTTCGGCCGGTTCGCTGATTCTGACGGCCGGTGAAGCGGGCCAGCGCATCGCCCTGCCGAATGCGAGGGTCATGGTGCACCAGCCCTCGGGCGGCTTCCGCGGCACGGCCTCGGACATCGAACGCCACGCCGAGGACATCATCGCCACCAAGCGCCGCCTGAACGAAATCTACGTCCAGCACACCGGCCGCACCTATGAAGAGGTCGAGCGCACCCTGGACCGCGACCACTTCATGACCGCCGAGGAAGCCAAGGCCTGGGGCATCGTCGACCACGTCTATGACAAGCGCACCCAGGCCGACGACGACGGCGTGAAGGCTCCCTAAGCCTTAAACGCGCTTCGGCTGCGACAATTTGCGAGGCGGGATCCGGCGACGGATTCCGCCTCGAATCGTGTTTGAGACTTGTTATCAGGGAGGGGAGGCTCAAATGGCGATGCAGTGGAGAGACGACGGCTTTCGGTACGGCTCCGTCACGCGCGGCCTGCACTGGGCGATGGCTCTGCTGCTGACGTGGCAGTTCACGGGCATGGCGGTGAAGATCATCGTCGGCAAGGCGCCGATCACCGCCTTCTGGGTCGGCACGCATAAGGGGATCGGCGTTATCCTGCTGACCCTGATCGTGCTGCGCGCCCTGTGGGGCCTCTACAACATGAAGACGCGCCCGGCGCACGGCGGCGGCTTCTGGGGCCTGGCCGCCAAGGTCGGGCATCTGGCGCTGTACGCCCTGATGCTGATCGTCCCGGCGATGGCGCTGCTGCGGCAGTATGGATCGGGTAAGCCGCTGGACGTGTTCGGCGTGCGCCTGATCGACGGCGGTTGGGCCGAGGTTCCGTGGATGACCGCCCCGGCCAACGCCGCCCACGGCCTGCTGGCCTGGGTGCTGCTGGCCGCCATCGCGGGCCACATCCTGATGGTGCTGGTCCACCGTTTCATCTGGAAGGACGACACCGTCGGCCGGATGATCGGTTAGGCTGGTTCAGCCCGCCGTCACCGTGGGGGCGACGGCGGATCACGACGTCAGACGTCCAGGTCGGCCTGGGCGAAGCGGGCGTTTTCCTGGATGAAGTTATAGCGGGCCTCGGCCTTGCGGCCCATCAGGCGCTCGACCAGATCCTCGATCTCTTCCTCGCTGTCGGGCAGGGCGATGCGGGCCAGGGTCCGCTTCTTCGGGTCCATGGTGGTCTCTTTCAGCTGAGAGGCCATCATCTCGCCCAGACCCTTGAACCGGCCGATCTCGGTCTTCTTGCCCTTGAACACGCTGGCCAGCAGCTCGTCGCGGTGGGCGTCGTCGCGGGCATATTCCGACAGCGGGCCTGCCGAAATCCGATAGAGCGGCGGCAGGGCCATATACAGCCGTCCCTGACGGATCAGATCCGGCATGGAGCGATAGAAGAAGGTGATCAACAGGGCCGCGATGTGGGCGCCGTCGACGTCGGCGTCGGTCATGATGACCACGCGCTCATAGCGCAGGTCGTCGACGCTGAAGCGGCTGCCCGCCTGCACGCCCAACGCCAGCATCAGGTCGGTCAGTTCGACGTTGGCGCGCAGCTTGTCCGCCGTGGCCGAGGCGACGTTCAGGATCTTGCCGCGCAGGGGCAGGATGGCCTGGGTCGTGCGGTCGCGCGCCTGCTTGGCCGAGCCGCCGGCCGAGTCGCCCTCGACGATGAACAGTTCGGTGCCCTCGGCGGCCTGACGCGAACAGTCCGACAGCTTGCCGGGCAGGCGCAGCTTGCGCGTGGCGGCGGCGCGCTGGACTTCCTTGTCCTTGCGGCGGCGCAGGCGGTCTTCGGCGCGGTCGATGACGAAGCCGAGCAGGGCGTTGGCCTGTTTCGGGCTTTCGGTCAGCCAGTGGTCGAACGGGTCGCGCAGCAACTGTTCCGTCAGGCGCTGGCCCTCGGGCGAGGACAGACGGTCCTTGGTCTGGCCCTGGAATTCCGGGTTGCGGATGAAGACTGAGATCAGGGCGCCCGCATTGGCGATGACGTCTTCGGCCGTGATCTGGGCGGCGCGCTTCTCATTGGTCAGCTCGCCATAGGCCTTGAGGCCCTTGACCAGCGCGGCGCGGAAGCCCGCTTCGTGCGTGCCGCCGTCGGGCGTCGAGACGGTGTTGCAGTAGGAGGCGACGAAGCTGTCCGCGTCGCCGAATCCGATCGACGACCAGGTGACGGCCCATTCTAACGCGCCGGCCTCGCCCTTGCGCTCGACGCGCCCGGCGAAGACGGGGGTGACGGTCTCGATCTCGCCCACGCGCTCGGCCAGGGCGTCGGCCAGACCGCCAGGGAAGTGCAGCGTCGCCTGGGCGGGCGTGGCGTCGGTGATGCGTTCGGGCGCGCAGGTCCAGCGGATCTCGACACCGCGGAACAGATAGGCCTTGGCGCGCGTCATGCGGAACAGACGGGCTGGCTTGAAGGTCGCGCCGGCGCCGAAGATCTGATCGTCCGGCTTGAACCGGATCAGGGTGCCCTTCTTTTTGGACGGGCCGACCTGCTGGATCGGCGCCTGGACATGACCGCGGCTGAAGGACTGGCGCCACTCGAACCCGTCGCGCCAGACGGTGACGTCCAGGCTCTCCGATAGGGCGTTGACGACCGAGACGCCGACGCCGTGCAGGCCGCCCGAGGTCTCATAGGCCTTGCCCGAGAATTTGCCGCCCGAGTGCAGCACCGTCATGACGACTTCCAGCGCCGACTTGCCGGGGTGCTTGGGGTGGGGGTCGACCGGAATGCCGCGCCCGTCGTCGCGCACCGACAGATAGCCCTCGGCGTCCAGATCGACGGTGATCAGCTTGGCGTGTTTGGCGACGGCTTCGTCCATCGCATTGTCGAGCACTTCGGCGAACAGATGGTGCAGGGCGCGCTCGTCGGTGCCGCCGATGTACATGCCGGGGCGCTTGCGGACGGGCTCAAGTCCTTCCAGCACCTCGATCGAGGAGGCGGAATAGCCGGTGGCGGCCGCCGTCGCGGCGCTGGCGTGGGACGTCAGCTCGACCTTGGGCTGATGCACGGGGGCCGGCGCCGGCTGAGGCGCGACCGGAGGCGTCGCCGCAGCGGGTGCGGGCGCAGGGGCGGCGGGCTTGGCCGGTTCGGCGTCGTCGAGATTGGAAAACAGGTCGTCCATCAGGGCATTTTGCGGCGATTCGGGGCAGGGTCTGGTAGGCTTCGAAGACGGCGGGGGCAAGGCCCGCGTCAGGTCGTGCGGTCGGAAACCAGATTGCGCGCCAGAACCGCGACGAACAGGGTCCAGGGCAGATCCTGATGGCTCATCAAGACGCTTTCCGACACGCTGAGCAGCAGGAAGGCGGCCAGATAGGCCAGGCTCCAGTATCCCTCGCGCCGCCCCAGACCTGAGAGGCGAAACAGGACGGCGGCCGAGGTCAGAGCTATGACCGCGCTGACCAGCCATGTCCCCGCCCAGCCCAGCTGAACACGCAGGTCCAGCCAGCCGTGGTGCGCCGAGGGTACGCGCCAGCCGGTCTCGTGGCGGATCCATTCCATCGGCTCGGTATCCAGCACCCAGAAGGCGCCGTAGCCATAGCCGAGCCAGGGTCTCTGCGCCGCCATGCGCTCGATCGCGGCCCAGATCTCGGTACGGCCGGTCAGGGTCGGGTCTTTGCCGAACAAGGCCAGGATTTCGACGGAGTACTGGCTCCAGACCCACAGGCTGATGACGGCGGTCAGCCCCAGGCTCCATACGACGACGACCCCGAACACCGGCCCCATGCGCGCGATCAGGCGACACATGGCGATCAGTCCGCCGCCCAGCATGGCCATGATCAGGGCGGTCTTGGACTGTGAGCCCAGCAGAGCCAGCACACAGACGCCGATGGCGACCAGGGCGATGCGCCGATCCTGCGGCGCGCCCGCCGCCAGCAGGGCCGAAGCGGCGATCAGGCCGACCGCCATGATCATTCCCATGTGGTTCTTTTCGTACCACAGGCCGCGCCACAACCCGGCGTTGGCGCTGTGATGGACGCCTAGGCTGGGAAACAGGAAGACGGCGATCAGGCTGCCGACGCCGAGGGCAAGGAAGGTCCAGGTCAGCAGGCGCGGCAGTTCAGCGCCACGGAATACGACGCCGAGATAGATGGAGAAGCCGCCGGTCAGGGCCAGGGCCAGAACCCGTCGCTGAGTTACATCCGGCGCCTGCGACCATAGGCTGGACGACAGAGCCAGGATGACCATCAGGGCCAACAGGATGAAGGCGGGCCAGGCCGCCGCCATCTGGCGCGCGCGAACCGCCATCAGGCCCAGTATGACCAGATAGACCGGCGGCCAGATCAGCCGGAGCGCCGGAAGTTCTTGCTGCTGCGGCGCAAAGATGGGGCCGATCAGCGCCCCGGTCAGAAGGAACAGGATGAAGGCCGCCGCGGCCTGCTCCCAAAGGCGCGGCGCGACCGAGGATGTCTGGGGTTCTGGACGAACGGCGCGCACGGGAGCACGTTCGTGGAACAGGGTTAAGGAAGGGTGGGGCATGGCCGCCAGTCTGATGCGCGTTCGACGGCCCGGAGAGCATGCTCGGGTCAGCTTTGTCGAGCTATTCTTCGATCTCGTCTTCGTCTTCGCCATCACCCAGGTCAGCCATCTGCTGTTGGCCCACCTGACGCCGCTGGGCGCACTGGAGGCGGCCGTCCTGCTGGCGGCGGTCTGGTGGGTGTGGATCGACACCAGCTGGATCACCAACTGGCTGGACCCCGAGCGCGGCCCTGTGCGGCTGATGATGTTCGTCCTGATGGCGGCGGGCCTAGTCATGTCGATGTCCTTGCCTACGGCGTTCGGCGACAGGGGGCTGACGTTCGCCTGCGCCTTCGCCGCCATTCAGGTGGGGCGCAGCCTGTTCACCCTGTGGGCGGTGCGCGGTTCGCCGACGCAGAGGGCGAATTTCCAGAGGATATCGCTATGGGCGCTGCTGGGCGCCGTGTTCTGGATCAGCGGCGGCTTGGCCGAGGGGCAGGCGCGGCTGTTGATCTGGCTGGTCGCCCTGGCGCTGGAGTTCATCGGCCCGGCGTTGGCCTTCTTCGTGCCGGGCCTGGGCCGATCCAGTACCACGGACTGGAATGTCGAGGGCGCGCATCTGGCCGAGCGCGTGGGTCTGTTCGTTATCATCTGCCTGGGCGAATCGATCATCATCACCGGAGCGACGTTCGCGGAACTGGCGTGGACGCCGCCGGTGGCTGCGGCCTTCGTGTCCGCTTTCGTGACGACCATCGCCATGTGGTGGCTGTTCTTCAGCGAGGCGCACGAGGCCGGATCGGAAACCATCAGCCACGCCGCTGACCCCGGCGCCATCGCCCGAAGAACCTATACCTATTGCCCGATCATCGTCGTGGCGGGGATCGTGGTGACGGCGGTCGGCGATGAACTGGCCCTGGCGCATCCGCTAGGCGTGGCGGGTGCGGCGAGCGCGGCCGTGCTGATCGGCGGGCCGTTGCTGTTCCTGCTGGGAACGGCCCTGTCGGTCTTCAGCATCTGGGGCAAGGTGGCGTGGCCGCGCGTCATCGGCGTGGCGATCCTGGGGACCGTCTTCCTGATCGGGCGAGGCTGGTCGCCGCTGGCGCTGACGATGGCGTCGACTGTCGTTCTGGTGGCGACGGGGCTGTGGGAGTCCTTCGCCCCGCGAGGACGGCGCGCCTAGGGCGCCTTCTCCACGAAGGTGTCGATGACCTTCTTCTCGCCCGCCTTGTCGAAACTGACCACCAGCTTGTTCCCCTCAACCGCGCGGACGGAGCCGTAGCCGAACTTCTGGTGGAAGACGCGGTCGCCGCGCGACCAGCCGGACGCCGCCTTGGGATCGGCGGTGGCGATCAGGCGGCCTTCGCCCTCGATCACGGCGCGGCGGGCGTAGGCGGGTTTGGGCGTCTGGGCGGCGGTATAGGTCTGGGCGCGCTTCCAGCCGGGGCTGGAATAGCTGCCGCCGAAGGAGGGGGCGTCGTCCCAGCGGCTCTTGGCCTCCTTCATCCCGGTCGAGGCGCCGTAATAGCCGGTGTCCGACTGCGGCTCGACGTGGGCGATGGGCAGTTCATCGACGAAGCGGCTGGGCAGCTGCGAGGTCCAGCGGCCGTAGACCATGCGGTTGGCGGCGAAGCTGATGCGCGCGTCCTGCTTGGCGCGGGTGACGCCGACGTAGGCCAGGCGGCGTTCCTCCTCCAGCCCCTTCACGCCCTTCTCGTCGATGCTGCGCTGGCTGGGGAAGACGCCTTCCTCCCAGCCCGGTAGGAAGACCAGAGGGAACTCCAGCCCCTTGGCGCCGTGCAGCGTCATGATCTGCACCGAGCCCGATCCATCGGCGTTCTCGTCGCGGCGTTCCAGATCCATGACCAGCGAAACATGCTCCAGATAGGCCTGCAGCGTCTCGAACGACTGCATCGACTGGGTCAGTTCCTTCAGGTTGTCCAAGCGCGTCTGGCCGCTGGTGCGGTCGGCCTTCTGCATGGCGGTGTATCCACTCTCGTCCAGCAGGGTCTCCGTCACCTGCCAGTGCGGCGTGCCCATCGCCATCAGGTCGCGCCAGCGGTCCAGATCGCGCACGAAGTTCGCCAGCGGCGTGCGGGTGCGGGCCTGAAGCTCGTCCGTCGTGATCAGATGGCGAACCGCCCGCATGGCCGAGACGCCGTTCTCGCGCGCGATGTGCAGGATTTTCTGGACGCTGGTGTCGCCGATGCCGCGTTTGGGAACGTTGACGATGCGCTCGAACGCCAGATCATCGTCCTCGGACTGGATCAATCGCAGATAGGCGTGGGCGTCACGGATTTCCGCCCGCTCGAAGAAGCGCGGCCCGCCGATGACGACATAGGGAATGGCCAGCATCAGGAAGCGTTCTTCAAACGCCCGCATCTGGAAGGACGCGCGAACAAGAACGGCCATGTCCTTGTAATTCATGCCCTGCTTGCGCGCGGTTTCGATCTCGTCGGCGATCAGGCGGGCCTCGGCCTCGCCGTCCCAGACGCCGCGCACACGCACCTTGTCGCCGCTGTCGTCCTCGGTCCACAGGGTCTTGCCCAGTCGGTCCTGATTGGCCGCGATAAGGGCCGAAGCCGCGCCCAGGATGTGCTTGGTCGAACGGTAGTTGCGCTCCAGCCGGATGACCTTGGCGCCGGGGAAGTCGCGCTCGAAGCGCAGGATGTTGTCCACCTCGGCCCCGCGCCAGCCATAGATCGACTGATCATCGTCGCCGACGCAGCAGACATTGCCGGTCGAGGAGGTCAGCAGCCGCAGCCACAGATACTGGGCGACGTTGGTGTCCTGATATTCGTCGACCAGGATGTAACGGAACCGACGGCGATATTCCTCGGCCAGATCAGCGTGTTTCGACAGGATGTTGATGTTGTGCAGCAACAGGTCGCCGAAGTCGCAGGCGTTCAGCGTCGCCAGCCGCGCCTGATAGGCGGCGTACAGCGCCGGGCCCTTGCCGTTGGCGAAGTCCTCGCCCGGCGGCAGCTTGTCGGGCGTCCAGCCGCGGTTCTTCCAGTGGTCGATCATATGGGCCAGCGACTTGGGCGTGAACCGCTTGGTGTCGATGTTGGCCGCTTCCAGAAGCTGCTTCAGCAGCCGCTCCTGATCGTCCGTATCCAAGATGGTGAAGCTGGATTTCAGCCCAACCAGTTCCGCATGGCGACGCAGAATCTGCGCCGCGACCGAGTGGAAGGTGCCCAGCCAGCGCAGCCCCTCGGACGACGGACCGATCAGATGGCCGATCCGCTCGCGCATCTCGCGCGCGGCCTTGTTGGTGAAGGTGACGACCAGCAGCTCCCACGGCTTGGCCCGGCCGGTCGCCAGAATGTGCGCCAGACGGGTGGTCAGGACGCGCGTCTTGCCCGTGCCCGCGCCCGCCAGAACCAGCACCGGCCCCTCGGTCGTCTCTACCGCCTCGCGCTGCTCGGGGTTCAGGCCCGACAGATAATCGGACGCCGGCCCTTGCGGAGTCTGGGCGCGGGCGAGGTCGGAAATGCGGGGAGCGGGCAGGTCGGTCACAGGGGCGGATACTCGGGCGGCGTCTGGGGCGGGCAGGGCGCCCATCGGAATCTGAAAGGGAGAACATAAGCAGCACAGCGGCCAAAGTCAGTCCCATTCGCACGATCTGTGGTTGGAACCGTGAACAGCGAGCGCCGTTTTTCGGCTGACAGGGCAAGCAAGGGAGGACCGCCTGATGGCGAATGGTTCCAGCGGCGGCGCAAACGTCGGTCTCGCCTTCATCGTGGGCGCCTTGGTGGTGGTCGTCGCCGTGCTGGCGTGGTTTCTGCTGGGACGCGGCGGGCCGATGCAGCCGGAAACGCCCAACCTGAACGTGGATATCAATGTGCCGGCGCCGCGCCTGCCCGATGTGCCGGACCGTCCCGCGCCGCCCGAACTGCCCAGCCCGACCGAACCGCCGCAGGTGGCCGCGCCCGAACCCAAGGCGTGAGGTCGTGAAGGTCATCCTGAAGCGCGTCTATGAGCCGCCGTCGGATGCGGACGGCACGCGTATTCTGGTGGATCGACTGTGGCCGCGCGGGCTGAGCAAGGACAAGGCCCGCGTCGATCTGTGGCTGAAGGAGATCGCGCCGACGACGGAGTTGCGGCAGTGGTTCGGCCACGATCCGCAGAAATGGGCGGAGTTTCAGCGCCGCTATCGCGCGGAGCTGGATCTGAACTCCGACGCCGTTTCCGAACTGAAGGCCGCTCTTTCCAACGGTCCGGCGACACTGGTCTATGGCGCAAAGGACGAAGCGCATAACGACGCGGTTGTGCTGGCGGACTATCTGTCAGAGGCCTGAAGCCTCGCCCCTCCCATCGTCATCCCCGGGCTTGTCCCGGGGATCCATACACTCAGGCTTTTCGTGTTTGCGCGCCGCGCTTCGATCAGGCCTAGTCGTGTTTATGGATTCTCGGGACAAGCCCGAGAATGACGGCATAGGGAGAGGGCCACAGGCGAAACTGACCCTGCGCCTACTTCAACCGATAGCTGATCGTGGTGACGACCCGCACCTTCTTGTTCGGCGAGCCGGCTTCATCGCCCGTGCCGTCGCGCGACAGGATTTCGAACGAGCCCTGTCCCGCCGTCTTGATCGGCCCCAGCGGCGCGCCGGAATCCTTGGCGAACTGTTCGGCGCCGCTGCGGGCGGCGGCGGTGGCCTCGGCGATCATGGCCGGGCGCACGTCGTTCAGCTTGGTGAAGATGTAGGACGGGCCGTTGAAGTCCTGCAGCACCACGCCCTGCCGCACCAGATCATTCAGGTTGCGGGTCGTGGTCTGCACGCGGTCGACGTCCGTGGTGCGCACGATCACGGTCTGGGTCAGGATGAAGCGCGGCCCGCCGGTCTGGCTGGCGTATTCGCGCGATCGGGTGTCGGCCACGCCCAACTGACCCAGGTCCACGGCGTCGTCGGCATAGCCCTGCGCCTTCAGGAACTGGCGCACGATGGCCAGGTCGCCGTCGATGCGCGCCTGCACCTCGGACAGTACGTCGCCCGAGGTTGTGAAACGGATCGGCAGGACGGCCAGATCGGCCTTCACGTCCTTTTCCGCCAGACCGCGCACGGTGACGGAGCGGTCGCCCGCGCGGGCGTTGACCACGCCCTGACCGATCAGGGCTCCGCCGACGATCAGGCCCACGGCCACCAGTCCGCCGAAGACGGCGGCGGGGATCAGGCGGTTGTTGTCGATGCAAGCGTCGCTCATGACGTCTTCTCTTCTGCGAAACTGCGGTCGCCGCCGGTCCATTGCAGGGCCAGGATGCGGCAGGCGGAGGCCAGGGGGCGGCGGCCCCGCCAGGCGTCGATGCGGATCAGCAGGCCGGACCGACTGAGCGTCAGTTCGGCCGCGATGGCGTCCAGCACGGCCCAGAACTCAGGCTCCAGCGCCACAGAGGTGGCGTGGCCGGACAGCAGCACCGATCGTTTGGCGAGGCCGCTCAAGGCTTAGCGCACGCCCACCATGACGATATCGGCGCTGTTCGGCGCGCCGCGCGTCAGCACCGAATGGCGCGTGTCCGTAGTGAAGCGCAGGGCGCCCGACGGGTCGCGGATCTCGGCGCGGGCGGCGTATTCCATGCGGCTGTCGATCTTGTCGTTCGGCACCGACAGGGTGACGGCGTAGGGCGGGCCGCGACCGTCCAGGCGCTGGGTCGTCTCGGCGACGACCCGGGCGGGAGCGTCCATGCGGCTGACGTCCTCGACTTTGACCGTCAGGACATGGCCGGGCGGCAGCATGATGCGTTCGCGATAGGTGGCGGTGACCTGGACTTCGGTCATGGAGGTCTCCGGCAGGGTGGAGCAGGCGGCGGCCAGCAGGGCCGGGGCCAGGACGAGGGGGGCGAGGAACAGGCGCATCGGCGTCTCCTTTGTGCGCGGCTAGCTTAGCAGAACGCGCCAGCGTCGCATAAGGCTGCAACAGGTGAGAGACGGCGGGGATAAAGCGGTGCTATCGGAAGTTCCCGTTTCGTTTCGACCGAGTCGCCGGCGTGTCCCAGTCTGAAGCTCCCCAGTCCGAAAATGCGTCGTCGCGGTTCTTGTCGCCGGCCATGCTGGCCTTCGGCGGCGTCGGGATCTGCGCCCTGATCTGGGGCACGACCTGGTACGCCATCACCTTCCAGCTCGGCGCCGTCGATCCGGTGATTTCGGTGGTGTTGCGCTTCGGCATCGCTTCGGCCTTGCTGGCCCTGATCGTCAAGGCGACGGGCGGGCGGTTGGCCTTGACGCGGGCTCAGCATCTGGCGGCGCTGGGTCAGGGGTTGTTCTCCTTCGCCATCAGCTACGCCTTCGTCTACGCTTCGGAGGAGAAGATCGCCTCGGCCGTGGTGGCGGTGATCTTCGCCGCCCTGGCCTTCCTGAACCTGATCCTGTTCCGCGTCGCCTCGGGCCAGAAGGCGGCGCGCGCCGCCTGGCTGGGCGCGGGGCTGGGCGTGATCGGCGTCGGCGTCCTGTCGGCGGGCGAGGTGATGGGCGCAGGCCTGGGCGCCCACGCGGTCGCAGGCGTCAGCTTCGCCGTGATCGCCGTCGTCGCCTCCGCCTTCGGCAACTGGTTCGCCTGGCGCGGGCAGCAGGCGGGATCGCAGGTGCTGCCGTCCACCGCCTGGGCCATGGCCTACGGCACGGGGACGCTGGCGCTCTACGCCCTGGTCACGGGCGTATCCTGGTCGGTGGCGTGGAGCCCGGCCTATGTGATCTCGCTGCTGTATCTGGCGGTGTTCGGCTCGGTCATCGCCTTCGGTCTGTATTTCACCATCGCGCGGGCGAGGGGGTACGCCGTGGCTAGCTACATCTCGGCCCTTACGCCGCCGATCGCCATGCTGGTGTCGGTGATGTTCGAGGGCGCGCGCTTCGGCGTCCTGGCCCTGGTCGGCCTGGCCCTGGTGCTGGCCGGGCAGTTGTTCCTGATCCGCGCGCCGAAACGTTCGGCGGCCTGATCAGGCGGAGCCGGTCACGACCGGCGCATCGGCCCGTGCGCCCCATTCGGCCCACGACCCATCGTAGAGCCGCGATGACCGCCCCAGCGCGGTCAGCCCCAGCGTCAGGATCGCCGCCGTCACGCCCGAACCGCAGCTGGTGATGACAGGTCGCTCCAGATCGACGCCCGCCGCGCGAAAAGCCTCTTCCAGCGCCGCGCCCTGCTTCAGCGTCCCGTCCGCGTTCAGCAAGCTGGAGAAGGGCAGGTTCAGCGCGCCCGGCATATGACCGGCCCGCACGCCGGGGCGCGGCTCGGCGGCTTCGCCCCGGAACCGCGCCGCCCCGCGTGCATCGACCACCTGAAGACCGTCCGCCAGCGCGGCGTTCACCTGATCGAAGTCCGTCACGGCGTCGGCGTCGAACCGCGCCTCGAACTTCGCAGGGACGGGGGCTTCGGCCGCGCCGCCTTCCAGCGGCCGCCCTTCGGCTTTCCACTTGGGCAAGCCGCCGTCCAGCACGCGCACGCGCCTGGCCCCCATTGTCCGCAGCGTCCACCAGACCCGCGCGGCCGAGAACAGCCCCTGCGCGTCATAGACGACGATGTCGTCGCTCTCCGCGACGCCCAGCGCGCCCATCGCCTCGGCGAAGATGTCCGGCGACGGCAGCATGTGCGGATAGGGGCTGTTCCGATCCGACACGGCGTCCAGATCGAAGAAGACGGCGCCCGGCAGCCGCTCGCGCTCGAAATCCGCTCGCGCGTCACGCCCGTCCAGCCACCAGCTGGCGTCAATGATCCTCAGGTCCGGCGCGCCCCGCCGCGACACCAGGGCTTCGGTCGAGATCAGCGGCGTATCGGGCTTGGTCATCTTGTCAGATTACCATGATCGCGACGGCGATGGTCAGGGCCTGAGTCGCCGGATAAGTTGCGAAAACGCATCCGCGACGCCACCTGTCCGCCTGAAAGCCGCGGCATAGGCCCGCGAACCGCCGTTGAAACCAGTCGAAAGCGCCGCCGTGACCTCTCCCAACGCCGTCATCACCCTGTCCGAAGGCCTCAAGACCCCCGTCGTCATCGGCGGCGGCGCCCGCATCGTCTTCATCGCCGGCCCGTGCCAGATGGAAAGCCGCCAGCACGCGCTGGAGACGGCCCATGCGCTGAAGGAGATCGGCGAGCGCCTGAACCTCGGCATCATCTACAAGACCAGCTTCGACAAGGCTAACCGCACCAGCGCCAGCGCCGCGCGCGGCATCGGCCTGAAGGACGCCCTGCCGATCTTCGCCGAAATCCGCGAAGTCACCGGCCTGCCGACCCTGACCGACGTCCACTCCGAGGCCCAGTGCGGCCCGGTCGGCGAGGTCGTGGACGTGCTGCAGATCCCGGCCTTCCTATCGCGCCAGACCGACCTGCTGCTGGCCGCCGCCGCCACGGGCAAGGCGATCAACATCAAGAAGGGTCAGTTCCTGGCTCCCTGGGACATGAAGAACGTCATCGCCAAGGTTACGGGCGCGGGCAATCCCAACGTCATGGCCTGCGAGCGCGGCGCCAGCTTCGGCTACAACACCCTGGTCAGCGACATGCGCGCCCTGCCGATTCTGCGCGAGATCGGCTGCCCGGTCGTGTTCGACGCGACCCACAGCGTCCAGCAGCCGGGCGGGCAGGGCACGTCCTCGGGCGGCCAGCGCGAGTTCGTGCCGGTGCTGGCTCGCGCCGCCGTTTCGGTCGGCGTCGACGCCGTCTTCATGGAGACGCACGAAGACCCGGACAACGCTCCGTCTGACGGCCCCAACATGGTGCCGCTCAGCCAGTTCGAGGCGCTGGCCTCCGAACTCATCGCCTTCGACGACCTGGCCATCAAGCTGGGTCACAAGGGGCCGATGGCGAAGACGGCGTGAATCCGCTAGTTCGGCGTCATGGCTGAACGTTCTCTCGATCTCGGCGCCCTGCAGTCCCTGCTGGAGCGCGTGCATGACCTGAAGGTCGCCTGCGTCGGCGATCTGATGCTGGATCGCTATGTCTATGGCGAGGTCAGCCGCATCTCGCCCGAGGCGCCGATCCCCGTCCTGCGCGCGCGCCGCACCGTGGCCATGCCCGGCGGCGTCGGCAATGTCGCCCGCAACGTCGCGGCCCTGGGCGGTCAGGCCCGTCTGGGCGCCGTCGCGGGCGATGACGCGGCGGGCGCAGAGCTGGCCGATCTGATCGCCGCCGAGGACCGGGTCGAGGACGCCCTGATCCGCCCCGCAGGCGCCGCCACCATCGTCAAGACGCGCTTCGTCGCCGCCGGCCAGCAGTTGCTGCGCCTGGACGACGAGGCCGCGCTCCATTCCGGCTATGCCGACCGGGCCGTGTTTCAGGGCGCGGGCGCCATCCTGCTGTCCGACTACGCCAAGGGCGTGGTCGACGACGGCGCCGTTCAGGCGGCGCTGTGGGCCGGGGCCGAATACGGCGCGCCGGTCATCGTCGATCCCAAGGGCCGCGATTTCGCCCGCTACGGCGCGGTCGACGTCATCAAGCCGAACGCCAGTGAACTGGCGGGCGCCACCGGCCTGCCGACTGAGACGGATGAGCAGGTCGAAGCGGCGCTGGCGGCCCTGCTGGCCTCCACCACGGCCAAGGCCGTCATCGTCACCCGCGCGGGCAAGGGCATGACGCTGGCGCGGCGTGGCGGCGGCGTTACCCACTTCCCCGGCCGGGCGCGCGAAGTGTTCGACGTCTCGGGCGCGGGCGACACCTGCCTCGCCGCGCTGGGCCTCGCTTTGGGCGCGGGCGCGACGCTGGAGCAGGCGGTGCAGTTCGCCATCCTCGCCTCGGGCGTGGTGGTGGGCAAGAGCGGCACGGCCGTCGTCACCCCCGCCGAACTGATCGAGGCCGAGATGAGCCAGCACGCTGCGCTCGCCCAATCCAAGGTCACGCCGCTGGACGAACTGGCCGATCAGGTCGAGGCGTGGAAGCGTCAGGGCCTGAAGGTCGGCTTCACCAACGGCTGCTTCGACATCCTGCACCGCGGTCACGTCGCCTATCTGAGCCAGGCGCGCAGCTGGTGCGACCGGCTGGTGGTGGCGCTGAACACCGACGCCTCGGTGCGCCGCCTGAAGGGCGAGGGTCGTCCCGTCAACGATCTAGACAGCCGCGCCGCCGTCATCGGCGGTCTGGCCAGCGTCGATCGCGTCACCGCCTTCGACGATCCGACCCCCATGGCCCTGATCGAGCGGCTGAAGCCCGACGTGCTCATCAAGGGCTCGGACTACACTAAGGACAAGGTGGTCGGCGCCGCCGAGGTCGAAAGCTGGGGCGGCGAAGTCCGTCTGGCCGACTTCGCCGATGGCTATTCCACGACTAAGACCATCGAGAAGATGACCGGAGACAAAGCATGACGCCCAGAATGATCGTCGTCACGGGCGGCGCGGGCTTCATCGGCTCCAACATCGTCGCCCGCCTGTGCGAGAGCGGCGCCTGGGACGTGGTCGTCTGCGACCGGCTGGAGACGGCCGACCTCGCCAAGTGGAAGAACATCGCCAAACACCCCATCGCCGACCTGTGGGCGCCTGAAGAGCTGTTTGACCAGCTGGAGCGTCACGCCGACCGGATCGAGGCGGTGATCCACATGGGCGCCATCTCTTCGACGACCGAGCCGGACGCCGACCTGATCCTGCGTACCAACTTCAGCCTGTCGCGCGACATCTGGGACTGGTGCGCTGTGCGTAACGTGCGGATGATCTACGCCTCCTCGGCCGCCACCTACGGCGACGGCGAGGCCGGGTTCGAGGACCGCGACGATCCTGAGAGCCTGAATGCTCTGCGCCCGCTAAACGCCTATGGTTATTCGAAATATCTGTTCGACCAGTACGCTGTGCGTCAGGCCGATCGCGACGAGGCGCCGCCTCAGTGGGCCGGGCTGAAGTTCTTCAACGTCTATGGCCCGAACGAGGGCCACAAGGGCGGCATGAAGTCGGTCGTCGCCCAGATCTGGCCCAAGGTGCAGGCGGGCGAGACGGTCAGCCTGTTCCGCTCGCACAACCCGAACTATCCCGACGGGGGCCAACTTCGGGACTTCGTCTTCGTCGACGACGTGGTCGGCATCATCCTGTGGCTGCTTGAACGCGAGGACATCTCGGGCGTGTTCAACGCCGGGTCGGGGCAGGCGCGCTCCTTCGCCGATCTGGCGCGCGCCACCTTCGCGGCGGCGGGTAAGGAACCGTCCATCGCCTATGTCGACATGCCCGAGGCGATCCGAGACCGCTATCAATACTTCACGGAGGCCAGCATGGATCGCATCCGCGCCCTCGGCTACGGCGGCCAGTCGACGCCGCTGGAAGAAGGCGTGCGCCGCTACGTCCAGGATTTCCTGGCTCAGCCGGACCCGTACCGCTGATGCTGCCCAGGCTGACCTTTCGCCAGTGGGTCGGCTATGCGGGATTCGCGGTCGTCCTGGTGCTGACGGCGGCGGTCGCCGTCTGGCGCGGCGACATTCTGCGCGCCGGGCTGGACCCGCAGATCCCGTTCCAGACCTACAAGCCCCCGGCGGCGCCCGATTACGGGTCTGAAGACGCCTGGGCCCTGCTGAACGCCCGTGCGCCGGGCGCGGGTCAGGCGCACGTCTTCTTCGTCCACTCCACCACCTATGACGGCGGCAGCGACTGGAACGGGGCCATCGACGACCGCCGCGCCCTGGCCAAGCTGCGCACTGTCGTCCTGCCCAACTACGCCGGGCCGTTCGCCTCGGCGGGCGACGTCAGCGCGCCCCTGTATCGTCAGGCCAGCCTCTACAGCCGCCTGACGCTGCGCGAGGACGCGCGTGAGGCGCGGGCCTTCGCCTATGGCGACATCGAGACCGCCTTCGACCGCTGGCTGGCGCAACGGCCTGACGGTCCGATCGTCCTGGTCGGGGTGGAGCAGGGCGCCGATCTGGTCGACCGTCTGCTGCATGATCGGGTGGCCAGGGACGCTTCGCTCAAGGCGCGTCTGGTCGCCGCCTACCTGGTCGAGGGGGTGACGCCGGTCAGCCGCTTCACCCACACGCCCCTTTGCCGCACGGATGATGAAGTCGGCTGCGCCCTGTCCTGGCGCGCGGTCGAGGAGAACGGCGAGGGCGAGGCCAAGCGCGTCATCCGCCGCGCCCTGACCTGGAACAATCGCGGGGCCCTGATCGAGGTGGAGGGCGCGCCCATCGCCTGCGTCAACCCGGTGACCGGATCGGTCGACGCGCCCGTGTCCGAGGCGCGAGAGAGCCGGGGCGCCACCAACGCCACCAATCTGGAATGGGGCGCGCGGCCTGCGCTTCAGCGCCGCCTGGTTGCTGCCGAATGCAGGGAGGGCATCCTGTGGCGCTCGCGCCTGAGCTCGGAATCCTTCCGCACGCCGGTGTCCTGGGCAGATCAGCGCCGGATCCCGGCCTACAACCTCTTTTACGCCGATATCGAGGCGGACGTGCTGCGCCGGCTCAAGGCCTGGGAAGAGGCCCGCGCGGCCGCCTGAGAGAGCTTCAGGTGGCCGCCGTCAGACCATGCTCATGTTCAGGGCGGCCATCAGGGCGTCGCGGATGGCGGCGTCGGTGAAGGGCTTCTGCACCGTGGGATTGCCGCGCCAGTGCTCGGGCAGGCCGCTTTCGCCATAGCCGGTGGAGAAGACGAAGGGGACGCCCCGCGCCTTCAGCGCCTCGGCGATGGGAAACACCTCCTGGCCCGCCACATTGACGTCCAGCAGGGCGGCGTCGAGATCGGTCTCGCCGGTTGCGACGCGCAGGCCGTCGCCGACGTTCGATTCCGGGCCGATAACGGTGCATCCCATGTCGCCGAGAATGGTCTCCAGCAGCATGGCGACCAGGGACTCATCCTCGACGATCAGCACGCGGCGGCCTGAAAGCACGTCGGTCATAGGGTTTCCGTTTCCAGAGGCAGGCTGATCTCGGCGCGGAAGCCTTCGGGCGGATAGGAGAGCTGCACTGTTCCGTGCAGATCGTGGCGCACATTGCGCTCGATCAGGCGGGTGCCGAAGCCACGCCGTTCCGGCTCGGGGATGGGCTCGCCGCCCGCCTCGCGCCAGGTGATCTCGAGATGGGGCGACTTCTGATCGATCAGTCGCCAGTCGACCATGACGCGGCCCTCGCCGGAGGTCAGGGCGCCGTATTTGGCGGCGTTGGTGGCCAGTTCGTGGAAGATCATGCCCAGGGACACCGCGCGCGCCGGCGACAGGGCGACATGCGGCCCGTTCATGGTCAGCCGCCCGATGCCGTGGGCCTGGGTCTCATGCTCCAGCACGGCGCGCAGGTCGGCGCCTTCCCAATGGCTGCGGGTCAGCAGGTCGTGGGTGTGCGACAGGGCCAGGATGCGGGACTGGAAGGCGGCGGCGAAACTGCTGGGGTCTTCGTGCGTGCGTGCGGTCTGCATGGCGATGGACTGGACCGTGGCCAGGGTGTTCTTCACCCGGTGGTTCAGCTCGTCGATCATCAGCTTCTGGCGTTCGGCGGCCAGCACCACGTCGGTCACGTCGTGTCCCTGAACGAAGATGCCGACGATCTGTCCCTCGTCGTTGCGAATGGGCTGGTAGGCGAAGTCGATGTAGCGGTGGTCCAGCGGTCCGTCCTGCGCGTGCCGCAGGGCGAAGGCGCGTTGGCGGCCATAGACCGGCTCGCCCGTCTCATCGACGTCGTTCAGGAAGTCCAGATGGCCCTGATCGCTCAGCTCGGGCAGGGCGTCGCGCACCGGCTGGCCCAGAATGTCGCGATGGCTGACCAGGCGATAGCAGGCGTCATTGCAGAACTGGATCATGTGGTCGGGGCCGTTCAGCACCGCGACGAAGCCCGGCGCATTCATCAGCATGTCGGTGAGCTGCTTGCGTTCGGCTTCGAGGCGCTGGTTGTTGGCCTCGATTTTTACGGCCCGCCGGAACACCTCGTCGCCGATCATGGCGTCCAGGGCGGAGGTCTGGTCAGCTTTCCCGACGGCCTTTTGGCGCAGTCGCAAGAGGTCGGTCACATCGCTGGTGTGCTGAAGGATGTGCGTGACCTGGCCAGTGTCGTCCTTGATCGGCGTGTGGGTGCAGCTCCAGAACCTGTCATCGAAGATCGGCGTGCCGTCGGGGCCGGGCGTCAGGACCGGATAGTGCAGCACAGCAAGATGATCCGGCTCTCCGGTCGCCAGAACCTTGTCGAAGGAGGCGCGCAGACGGCGACCCTCTTCCTCGCTGTCCTCGGCGCCGCCGGGTGCGAAGATGTCCATGACGTGATGGCCGATCAGTTCATCGCGCTGGCGATGAGTGACGTCCAGATAGGCCTGGTTCATGCCCGCGAAACGCAGGTCGCGGTCCAGCAGCATATAGGGATTGGGAGAGGAGTCGAACGCCGCCACCAGATCGATTGTTTTGGCGAGCTTCCGCAAATCCAACCCCCTCTCACTGCGTCCCTAACGCGGGATAAGCGGAAAGGGTGCCAGTTTCCTGGCCTGAAAATGCAGCAAAAGTAAAGCTTGGGGGCTAGGCGCTCAGGCGCAGCGCCTCAGATAGGGCGTGGTACATGGGCTTGGGCCGGTAATCCACGTCATAAGGCAGGCCGCGGTTGGGCGGAGCGTCCGCGTACTGACGTTGTGGCGGCTCGGACAGCCAGGAGTGGCGGTCGCTCAGGCCCCAGGTGACGACGCCGCGCACCTGCGGGAAGGCCAGCATGGTCTCCAGATAGCGGCGCGTCTCGTCGGCCACCTTCTGATCGCGCGCGGCGGCCGTGCCGTGGAAGCTGGATTCCTTGACGTCCAGTTCGGTGACGGTGATCTCCAGCCCCAGGTCGACCAACTGCTGCGTCATATCGCGCAGGCCCTCGGCCGCCAGCGGTCCCTTGGACAGGTCCAGGTGCGCCTGAACGCCTATGCCGTCCAGCGGCGCGCCCGAGGCGCGCAGCCGTCGCGCCAGGGCGACGATGGCCTTGCGCCGGGCCTGATCCACCGGGTTGTCGTATTCAAAGCCGTAGTCGTTGACGACCAGATGGGCCTTGGGCGCGAGGGCGCGGGCCTCTTCCAGCACGCGCTCGATGTAGGTCGGGCCGAAGGCGCGGTGGAAGACGTTGCGTTTCAGGCCCCCGGCGCCGCCCTGGGTGTCGATTGGTTCATTGATGACGTCCCAGTCGTGAATGCGATCGCCGTATCGCTTGAGCACCCGCTCCAGATGCCCGGACATCAGCGACCAGTCGCGGCGTCGCAGCATCTCCTGCCTGGCCCAGTCGGGCGTGCCCTGGTCCCACAGCAGCGTATGGCCGCGCACCTGCATCCCGTGGCGTTGCGAGAAGTCGAGCAGGTCATCGACCGGGGCGAAGTTGAACTCCCCCTTGCGCCACTCCAGCGAATTCCACTTCAGGTGGATTTCGGGGGTCAGCACCTGGCAATCGCGCAGGACCGCGCCGCGCAGTTCGGCGTTCTGACGCAGTTGCTCGGCCCGCACGGCGGCCCCGAAATATCGGCCCTGGGCGCTGGCGGCGTCGGCGAGCGTGGCGGCGGTCTTCACAGGCGGAGGGTCCAGCGGAAGGCCTTCGCGCACGGGACGCCACGCGGCCAACCCCAGGGCGGGCGCGAGCGCGGCGGCGCCGATGAAGGCTCGTCTGGTGGGTCGCGGCAGCATTCGGCTGCACCTCCTCGAGGAACGCGAGAAGGCTGCCTTACTACGCTTAACTTCTCGTTAAGGCGCAATCTTAAGAGGCGTCAGGGACAGGAAGTTGGGCGTGAAAACGGTGTTTCCATGAGCTGAGCCGCTTTATCCAAGCTCTGCTTCGCCGCCTGTTCTAGAAGCTGCGATAGAAACCGACCCGAAGATAGGCTTGGGAATCTCGTTCATCGCCATCGCTCAGGCCGACAGAAACTTGGATTTCTGAGCGGTCATTCAACTTGAACCCGGCGACAGGGCCGATGTGATAGGCGTTGTAGTTGGTGTCGCCTTCAGCCGCGATCTCCATGCCTACGCGCACGCGGCCGGACGATCCGACCTGATGGGTCAGGCTGGCCAGGGCGTTGTAATCGTCTACCTCAAAGCCGTAGGAGCCATACCAGTCGACCCGCCAGGGGCCGGAGACATGACCGCCGTCTAGCGAAATGATGACGCCGCCTTGGCCGCCGTCGCGACGATTGCCGGGATCGGCGGGGCTGAGGTCCGTATCGACATAGCGGTAGCCCACGCCGACGCTGCCCCAGGTCGGCCCGCTGCCGAAGCGATAGATCAGCTCCGCCTGGGCGCCGGTGAAATCGGCGTCGATCTTGTTCGGACCCGAGTTGTAGTCGTAGCTGCCGGTGTAGACCGAGCCGCGCACCGCAAAGCCCTTTGAATCGACCGAGCCGGGCAGGCCGATCGTCGCCCCGGCATAGGCGCTGTCGGCGACATCCAGCTGGCCGCCCGCGAACACGGTCACATCGCTTTGCGCCGAGGCCGGCGCGGCCCAGGCGACGCCCGCGCACGCCAGGGTCGCCGCCGCCAGGGCGGGCAGGGATGTCATCGGGCGTCGATGGTGAGGCATGGGTCGGTTCCTTGCGAAGTATCGAACGCGCCAGATGCTGGCGACGCCGGCGGCAGGCACTTCAAACGCATACAGAACAGGGGGCGAATGCTGTCAGACGACCAACCTTCCCCTGGCCAGTTGTTCCAGACTTTCGGCGCTGCGGTCAACGGGGGCGCGCGCGTGGGACACCCAGGAAATCAACTCCTCCATGCCCTCGTCCATCGACCGTCGAGGCGTGAAGCCGAAGGTGCGCTCGATCTTGGAGATGTCGCCGAAGCAGTGACGGATGTCCCCGACCCGGTAACGGTTCAGCACTTCGGGCGCGATGTTCTTGCCCAGCAGCCGGGCCAGAACGCCTGCGATCTCATTGATCGAGACGGGCGCGCCGCTGCCGACGTTGAACACGTCCCAGATCTCGCGGTCGTCATCCAGCACGGTGGCGAAGGCCTCGGCCACGTCCTGCACATGGACGAAGTCGCGCATCTGCCGCCCGTCCTCGAAGACCAGCGGCGGCTGGTCGTTCATCAGCCGTGAGATGAAGATGGCCGCCACCCCCGTATAGGGATTGCTCAGCGCCTGGCGCGAGCCATAGGCGTTGAACAGCCGCAGGGCCACGGTGGGAATGCGCAGGGCGCGCCCGACCGACAGGAACATCTCCTCATGGTCGCGCTTGTTCACGGCATAGATGGAGTTCGGCTGCAGCAGCTTCTCTTCCGGCGTAGGGCAGGGCTCCAGCGGCTCGCCGTCGACCATCAGATCCCAGTGACGCGCCTCCAGCTGAGCGTGCGGGCGGATGTCGGTGGTCACATGGGCGCCGGTCGAGGGGCGGACGTAATCCCCCTCGCCATAGATCGACATGGACGAGGCGACGGCGATCCGCTCGACCGTGTGCGGGCGCTGGGACAGGGTCTCCAGCACGACGGCCGCCGCCATGACGTTGTTGCGGGTGTAGTCGACGATGTTGGTCATGCTCTGGCCCACGCCGACTGAGGCGGCGAGGTGGGCCAGGTGGGTCACGCCGTTCAGGGCCGCTTCGAACACCCCGTCTTCCAGCAGGTCGCCCTTGATGCGGCGGGCCCGCGCGTCGAGGTAGACGGGCCACCCGTCCGCATCCAGTTCGGCGTCGCCGTGAACCTGGGGCGAAAGACTGTCCAGGACCGTCACCCGATAGCCGCGCGCCAGCATGGCGTCGACCAGGTGCGAGCCGATGAAGCCCGCCCCGCCCGTGATGAGAATGTGCTTGTCCATGATCGTCTGCTTAGTGCTGGTGGTGACGAAGGGCGCCGAACTCATCCAGCTTGGTGCGGACGAGGGTGTTGTTGGCGTCGATCTTCTCGGTTCTCTGCCAGGCCAGGCCGCTGTCCCGCAGATACATGACGAAGCCCAGCGTCAGCGGGATGATCCAGACGCACCACCAGACCATGATGAAGATCGGATTGACCATCAGCATGTAGCCGATGCGCGCGCCCGCGCCGTCCAGCACCAGGTCGGTCCGCCGCCACGTCTTGATGTAGAGGCCGATCATCAGGATCGAGAAGGCGACGATGTTGAAGATCGACAGGATCACCAGCCACAGCGGCAGGAAGTCCGCGCCCTGGAAGAACCGCCAGGCCGCCCAGACGCCCAGGGGAATGCCCAGGGTGTTCACCCACATAGACATGCAGGGCAGGAAGTTCATCCACACGCGGACCCGTTCGCCGAAGCTGAAGTCCATCTCCTTCAGCGGTGTCGTCAGGCTCTGGAAGAAGCCGGCGACCCAGCGTTTCCTCTGGGTGATCCCTTCGCGGAAGGTCTCGGGCACCTCTTCGATCAGCGAGCCTTCGATGATGCCCAGCGTCCGGCCGTTCTTCCAGAAGCGCTGGCCGACCTCCGGGTCTTCGATGGCGATCCACGGGTGGAAGCTGCCCAGTTCGATCAGGTCGTCGACCTTGAAGAACAGCCCCTTGCCCAGCACCCAATAGGGTTGCTTCGGATCGGACAGATGGCCGTATTTGGCCCCGTCCCACGTCATGTGGTCGAAGGCGTGGAAGGCGGCGGCCAGACTGGCGTTCAGATTGCCCGCCACATTGCGCGCCTGCAGAACGTCGAACCGGCGCAGGCCGATGGCCGCAGCCTTGAAGTGGTCGGCCGGGGGGCAGCTGTCGGCGTCGATGTAGTCGATCGTCAGCCCGCTCTTGTCCTTATAGGTCTCGGCCACGTGATAGGTGGCGTAGATCAGCTGGCGCGTCTTCTTGGGCGGCAGATCCTTGACCCCGGCCCGCTTGCCGCTGTGCCACCAATAGGCCTTCGGATTCCGGTCCCAGGCGTTCCACACCATGTCCCAGCTGGCGTCGCTGGTCGGCGGCACCGCCAGGATCTCGACGAAGGGATAGGCCCGGCTCAGCCGTTGCAGGCTGGCGATGGTCTCGGCGTCGTTGCTGTTGGGGATGGCCAGGACGCGATAGCGGTCAGCGGGATAGTCCAGCTTGGCCAGAGACGTGAACGTCGTCTCCATCGTGCTCTCCAGCTCCCGCAGAACGGGATACAGCAGGACGATGAAGGGATAGTCCGCCTGGCTGGCCGGCAGGGGCTCGCTCATGTCCACGCGCTCGACGCGCAGCGAGCGGAAATACATCTCCAGCAGGAAGCTGCCGAGATAGAGGATCTGGGAAAGAGCGAACAACCAGACCAGCAGGGTCGCCCAGTTCGGATCTTGAGTGTTCATCACGCCGCTCGCCCAGTTATTTGCCCAATAAGTCGGTGGTGGTTGCTCTGTCCTGTGGTGTTCCGTCGGTCCGTCGTCTCACGATGCGGCGGCGCCGCGCTGGGCGACTTTCTCGCCCTGAAGCTCGGCGGTGAAATAGGCTATGGTCTGCTCCAGTCCGTCCTGCAGCGGCACCTGGGGCGACCAACGCAGGTGGGTCAGCGCCCTGGAGATGTCGGGCTTGCGACGGCGCGGATCGTCAATCGGCAGCGGGTGATAGACCAGCCGCGAACGTGAGCCGGACAGGGCGATGACCTGCTGGGCCAGTTCATTGACCGTGATCTCGCTCGGATTGCCGATGTTGACCGGCCCGTCGATCTCCTCGTCCGTCTCCATCAGTCGGATGAAGCCCTCGATCAGATCGTCGACGAAGCAGAAGGAGCGCGTCTGCTCGCCGGTGCCGTAGATGGTGATGTCATTGCCCGCCAGGGCCTGAACGATGAAGTTCGACACCACCCGTCCGTCGTCGGGGTGCATCCGCGGTCCATAGGTGTTGAAGATACGCACGATCCGCGTGGTCAGGCCGTGCTGCTGGCCGAAGTCCGTCACCAGGGTCTCGGCGAACCGCTTGCCCTCGTCGTAGCAGGAGCGCGGTCCCACCGTGTTGACGTTGCCGCGATAGCTTTCCACCTGCGGGTGGATTTCCGGGTCGCCATAGATTTCCGAGGTCGAGGCCTGAAAGAACCGCGCGTTGTCCGTCGCCGCCCGCTTCAGCAGGTTGAGCGTGCCGAGCGAGCAGGTTGTCGCCGTCTTCACCCGATCATACTGGTAATGAACCGGGGAGGCGGGGCAGGCCAGATTGTAGATCTGATCGAACCGGCCCAGCGCGTCGTCCAGCGGCTCATTGATGTCCTGCGCCACCAGCTGGAAGCGATCCGAACTCATCAGATGAGCGACGTTCGCGTGCCGGCCCGTATGAAAATTATCAATGCAGGTCACATGATGGCCCGCGTCGATCAGCCGCCCGCACAGGTGTGAACCCAGGAAGCCCGCGCCGCCGGATACGGCGATGCGCTTGGCGTTTTTTGCGTCGTGCTGCGGCGCGTAAGAAAAGCGAGCGTCCGTCATCGCCTTCAGCCTTGATGGTTGTTTACAATTGCTTGAACAACGCTACCTGCTTACTGTATTCGCGTGACAGGGGAGATCGCATGACCCCCGACGTCGCCGACAATGGCGTTAACCGTTTGTTAAGAATTGAGTTCCATTTCGACGCCTCATATGCGTCAAATTTTTGCCCGAATCTGCCATAGTTGACGGCGAAAGCGGCATGAAGCGGGGGTGGCAGGCCCGACGAACGCTCTGCAGCGGTTGGGATCGCCGGGCCTGGGACTTCCGCCTCTCACCCTGAGGCGAGATCATGTAATCACCCCACGCGGCGCGGCGTCATCTTGTCGGAAATACTAGGCCTCTCACCATCGCGCCTGCGCACATGAAGGCTGGTTCGAAGGGCGGTCCGACGCCTAAGGTGACGCTTCTGGTTGCAACGGAGAGCAGCGTGACCGTCAGACACTTCTATCTGGGCATGGCGGTGGTCGGCGCCGTCGTCCCTTGGCTGTTCTTCGGTTCGTTCTTCTTCGAGAACGGGCCCGATGCTCCATTGTTCTTGAGGTCGCTGTTCGCGAACGGCGCGGCCGGCGGCTTTTCCGCGGACGTCCTGATCTCGATAGCGGTCTTCCTGGTGTGGTCCTGGCGGGATGCGTCCAGGAACCATGTCAGCCGCTGGTGGCTGGTGCTTCCGGCGAGCTGCCTGGTCGGGCTCTCGCTCTCCCTGCCGCTGTATCTCTATCTACGAGAGCGACCTTGAACGGTGCACGTGAACCGAAGCCCTACTCGTCCACGGCGGCGGCGAAGACTGTTTTTATGAGAGAAAATGGTGGACGCGACAGGGATTGAACCTGTGACCCCCTCGGTGTGAACGAGGTGCTCTCCCGCTGAGCTACGCGTCCGCCTGGAACGGGGCGGTCAGTGACTGCGCCGTCGGGAGGCGGGGACATAGCCCGGCCTTTGGGGGCATGCAAGCCCAAATGGACGATCAGGAAGAGAAACCGCCCGCACGCAGGGCGCGCTCGATAACCTCTTCATCGCAAACGACATCGGCGTCGGTTGGCGTCGATGCTGGGGTGGTCGGCCCTGCGTCGGCCGGTTCGTCGCCGCTCTCCAGGAAATGCCGCGAGAAGACGCGCATGACGTGGGCGACGCCGACCTCTCGGACGGATCGCAGGTCGGGTTCGAAATAGCTCCCGCGACTATGGGCGGACGTGATGATTTCGAAGGAGGGGAAATAGCAGACCGAGGGATTGCCCTGGGCGATCTCGCCGGCTGCGACGCGCAGCACCGCCTTGGAATAGGTGGTGGCGCTCAGGACGTGCTGGTCATCCTGGTGTGTGGCGATCAGGGGGACGGGTGAGACCGTCAGAACGATCCGGACGTTTGGATTCACTCTGGTGATGCGGTCGCAGAAGGCCTGGAGATCCTCGCTGACGTCTCGGCATGTGAAGTTCACCTTCTCGTGCCGCCCAGGGTCAAAGCCGCCGCCGGCGACGCCGGGCGCGGTGGCGAAGACGGCGCCGTCCTCAAGGCTGCGCCATGCTTCGGTGAGCCCCAAGGTGAAGACAATGACGTTCGCCTCGCTGAACACCCGGCGGACATGAGCGAGGTGGGCCTGCGCCGCGTCCCGCACGGCTTGTGGCGAAACGAAGCCTGCGGGCTCGATCAGGGGACGGAAGGGGTCCACGAAGACCCCGTCGCGCGTCCAGACGTCTTCGCTGGGTTGAAAGGCGTCGAAGGCCCGGTCGAACAACTGGACCGCCTGTCGGACCGTGTAGATGTTGCCGTATCTGGCGGAGAACACTCCATAGTGCCTGGCGGCGGCCTCTTCGGCCGACAGTTCGCGCGGCGCCGTTTCCGAGACGAAGTAGTTCAGGCCTGACCGCTGCAGATGGCGGGCGATATGTTGGGCGAAGCAACTGCCCAGCGTCGCGACCTTCATGTCAGGCGTGATGCGGAACGGGCTTTCGACCATGGGATCGAGTTGCCCCGGCGCGGCCCAGGACACGGCGCGTGACCAGAAGCAGTGATCGGGCAGGCTGCGATAAGGATTGGTCATTGGGGGCTGACTCGTTCAGGCAGAACGCGATCGAACAACGCCCTGTCCATCCGAGAAACCTCCCACTCGGCGCTGTCGGCGCCCTCATAGGCCGCGTAGCTGGCGCCAACGAAGTCTGCGGGCGTGCGGTAAAACAGTCCGGCGCCGATTTTCCATAGATAGGCGCCGCGCAAGCCGTAATGATCAGCAACGCCGGGGTAGATCGGCCAGATGGTGTCCAGCGCCAGCGTGTCCTGGATGCTTCGCTCAATCGGCATGGACAGAAGGCCTCTATCGCCGGTGATCTGGTGCGCGATCAGCTTGGCGAGGCGGGTCACAGCCGGAGCGGTCGGGTGGTTGAACGAGTGCATGAAGGGCGAAAGCTCCATCATGGCTGGAAAGAAATCATCGAAATCCAGGTCGCCAGCGTCGAAAAGGGCCCTAAGGCTCATGACCGCCTGCGCCCAGCGGCCGACATAGCCGATCCGCGCAAAGGTTTCGGGCGTGAACAACTGGGCGCATTGCTGCGGGCTGACGCCGTTCTGATGGCACCAAAGAACGATGGCGGAGTGGTATTCAGAATCCCCAACGCCCTTGATGAGTGTTCCGGCGGCGTTTCGCGCATAGGCGATATCCGGATGATAGGCGTCGAAGATGAGTCTCGGGATGCGGATCGTCTGGATATGGGCGCCCAAGTCGACGATGCTCTGATCGGTCACGCCCGTCACCCATATGTCGACATGGGCCAGGCGCTGACCGACTTCATGCGATGACATGTCGAGGAACGAGCGCATATGCGCGGTCTCGATCTCATGGTCGGGCAGAAGCGCCTTGAGAGAAAGAGCGATCCCCGCCGTCATACAGTTGCTGGAGACGAGGATGACGCCCGAATTCTTCATTACGACCAGTCTGCTAGAGGCAAGCGGCGAACGCTGAGACGGCCGCAACCTAGCGACCGTCGCGTCGTCCGTCTAACCCCGCCCTGATCAGATTCCCGCCGCCCGCGCGCCTTCCGGGGTTTCGCTGTCCGGATCGCCGGGCAGCCAGGCGACATGGCCGTTGTAGATGTCCTGGTTCAGGAGGCCTTCCTCCTTGGCGACCAGGACGGGCACGACCATCTGGCCGGTGACGTTGGTGGCCGTGCGCATCATGTCGATGATGCGGTCGATGGCGATGATGTAGCCGACGCCCTCCAGCGGCAGGCCCGCCGTCGACAGCGTCAGGGTCAGCATGACGATGCTGGTCCCCGGCACGCCCGCCGTGCCCAGCGACCCCAGCACCGCCGTCAGGCCGATCAGGATGTACTGCGTCAGCGTCAGGTCGATCTGGAAATACTGGGCGATGAAGATGGAGGCGATGGCCGGATAGATGGCGCCGCACCCGTCCATCTTCACATTGGCGCCCAGCGGCACGGCGAAGGCGGCGTAGGCCTGGGGCACGCCCAGCCGCTCGACCGTCTGGCGCAGGGTGACGGGCAGGGTGCCCAGCGACGAGGAGGTGGCGAAGGCCGTCTGCATGGCCGCAGCTCCGCCGCGGAAGAAGCTGACGACCTTCAGCCCGTGCAGCTTCAGCAGGCCCGAATAGACGACGAAGATGTGGAACAGGCAGGCCGCGTAGATGGCGAAGATGAACTTGCCCAGCGGCAGCAGCGCCTCCCAGCCATAGCCGCCGACGACTGAGCCGATCAGGCCGAACACCCCGAACGGCGTCAGCTGGATCACCCAGCGGGTGATGCGGAACACCAGTGCCGCGCCCTCATCCACCAGCCTGCGCGCGTTCTGCGCCCGGTCGCCCAGCGCGACCAGCGCCGCCCCCACCAGCGCCGAGAAGAAGATGATCTGCAGCACCTTGCCTTCGGTCAGGGCGGCGAAGGGGTTGGTCGGCACGACGCTCAGCAGCACCTGCAACGGCGTCGGGATCTCGCGCGCCTTGACCTCGCCCAGCGGCAGGTTCGACAGGCCGACGCCCGGATTGATGATGTGTCCGAACGCAAAGCCGACCAGCACCGCCAACAGGGAGGTGATGGCGAACCAGACGATGGTCCGCACCCCCAGCCGCACCGCGCCGACGCCTTCGCCCAGCTTGGCGATCGAACTGGCGATGGTGAACAGCACCAGCGGCGCCACCACCATGCGGATCAGGTTCAGATAGACGTCGCCGATCGGCTGCAGCCAGACGGGCGCCTGCTCCCGCAGGATTAGGCCGGCGAGGATGCCCAGGACGAACCCGGCGGCGGTGCGTTGCCACAGCGGAATGGCGAAGAAGCGACGAAGCATGACGACCCTGGGAGGAGGAACGGGTCGGTCTATGTGTTTCGCAAGCGCGAAGACGGCAACAGCCGCAGAGGCGGTTGAGGAGGAGAAGTTCTAATGAAGCCTTTAGTTTTCCTTCTCCCCTTGTGGGAGAAGGTGGCCCGTCAGGGCCGGATGAGGGGTCTCTCGACATAGACCGACGAACGATGATTTGCGGGTCGGCGCAACCCCTCATCCGTCAGGCTCCGCCTGCCACCTTCTCCCACAAGGGGAGAAGGATTCAGTACATCACCTCGGCCAGCGCCTCTTCGAACTTGTCATAGTGGTCGATCATCACATCGCCGCCCAGTTCCGCGTGCGGCACGTCGTTGTAGCCGAAGCTGACGGCGATGCAGGGCGCGCCCGCATCCTTGGCCGCCTTGGTGTCGGTGGTGCTGTCGCCGACCATGACGCAGCGCGCCGGATCCCCGCCCGCCTTCTGCACCGCTTCGATGATGTGGGCGCCGCTGGGCTTGCGGGCCGAGACGACATCCGGCCCAGCGATGAAGGCGAAGTGGCGCGTCAGCTTCAGCGCCTCGATCAGCGCCACCGACAGGTCCGTTCGCTTGTTGGTGGCGACGCACAGGATCGCGCCGCGCGCGCTCAGCCGGTCCAGCGCCGCGACGCAGCCGTCGAACGCCACGCTGTGATCGGCGATGTGGGCCGTGTAATCCTCGATGAAGCGCTCGAACAGGCCGGGGGCGTGGGCCTCGTCCCAGACGGCGCCCGCTTCCATGAAGCCGTGGCGCAGCATGGCCATGGCGCCGTGTCCGACCAGATGCCGGGTCGAGGACATTGGCACGGGCGGCAGCTCATACTCCGCCAGCATCCGGTTCAGCGTGCCGATCAGATCCGGCGCCGAATCCACCAGGGTGCCGTCCAGGTCGAAGGCGATGGTCCAGCCTTCCAGGTCGCGCTCAATGCTCACTCATCTGTCTCCCGGCTCGCGAAGACCCCGGCAATGGGCTAGATCGCAGGCAACGACAAGCCGCCGGATCGATTCATGACCGCACCCCATCCTCGCGCAGCTATCATCCTCGCCGCCGGCCAGGGCACGCGCATGAAGTCGCCCCTGCCCAAGGTGCTGCATCCGGTCGGCGCCCGCGCCATGCTGGACCACGCCATCGACGCGGCCGAGGCTCTGGGCTGCGAGCGCATCGTCGTCGTGGTCGGCTCCCACTCGCCGGAAGTCCGCGCCCATGTCGAGAAACGCCTCGGCGCCGACAGCATCGCCGTTCAGGATCCGCCGCTGGGCACCGGCCACGCCGTGCGCGCCGCCGAGGCCGTGCTGGGCGACTTCATCGGCCAGGTGGTCGTCACCTACGGCGACGTGCCCCTGCTGAAGGCCGCCGACATCGAGCCCGTCTTCGCCGCCCATGAAGGCGTCACCGTCATCGGCTTCGAGGCCCGCGACCCCGGCGCCTACGGCCGCCTGATCCTCGACGGCGACAGCCTGCTGGCCATCACCGAGGCCAAGGAGGCGTCGGCAGATGTTCTGGCCGTCACCGCCTGCAACTCCGGCGTCATGGCCGCCCCGGTCGGCCTGCTGTTCGAGCTATTGTCCGAGGTGACGAACGACAACGCCAAGGGCGAATACTACCTGACCGACGTGGTCGAACTGGCGCGCAAGCGCGGCGCTCCGACCCGCGCTGTCTTCGCCGCTGAAGACTCTGTCATGGGCGTCAACGCGCAGGCCGAACTGGCTCAGGCCGAGGCCCTGTTCCAGAAGACCCAGCGCGATCATTTCCTGGCGCAGGGCGTGACCATGAGCGCCCCCGACACCGTCCACTTCGCTTGGGACACGGACATCGGCGCGGGCACGACCATCGAGCCTTTCGTCGTCTTCGGCCCCGGCGCCAAGGTGGCCGAGGGCGCGCGCATCCGCAGCTTCAGCCATATCGAGGGCGCCAAGGTCGCGACCGGCGCCGAGGTCGGCCCCTACGCCCGCCTGCGCCCCGGGGCGGATCTGGGCGAAGGCGTCAAGATTGGCAACTTCGTCGAGGTCAAGAACGTCCGCATGGATGCGGGCGCCAAGGCCAATCACCTGGCTTATCTCGGCGACGGCCATGTGGGGGCGAAGGCCAACATCGGCGCGGGCACGATCTTCTGCAACTACGACGGCTTCTTCAAACATCGCACGACGGTGGGCGAAGGGGCCTTCGTCGGCTCCAACTCGTCGCTGGTCGCTCCCGTGACCATCGGCGCAGGCGCCATGGTCGGCTCCGGCTCCGTGGTGACGAAGGACGTCGCGCCCGGCGACCTGGCCCTGGCGCGCGGCCAACAGACGACGAAACCGGGCTGGGCCGCCCGCTTCATGGACACCATGCGCGCGAAGAAGGCGGCGAAATCCCAATGAGCGACCTGCAGAAAAAGAACGCCGGCGAAGCCGCCGCCCAATACGTCGAGGCCGGGATGGTCGTCGGCCTGGGCACCGGCTCCACGGCCGCCTGGTTCGTCAAGGCGCTGGCCGCCCGCAACCTGCCGGACCTGCGCTGCGTCCCGACGTCCGAGCGCACCGCCGACCTGGCGCGCGAGCTGGGTCTGACCCTGTCGACGCTGGAGGACACGCCGAAGATCGATCTGACCGTCGACGGCGCCGACGAGATCGGCCCCGGCCTGGCCCTCATCAAGGGCGGCGGCGCGGCCCTGCTGCGCGAGAAGTTGGTGTGGGAGGCGTCCGCCCGCTGCATCTGCATCGCCGACGCGGCCAAGGTGGTTCCGGCGTTGGGAACCTTCCCCCTGCCGATCGAGGTCGTCGCCTTCGGCCATAAGACGACCGCCAACCGCATCGCCGACGTGCTGGCCGATCATGACATCGCCTCGCCCGCCCGCGTGCGCGAGGCCGAGCGCGGCCTGATCCGCACCGACGGCGGCAACCTGATCTACGACGCGGCCTGCAAGCTGATCGCGGACCCGGCTCGTCTCGCCGCCGACCTGAAAAGCCTGACCGGCGTGGTCGAGCACGGCCTGTTCCTCGACCTGACCGACCTGGCCGTCATCGGCACGGACGAAGGGGTCGAGACGATCAACCCCTGATCCAACCCCGCTCATCCCAGCAAAGGCCGGGCCAGCAAAGGTCGGGCCAGCAAAGGCCGGGCCATCAAAGGCTGGGGATGAGCGAAGAGTGGAGCGTCGTCTTGCCCCCCGTCGCCCCGGCGCCTAAGTCGGGTCAGCGCTGCGGCCCAGCCGCGCGGATTTCAGACGATTCAGACGAATTGGACTCATCTTTTCGGGTCCATTCCCGGAGAGCCCGATGGCCCAATACGATTACGACCTCTTTGTCATCGGCGCCGGTTCGGGCGGGGTGCGGGCGGCGCGGCTGACGGCGCTGGGCGGCAAGAAGGTCGCCGTCGCCGAGGAATACCGTGTCGGCGGCACCTGCGTCGTGCGCGGCTGCGTGCCCAAGAAGTTCATGGTCATGGCTTCTGAAGTCAGTCACGCCCTGGAGATCGCCGAGGGCTACGGCTGGTCCTTCGATAATGCGAAATTCGACTGGCCGACCTTCCTGCACGCCAAGGACGTCGAGATCGCCCGCCTGTCGGGCATCTACGCCGCCAACCTGGCCAAGGCGGGCGTCGATCTGGTCCACGGCCGCGCCGTCCTGAAAGACGCCCACACCGTCGAGATTCTCGCCAAGGAGGGGGGCAAGAACCAAACGATCACCGCCGAGAAAATCCTGATCGCCACCGGCGGCCGCCCGTGGAAGCCGGAAAGCCTGACCGGCATCGAACACGCCATCACCTCGGAAGAGGCCTTCCACCTGCCCGAACTGCCCAAGCGCATCCTGATCGCGGGCGGCGGCTATATCGCGGTGGAGTTCGCGGGCATCTTCGCCGGTCTGGGCGTCGAGACGACCCTGATCTATCGCGGCCCCAACATCCTGCGCGGCTTTGATGACGACGTGCGCGCCCATCTGGCGGGCGAAATCGAGAAGCGTGGAATCAAGGTCATCCTCGGTTGCCAGCATTCTTCGATCGAGAAGACCGAGACCGGCCTGGTCAACCACCTCGAAAACGGCATGAAGATCGAGACCGATGTGGTCATGTTCGCCACCGGCCGCGCGCCCCACGTCAAGGATCTGGGCCTCGAAACCGCCGGGGTCGAGCTGAACGACGACGGCGCCGTCAAGGTGGACCAGCATTCCAGAACGACGGCTGACAACATCTGGGCCATTGGCGACGTCACCGATCGCATGAACCTGACTCCTGTCGCCATCCGCGAGGCCGTGGCCTTCCACGAGACGGTCTATAAGAACAATCCGCAGAGCTTCGACTATGAGGCTGTCGCCACCGCCGTCTTCAGCCAGCCGCCGGTCGGCACCGTCGGCCTGACCGAGGCCGAGGCCCGCCACGCCTGTCCGGGCGAGGTGGACGTCTACGTCACCCGTTTCCGGCCGATGAAATACGCCTTCACCGGCTCGGACGAACGGGTGCTGATGAAGCTGGTGGTGGATGGCGAGACCCAGCGCGTCGTCGGCTGCCACATCGTCGGCCCCGACAGCCCCGAGATGATCCAGCTGGCCGCCATCGCCGTGAAGGCGGGCCTGACCAAGGCCCAGTGGGACGCCACCTGCGCCGTCCACCCGACCATGGCCGAGGAGCTTGTCACCCTGAAGGAGAAGCAGGTTCCGGCCTCCATGTCCGCCGGTTGATCGCGAGACGGGGCGGCTTGCCAGCCGCCTCATCCGCGCGCCTTATGCCGTCCGAAGGCCCCGGCCGGGGCAGCAAGAGATCAAGGAGTTCATCATGAAGCCGCATCTGCTCGCCGCCGCCGTCGTCGCCGCCTTACTGAGCGCCGCGCCCGCCTTGGCCCAGAACGCCGCCGCGCCCGCCTATCGGGCCGCCGTCGCCGACACCCTGCGCCCGGCGGATGAAGTGGCCCGCGACCCCTTGCGTCATCCGGCCGAGATGCTGGCCTTTGCTCAGGTGAAACCGGGCCAGCGCATCGCCGACATCCGTCCCGGTGCCGGTTACTTCAGCCGCCTGTTCTCGCGCGTCGTGGGCGAGGGCGGTCATGTCTACGCCTTCGTGCCGAACCGCACGGCAGAGCGCGAGAACCCGCGCGCCGACGCCCTGGTCGCCGCCTATCCCAACGTCAGCCGCGTCAACGGCGACCTGGACGCCATGAGCTTCGATCAGCCGCTGGATCTGGTCTTCATGAGCCAGGAATATCACGACTTCCACATCCCCCGTTTCGGCGTGGACGTGGCCAAGATGAACGCCGACATCTTCAAGGCGCTGAAGCCCGGCGGCCTCTATGTCGTCATCGACCACCAGGCCGCGCCCGGCGCCGCCAACACCGTGGTCGAAAGCCTGCACCGCATCGAGGGCGCCCAGCTCCGCAAGGAGGTCGAGGCCGCCGGTTTCGTCTTCGACGGAGAGAGCACAGCCGTCGCCAACTCGGCCGACGACCACAGCCTGAACGTCTTTGACGAGGCGATCCGCGGCAAGACGGATCAGTTCGTCTATCGCTTCCGCAAGCCGAACTGAGGCGTCTCGTCTCAAATTGGTGACTGGCGAAGCGGGACGGGCGGCGCTAACCCTCGGCCAAAATCCATAAGGGAAACGCACAGATGACTCGCATCGCCTTCATCGGCCTGGGCAACATGGGCGGCGGCATGGCCGCCAATCAGGCCAAGGCCGGGCATGACGTGGCCGCCTTCGACCTGTCGCCCGCCGCGCTGGAGCGCGCCGCCGAGGCCGGGTGCCGCACCGTCGCCTCGGTCGCCGAGGCCGTGAAGGACGCCGAGGTGGTCATCACCATGCTGCCCGCAGGTCCGCATGTGCTCGGCGTCTATTCCGACCAGATCATCGGCGTGGCCCCGGCCAGCGCCCTGTTGCTGGACTGCTCGACCATCGACGTCGAGACGGCGCGCAAGGTCGCCGGTCTGGCCAAGGAAGCGGGCTACGCCTTCGCCGACGCTCCGGTATCAGGCGGCACGGCGGCCGCCGACGCCGGGACGCTGGCCTTCATGGTCGGCTGCGACGAGGCCGACTTCGCCCGCGTCGAACCGGCGCTCGATCCCATGAGCCGCATCACCATCCGCGCCGGCGACCACGGCGCCGGTCAGGCAGCCAAGATCTGCAACAACATGCTGCTGGGCATCTCGATGATCGGCACGTGCGAGGCCATCGCCCTGGCCGAGAAGCTGGGTCTGGAGCCGGAACGCTTCTTCGAGATCGCGTCCAAGTCCTCGGGCCAGTGCTGGAGCGTCAGCAACTACTACCCCTGGCCCGGCCCGGTGCCGACCGCCCCGTCGAACCGCGAATACGAAGGCGGCTTCGCCACCGCCATGATGCTGAAGGATCTGAAACTGGCCCAGGACGCCGCCGCCAAGGCGGGCGCCACGACGCCGATGGGCGCCCAGGCCGAGGCCCTCTACGCCCTGTTCAACGGCCTCGGCTACGGCGGCAAGGACTTCTCCGCCATGGTCCAGATGCTGCGCGGCCGCATCGACACCCTGGCGCAATGACCGAAGAACCGCCCCTCTACCACGAGGACGTCGTCGGCTATCGCCAGCCGATGGTGACCTCGATCGGGATCATCATGGGCTTCCTGCTGGCCTTTATGGCCAATTGGGCAGTCAGCGAGGAAGAGGGGCGGGTGCTTCAGGACGCGGTTGACTGGCTGGTCGCAGTCACCATCCTGATTAGTATTTCGCTGATGGTCGTCACCCTAGCCCGGTTGCTCGACAATCGGGTGCGCGAAGACGTCGGTCGGCGCTACCACACGACCTATCGGCTCTACATCGCCTCCATGACCGTCGGTCTGGCAGGACTGATCGCCGCCCTGATCATCTAGGCCGGCTGCTGCTGCGTTGCGCAGTGGATGCCGCCGCCCGATGCGCCGAGAGCATCGATGTTGAGTTGCACAATTCGTCGTCCCGGATAAAGGGACGCCAGCACGTCGCGCGCCTCGTCATCCGCAGCCTGATCGCCGAACTGGGCGGCGATCACGGCCCCGTTGCAGACGTAGTAGTTGACGTAGCTGGACACGAAGTCGTCCGACGTCCCGCGAATGTCGATCGGTTCCGGCAGCCGCACGATCTCCAGCGGACGCCCGCGCGCGTCCGTGGCCCGCTGGATGATCCCAAGGGTTTCGTGGGCGGCGGCCGACCAGGGGTCGTCAGGGTCCACCTCGTCATCGATCTGGATCAGCACCTGTCCCGGCGCCGTGAAGCGGGCCAGGGCGTCGATATGATAGTCGGTGATGTCCTCGCCCTTGATGCCCGGCGCCCAGATCATCTTCGTGGCGCCGACGGCGGCGCCCAGCCGATCCGCAATTTCATCCGCGCTCAGACCGGGATTGCGGTTGTTGTTCACCCAGCAACTGGCGTGGGCCAGCATGGTCCCAGCGCCGTCGTGCTCCAGACCGCCCTGTTCGCCGATCACGCCGCTGTCGATCAGCGGCAGGCCCAATCGCGCCGCTACGCGCTCGGCGATCAGGCCGTCGTTGCGATGGCGCTGCTTGTTGCCCCAACCGTTGAAACGGATGTGGGCGACAGCCAGTTGCCCCGCCGCATCCTTGACGAAGGTCGGGCCGCTGTCGCGGCACCACAGGTCGTCGGTTGGAATGTCCCAGAATTCAACCGCACTGCTGAACTTGGCGCGGTTCAGACCGCGCGCGCCGGGCGCCGCCATCATGGCCACAGGCTCGTACTCGCTGATCGCATTGGCGATAGCCAGGATGTTCGCCTGCACGGCGGCAAGGTCGCGGGCGCCATAGACATCGACGCTGACGGGCCACTGCATCAGGGTCCGTTGATGTGGGGCGCTTTCCAGAGGCATCTCATAAGCTGGACGCGGAGCGCTGGATGACGGCGCTGCGCAACTCGCCGTTCCGGCCCCGAGTGCAGCCAGTCCCGTCTGCATCATATGTCGTCTGTTCATGACCTCAGACTACGCCTGGACGCTGGCGCCGCAAAGCGTGGCCGTTGCTGCCGTTGCAAGTCTGAGAATCGTTATCAATTAAGGGGTTGGGACGTTTTGTCCGGCTCCTGACATGGACAAGACAGGGCGGTGCGCGCAATTAGGCCGCGAAAGCTGCATAAGCGAAAGAAGCGCCGCCTTGTTCGACTATAAGTCCGCCTTTCAGAACTCTGTGGAGCAGGTCCGCAGCGAGGGTCGCTATCGCGTCTTCGCCGATCTGAAGCGGGTGCGCGGCCAGTTTCCTCGTGCAGTTCGTCGCCGCGAGGACGGCGCCCAGCAGGACGTCGTCGTCTGGTGCTCCAACGACTATCTGGGCATGGGCCAGCATCCGGTCGTGATCGACGCCATGCAGGCCGAGATCGAACGCACGGGCGCCGGGGCAGGCGGCACGCGCAACATCTCGGGCACCACGCGCTCGGCCGTGGATCTGGAAGCTGAACTGGCGAGCTGGCACCAGAAGGAAGCGGCCCTGCTGTTCACCTCGGGCTATGTGGCCAATGAGGCGACGCTGTCGACGCTGCAGAAGATTCTGCCGGGCCTGATCACCTTCTCGGACGCCCTGAACCACGCCTCCATGATCGCTGGCATCCGCAACGGCGGCGGCGAGCGTCACATCTTCCGCCACAACGACCTTGAACACCTTGAGGAACTGTTGGCCGCCGCGCCGGCAGATGCGCCCAAGCTGGTCGCCTTCGAGAGCGTCTATTCGATGGACGGCGACATCGCCGACATCGCCGGCACCATCGCCCTGGCCAAGAAATACGGCGCCCTGACCTATCTGGACGAGGTTCACGCCGTGGGCCTGTACGGCGCGACCGGCGCGGGCGTGGCCGAGCGTGACGGCGTGCTGGACGGCATCGACATCGTCGAATGCACCATGGGCAAGGCCATCGGCGTCATGGGCGGCTACATCGCCGCCGACGCCGTGATCGTGGACGCGGTGCGCAGCTGGGCCTCGGGCTTCATCTTCACCACCAGCCTGCCGCCCGCTCTGACCGCCGGGGCTCTGGCATCTGTCCGTCACCTGAAGGCGCACCCGGAACTGCGCGACGCCCATCAGGAGCGCGCCGCCACCCTGAAGCGTCGCCTGACCGAGGCGGGCATTCCCGTCCTGCCCAGCGTCAGCCACATCGTGCCGGTTCACGTCGGCAATCCGGTGCACTGCAAGCTGATCTCGGACATGCTGCTGGAAGAGCACGGCATCTACGTCCAGCCGATCAACTATCCGACCGTGCCCAAGGGGACCGAGCGCCTGCGCTTCACCCCCTCGCCGGACCATGACGACGCCATGATCGACAAGCTGGTCGAGGCGATGGACAAGCTCTGGTCCCACTGTAACGTGGCGCGTCGTCCGGTCGCCGCATGACGCGCGACCCCGAACTCGGCGAGGTCATCGTCGAGTTCGTCCGCAACGGAACCTATGTGAAGTGCTCGGTCGTCCATGTGGCCACGGGCGTCGAGGTCTCGGCCATGGGGCCGGCCCTGGAGCCGCGCGCGGTTGAACGGGTCGCCATCGCCAAGCTGAAACGCGCCCTGGCGACCCGTCGCTGAACTTTGGCGTCAGGCGGTCTGACGACGGCGGTGCAGTTTCAGAGCCGCGCCGCCGGCTAGCAGAACGCCCAGCAGGATCATCGCCCATTCCGACAGGGTCGGCACCGGCGCGGGCGGCGCGGGCGGGGTGAGCGACATGGTGACTGTGCTGGCTTGAGCTTGAGAAGCGCCCTCGGTCGGGGTGACGGTCGTCTGAATGCAGCCGGCGCCCGGCGTGTTGGTGGGCGCATTGCTGACGGTTCCACGGGCCGTGCATCGGGCGTTGTTGTCGACCGAAACCGCAGGGTGGATCGAGGTGAAATAGATCGTCGATACGCGCGTCTGGAGGTCGTTCGACGGCATTATCGAAACACTGTAGGGCGCGCCGTTTGTCCGGTCGAACTTGAACTCGAAGGCCGTGATGACGCCGCTGGCGTCGGTGCTGACATTGGCGAAGTTGATCACCATTTTGGGATCAGGGATGCCGGCGTTCAGCAGGGTGTAGGTGTTCTGGCCGTCGCTGAGCTGGAAGTCGTCGATCATATGGCCGACGTCGTCTGTCTGAACGTCAAGGTTGGGGGCCAGCGGGCCGAAGAAGGTGATTGTCCCGCTCAGGCGCTGGCCCGCGCCATAGGCCTTGCACACCCCCACCGGGCAGGCCGTGGAGTCGGTGATCGCGGTGTAGGGCTCGCTCTGGACGTAATAGGTGACCGGGGCGGCAGCCGCCTGGGTCGCCATAAGGCTCAACGCCGCCACGGCGTATCCGATCAACTGCTCCATGGTGCTTTCCCCTGATTTGGGCGTCACCTTAAAGCTTGACGTTATTTCGCGCACTCAAATTGTAACATAGGTATCCTGGCGCGCGCGATTGGGACCGGGCCACTAGATGTTGTGGTGTTCAGCGGCGCGGCCTAGATAGGGGCGCCGTTTTTGCTCCAGCCTTCGGGATGCCCGCCAGTGACCGCCTTCACCCACGACGCATACTTCTCCAAGAGCCTCGCCGACGCCGATCCGGCGATCTTCAAGGGCATCCAGGGCGAGCTTGGCCGCCAGAAGGAGCAGATCGAGCTGATCGCTTCCGAGAACATCGTCTCGCAGGCGGTGCTGGACGCGCAGGGTTCGGTCCTGACCAACAAATACGCCGAGGGCTATCCGGGCCGTCGCTACTACGGCGGCTGCGAGTTCGTCGACATCACGGAAGACCTGGCCCGCGAGCGCGCCAAGGAACTGTTCGGCGCCGCCTTCGTCAACGTCCAGCCCCACTCGGGCGCACAGGCCAACCAGGCGGTCTTCTTCTCCCTGCTGCAGCCGGGCGACACCTTCTTGGGCATGGACCTGGCCTGCGGCGGGCACCTGACCCACGGCTCGCCCGCCAACCAGTCGGGCAAGTGGTTCCGCCCTGTCACCTACAAGGTGAACGAAGACGACCATCTGATTGATTATGATCACGTTGCTGAGATGGCCCAGAAGGAGAAGCCCAAGCTGATCCTGGCCGGCGCCTCGGCCTATAGCCGCCACATCGACTTCAAGCGCTTCCGCGAGATCGCGGATTCGGTCGGCGCCTATCTGATGGTCGACATGGCCCACTATGCGGGCCTGATCGCGGGCGGCGTCTATCCCGACCCGATCCCGCACGCCCACGTCGTCACCACCACGACGCACAAGACCCTGCGCGGCCCGCGCGGCGGCATGATCCTGTCCAACGACCTGGACCTGGGCAAGAAGATCAACTCGGCCGTCTTCCCCGGCCTGCAGGGCGGCCCGCTGGAGCACGTCATCGCCGCCAAGGCCGTGGCCTTCGGCGAGGCGCTGAAGCCCGAGTTCAAGCTGTATGCCCAACAGGTCGTGAAGAACGCCCAGGCCCTGGCCGCCGTTCTGGTCGATCGCGGTCTGGCCATCGTTTCGGGCGGCACTGACAGCCACCTGATGCTGGTCGACCTGCGGCCCAAGGGCGTGACCGGCAAGGCCACCGAGCATGAGCTCGAAAAGGCCCTGATGACCTGTAACAAGAACGGCGTGCCGTTCGACACCGCGCCCTTCACCGTCACCTCGGGCGTCCGCCTGGGCACGCCGGCCGGCACCACGCGCGGCTTCGGCGAGGAAGAGTTCAAGCAGATCGGCCACTGGATCGCCGACGTCGTCTCCTCGATGAACGGCGGCGATGAAGCCGATCCGGCCGTCGTCGCGGGCGTGGCGGCCCAGGTGCGCGAACTGACCGCGCGCTTCCCGATCTATCGCTAAGAGGCCCATCGGATGAAGTGCCCCTTCTGCGGAAACGCCGACACCCAGGTGAAAGACAGCCGCCCGTCTGACGACGGCGCGGCCATCCGCCGCCGTCGGTCCTGCCCGCAGTGCAACGGGCGCTTCACCACCTTCGAGCGGGTGCAGCTGCGCGAACTGGTCATCCTGAAACGGAACGGCCGCCGCACCCCCTTCGACCGCGACAAGCTGGAACGCTCGCTGGGCATCGCCCTGCGTAAACGCCCGGTCCAGCCCGATCAGGTCGAGCTGCTGGTCAGCCGCATCGTGCGCCAGCTGGAAAGCCTGGGCGAGACCGAGATCCCGTCGCACATCGTCGGCGATTTCATCATGAAGGCGCTGAAGTCGGTCGATGAGGTCGCCTATGTCCGTTACGCCTCGGTCTATAAGGACTTCCGCCACACCAGCGACTTCGCCAAATTCCTCGGCGACGAGGGTTTCGACGAGACCAAGTCCGGCCAGGACTGATGCGCCCGCGCGTCACCCTTAAGCTGGCGACCTCCCTGGACGGCCGCATCGCCACGGCCACGGGCGAAAGCCAGTGGATCACAGGACCGCAGGCGCGCCTTCAGGGCCACCGCCTGCGCGCGGCGCATGACGCCATTCTGGTCGGCGTCGAGACAGTGCTGGCCGACGATCCCGAACTGACCGTGCGCCTTCCTGATCATGCCGGGCCGCATCCCTTGCGTGTCGTCCTCGACAGCCGTTTGCGGACCCCCGCGACGGCCAAGGTCGCATCCGGCAACACCCTGATCTTCACCACAGCCCAACTCCATCCCATCGGCCAGGCCGAGGTCGTCTCCGTCGCCGCCGATGACGGCCGCCCCGCCGTTTCCGCCGTCCTTGACGCGCTCGCCGCTCGCAACATCGGCTCCGTCCTGATCGAGGGCGGGGGCCGCGTCGCCGCCTCCTTCATCCAGGCGAGCGCAGTGGACGTGATCGAGTGGTTCCGCGCCCCGATCCTGCTGGGCGGGGAGGGCAGGCCCTGCATCGCCTCCCTGGCGCTTGCAAAGCTGGCCGACGCCCCCAAGTTCCGTCGTCTGGGCGTCGAGCCTGTCGGAGACGATCTGTGGGAACGCTACGCCCGCGACTGACGCCTCCTCAGGCGCGATTTCAGACGAATTAGACTAATTAGACTCTGTTTTTTTGGGTCCGAAGGGACCGGAGCTTTCATGTTCACCGGCATCGTCACCGACATCGGCCGCGTCCGCAGCGTCCGTGAAACCAACCGCGACCGTCGCTATGAGGTCGAGACCGTGTGGGACACGGCGACCATCGACCTGGGCGCCTCCATCAGCCACGCGGGCTGCTGCCTGACCGTTACGGAGAAGGGGGAGGGCTGGTTCGCCGTCGAGGTCTCAGGCGAGACCCTGTCCAAGACCAAGCTGGGCGACTGGCGCGAGAACACCCGCGTCAACCTGGAGCGCGCGGCGAAACTCGGTGATGAACTGGGCGGCCATATCGTCTCGGGCCACGTCGACGGTCTGGGCGAGGTCGTGTCCATCACCCCCGAGGGCGGGTCGCACCGCGTCGTGATCGAGGCGCCGGCGCCCCTGCACAGATTCATCGCCCCAAAGGGCTCAATCACGGTCGATGGGGTTTCCCTGACGGTGAATGGGGTGCATGAGCGCCGCTTCGACGTGAACATCATCCCGCACACGTGGGATGCGACCACCCTCGGCGGCCTGAAGGTCGGCGAAAAGGTCAATCTGGAGATCGACATGCTGGCGCGTTACCTCGCGCGGTGGCAGGAGACCGCATGATGAAATTGGCCGTCTACAACACCGACAGCCCGATCAGCTCGATCGAGGACATTATCGAGGACGCCCGCAACGGCCGCCCCTACATCCTGGTGGACGCCGAGGATCGCGAGAACGAGGGCGACATCGTCATTCCGGCCCAGTTCGCCACGCCGGACCAGATCAATTTCATGATCCGCTATGCGCGGGGCCTGGTCTGCCTGGCCCTGACGTCCGAGCGCGCCAAGCAGCTGCGCCTGCCGCCGATGGCCGCCGAGAACCGCGAGAGCATGGGCACGGCCTTCACCATCTCGATCGAGGCCAAGGAAGGCGTCACGACCGGTATCTCGGCCGCCGATCGCGCCCATACGGTCCAGGTGGCGGCCGATCCGTCGCGCACCGCCGACGACATCGTCTCGCCGGGCCACATCTTCCCCCTGGTCGCGCGCGACGGCGGCGTCCTGGTCCGCACCGGCCACACCGAGGCGGCCGTTGACATCAGCCGCATGGCGGGCCTGATCCCGGCCGGGGTGATCTGCGAGATCATCAAGGACGACGGGACGATGGCGCGGATGCCCGACCTGATCGCCTTCGCCCAACTGCATGGGCTGAAGATCGGCACCATCGCCGACCTGATCGCCTATCGCCGCCGCACCGAGCGCTTTGTCGAGCGCGTGATGGAGACGCCGTTCGAGAGCGTCCACGGCGGCGAATTCAAGCTGATCCTGTACCGCAACACCATCGAGGGCGCCGAGCATGTCGCCCTGGTGCGCGGCGACATCGACCCGACCAAGCCGACCGTCGTGCGGATGCACCAGGTTGACTTCGCCGCCGATCTGCTGGGCCATGTCGAGGCCCGCCAGGACTATATTCCGAAGGCGATGCAGGCGCTGGCGGCCCAGGACGGGCCGGGCGTCGTCGTCTTCCTGCGCGATCCCGACCTGCATGGTCTGGCCGAGCGGCTGGGCGGCGTCGCCAAGCCCGCGGCCGTGGATCGTTCGCTGAAAGCCTATGGCGTCGGGGCGCAGATTCTGCTCGACCTCGGCGTCAAAGACATGATCGTGATGAGTTCGACGCGACCCAATCCGACGGCGCTGGAAGGCTACGGCCTGCGCATCGTCGGCTGGCGCGACATGGACGGAGAAGACCAATCTTGAACGACCCCACTCGCGTCCTCATCGTCGAGGCGCGCTTCTACGACGAACTGGCCGACGCCCTTCTGGAAGGGGCGAAGGACGCCCTGCGCGCGCAAGGCGTTCAGTATGACGTCGTGACCGTACCCGGCGCCCTGGAAGTGCCGACCGTGATCGCCATGGCCGAGGAGGCCGGACGCTATCCGACCGCGCCGCGCTATGACGGCTATGTCGCCCTGGGCTGCATCATCCGCGGCGAGACCTATCATTTCGAGATCGTCTCGGATCAGTCGGCCGCCGGCATCCGCAATCTGGGTCTCAAGGGCCTGGCCATCGGCAACGGCATCCTGACGACCGAGGACGAGGATCAGGCCTGGGCCCGCGCCCGTCTCAGCGAGGGCGACAAGGGCGGCTTTGCGGCCCGCGCTTGCCTGGACCTGATCGCCATCCGCAAGCGCCTGCGCGGAGGACTGGCCTCGTGAGCGAACCGACCAACACCACCCCGGCCACCGTCGCCGAAGTCATGGCCCAACTGGCCGAGGCCGACAAAGCCCGCGCCGAGCCGCAGCTGACCAGCCGCCAGCGCCGCGCCCGCACAGTCGCCCGCCTGGCCGCCGTTCAGGCCCTGTATCAGATGGAGCTGGCGGGCGAGGGCGTCGATAGCGTCGTGCGCGAGTTCCGCAATCACCGCTTCGACGCCGACATCGACGGCGCGCCTCTGGCCGAGGCGGACGAGGACTGGTTCGCCGCCGTCGTGCACGGCGTGGTCGAGGACCAGCGCGCGGTGGACGAGGCGGTCAAGGCGCGCCTGGCCTCCAACTGGCGGCTGGAGCGTCTGGACGCGACCCTGCGCGCCTTGCTGCGCTGCGGCGCGTGGGAGCTGAAGCACAAGCCCGACGTGCCGCGTGAAATCGTGATCGACGAATACGTCGAGCTGGCCAAGGCCTTCTTCGACGATGCGGAGGCGAAGTTCGTGAACGCGGCGCTCGACGGCGTGGCGCGTGATGCCCGCGATTGACGTCGCAGGCGAATTCGAGACCATCCAGCGGCTGCTGAAGCCGCTGGCGCACCCGGAATGGGCGCGGGGGCTGGCCGACGATGTGGCCGCGCTGCCCTCGCGTCCGGGGCACGACCTCATCCTGACCAAGGATGCGATCGTCGAGGGCGTCCACTTCCTGCCCGACGACCCGCTGGACACGGTGGCGCAGAAGCTTTTGCGCGTGAACCTGTCCGACCTGGCCGCCAAGGGGGCCGAGCCGTTCGGCTATCTGCTGGCCTGCCACTGGTCCCCGCGCTGCGGCTGGCCCGAGCGCGAGGCCTTCGTCGCCGGACTGCGGCGCGATCAGGCCATCTTCGACATTTCCCTGCTGGGCGGCGACACGGTGAAGACGCCGGGACCGGCCAGCTTCTCGGCCACCCTGCTGGGCTGGGCGCCGTCGGGCGCAGCGGTCAGCCGGGCCGGGGCGCGGCCGGGCGATCTGGTCTTCGTCACCGGCACGATCGGCGACGGCTGGCTGGGTCTTCAGGCCGCTCAGGCGACGCTGAGCCTGGAGCCCGAGCGTATGGACGCGCTGGAGGCCGCCTATCGCACGCCTATGCCGCGCGTGGAGTTCGCGCCCGTCGTCCTGGGCCTGGCGACCGCCAGCGCCGATGTCTCTGACGGCCTTTTAGCCGACGCCGCCCATATCGCCGAGGCCAGCGGCGTCAGCCTGGAGATCGACCTGGAGCGGCTGCCCATGTCGGCGGCGGCCCAGGCCTGGTTCGAGGGACGGGTCGATCCGCAGGCGGCGCTGGAGCTGCTGGCCAGCGGCGGCGATGACTATGAGATTCTGCTGACCGTCCCGGCGGGGGCCGAAAACGCCTTGCGCCGCGAGGCCGAGCGGCGACATCTGCGTCTGACCTGCGTCGGGCGGGTGGCCGAGGGCAGGGGGCTGTCGCCGCGCTATCTGGGCCAGGTCATCACCCCGACCCGCACGGGCTGGACCCACGGCTGAGGGCAACGGAATCCTAACGGGACAGGGCCAGACTGCCGTCATGAACCGCCGCGCCCTGATCCTCGCCGTCGCCGGCGCCGCCCTGTCGGGGGCGGCCGCAGCAGCCTCGCCATCGGCGGAAACGACCGCTCAGCCGGCGAGCATCAACCTGACCGGCGTCGGCCTGCCGATCATCGTGGGCGGCCGGGTCCGGAACTACATCTTCGTGGTGCTGAAGCTGCATCTGGGTGAAGGCCATGCCCTGGATGCGGTGAAGGCCAAGGAGCCCTATCTGCGCGACGCCCTGGTCCGCGCCGGGCACCGCACGCCCTTCGTCCTGGCCGACGATTGGAACCAGGTGGACGCCCAGGCCCTGAGCGCCAGCCTGATCCGCTCGGCGGATACGCTGATCGGCAAGGGCGCGATCGCTCGCGTCGAGGTCGTCAGCCAGGCCGCGCGCCGCCGCACGACCGTTCGCGCCGTCTAAAAGAGCGCTGTTGCGCCACGGCTCTGCTTTTGGCACGATTTAGCCGCAATTCCCGAGGGGCGTGAATTTGCGTCCGTAAGCGCACGGGGGGACCGGAAGGCGGCCGAGAGGCGACAACGCCCGTAGCGCAGCCCATGGATCCGCGCGCCCAGTTGCATAGGGCTTGGAAACGCCATGACGTCATATCTTTGGCTGGTCATCGCGGCCGGCGCCCTGGGGGTGCTTTACGGCGCCGTCCAGACCGCCGCCTTGATGAAGGCCGACAGTGGTAATGAACGGATGCGTGAGATCGCCGCGGCGATCCAGGAAGGGGCATCCGCCTATCTGAAGCGTCAGTACACAACGATTGGCATTGTAGGGGTCGTGATCTTGGTCGCGGCCTATTTTCTTATCGGAACCTGGGCGGCGCTCGGCTTCCTGATCGGCGCGGTCCTGTCGGGCGCGGCGGGCTATGCGGGGATGCTGATCTCCGTGCGCGCCAACGTCCGCACGGCCCAGGCCGCGTCGCAGAGCCTGTCCAAGGGTCTGGACCTGGCCTTCCGCTCGGGCGCCATCACCGGCATGTTCGTGGCGGGCGGCGCGCTTCTGGGCGTGTCCGGCTACTACGCCTTCATGACACAGGGTCTGGGCCACGCCTCAACCAGCCGCGAGGTCATCGACGGCCTGGTGGCGCTGGGCTTCGGCGCCTCGTTGATCTCCATTTTCGCGCGACTGGGCGGAGGCATCTTCACCAAGGGGGCTGACGTCGGCGGCGACATGGTGGGCAAGGTCGAGGCGGGCATCCCTGAGGACGACCCCCGCAACGCCGCCACTATCGCGGACAATGTGGGCGACAACGTCGGCGACTGCGCCGGCATGGCCGCCGACCTGTTCGAGACCTATGCCGTCACCACGGTGGCGACCATGGTCTTGGCGGCCATCTTCTTCCGCAACCAGCCCTATGTGGATGTGCTGATGCTGCTGCCTCTGGCGATCTGCGGCGTCTGCATCGTGACCTCGATCATCGGGACGTTCTTCGTCCGTCTGGGCAAGAGCGGCAACATCATGGGGGCCCTGTATCAGGGGCTGATCGTGACCGGCCTGCTGTCGCTGGTCGCCGTCTGGTGGGTGATCAACACCTTGTTGCCGGGCGCGGTCGAGACCTCGGGCGGCCTGCTGATCCAGCCCATGAACCTGTTCTGGGCGGGCGCTGTGGGTCTGGTGGTGACGGCGGCCATCGTGGTCATCACCGAATACTACACCGGCACGGGCTTCCGTCCGGTGAAGTCGGTGGCCAACGCCTCGGTCTCCGGACACGGCACCAACGTCATCCAGGGTCTGGCCATGTCGCTGGAAGCCACGGCGCTTCCGGCTCTGACCATCATCGTCGGCATCGTCGCGGCCTATCAACTGGCGGGCCTGTTCGGCATCGCCATCGCCACCACGACCATGCTGGGCGTGGCGGGGATGATCGTGGCGCTGGACGCCTTCGGTCCGGTCACGGACAACGCGGGCGGCATCGCCGAAATGGCGGGCCTGCCGCCGGAAGTCCGCGTTTCGACCGACGCTCTGGACGCCGTGGGCAACACCACCAAGGCCGTGACCAAGGGCTACGCCATCGGTTCGGCGGGTCTGGGGGCGCTGGTCCTGTTCGCGGCCTATGTGGAGGATCTGAAGTTCTTCGCGGCCGAGGCGGCGCCGGGCAGCTTCTTCTACGGTCTGGGGACGGTCGCGTTTGATCTGTCCAACCCCTATGTCGTGGTCGGGCTGTTGTTCGGCGGCTTGCTGCCCTTCCTGTTCGGAGGGCTGGCGATGACGGCGGTGGGGCGCGCAGCCGAGGCTGTCGTGGCCGAGGTTCGGCGTCAGTTCCGCGAAAACCCCGGCATCATGACGTTCGAGACCAAGCCGGAATACGGACGGGCCGTCGACATCCTGACCAGCGCGGCCATCCGCGAAATGATCGTGCCGTCGCTGCTGCCGGTGCTGTCGCCGATCGTCCTGTTCGTCGTCATCCTGTTCATCCAGCCGGACAAGGCCAACGCCTTCGCCGCCTTGGGGGCCATGCTGATGGGGGTGATCGTGACGGGTCTGTTCGTCGCCATCTCCATGACGTCGGGCGGCGGCGCCTGGGACAACGCCAAGAAGGTGATCGAGGAAGGCTTCACCGACAAGAACGGCGTGGTTCACGGCAAGGGGTCCGAAGCGCACAAGGCCGCTGTCACCGGCGACACTGTGGGCGATCCCTACAAGGACACCTCCGGTCCGGCGGTAAACCCGATGATCAAGATCACCAACATCGTCGCGCTTCTGCTGCTAGCGGTGCTGGCGAGCGGTAAGATCGTCTGATCGCGTTTTGCTGAAACTGAAAACGCCCCGGAGAGCGATCTCCGGGGCGTTACCTTTTTTGCGGCATATGCTCGCGACGCGGTCGCTCGCGGCTTGGGGCCTGTTTGCGCCCTACGTTCGCGACGCGGTCGCTCACGACTTGTGGGCGCCTGTTTTGTAGGGGCCTTTAGTCCGGGCGGCGCTGGCCGGGGACGTCGTCCTCGGTGCGCGGCAGTTGGCCGCGGCCGACGTTGCCGAGCAGCTGTTCGAGGATGGTCAGTTGGCGGCCGCGGGTCGGGGTCTCGCGCCGCTCCATGGCGATCTGGCGGCCGTCTTCCAGGCCCAGGGTGCGGACGTTGGCGACCTTTTCACCGCCGTCGGCGAAGGTGATTTCGGTGACCGTGCGCTGCGACACTTCAGGCTTGTTGTAGGTGTAGCGCTGGGTTGTCTGGGTCAGGTAGTACCAGACGTTGTCGGTCTCGAAGGTCGAGGTGGTCGAGGGCGTGCCCAGCTTGGCCAGGACGGTCTCGCGGGTGTCGACGCCCGCCTCGATGTCCTGGGGCTTGGCGTCCACGGCCTGGAAGCCCTGGGTGGCGACAACCGGGGCGCAGGCGCCTGCAGCGGCGGCGAGCGAGGCGGCGATGATGAGCGACGTAAAACGGGGCATCGGCGATGGGCCTCTAGAAACAAGGTCTTTGACCTAACCGTCGCTGCGTCCTAGTGCAACGGCGCGGCGGAAAAGGGGCCGTAAAACCTATGTTCAAGACACTCTTCAGACGACAGACGCAAGAGCGCCAGGCGCAGGGCCTATACGCCCTGGCGGTGGAACAGGCGCGTCAGCCCGATTTTTACGCCCGCCTGGGCGTGGCGGATCGAATCGATGCGCGGTTCGAGCTCTACACCCTGCACGTCCTTCTGCTGTTCGTGCGGACCAAGGCCGAGGGCGAGCGCGGGGCCGACCTGGCCCAGAAAATGTTCGACACCTATGTCTCGGCTCTGGACAACGTCCTGCGCGAACTGGGCGTCGGCGACGTGTCCGTCGGCAAGAAGATGCGCAAGCTGGGCGAGGCCCTGTATGGCCGCATGAGCGCCTATGAGAAGGCGCTGCGCGAAGGCGACCGCGACGGCTTCCAGGCCTCGATCGCGCGCAATGTGTTCGAGAGCGAAGATCCCGCCGCCGGCGCTGAACTGACCCGCTATGCGCTGGAATCGCACGAACGCCTGGCGCGTCAGCCGATTTCCGCCGTGGAAAAGGCGCCGGACTGGGCCATGATCGTCGCATGACGATTCCCGCCCTGCCTTACAGCGACCCTGTCCGCCTGCATCAGATCGGGGCGAGCCTGTCCCGGCGTCTGGAGCCGGACGCCGAGGCGCGTCAGCGCATTGCGCGCGCGTTGAACCTGAAGTCGCTGGATCGCTTCGAGGCGGACCTGGAGGTGACGGCGACGGTTTCGGGCTGGCGCCTGACCGGGCGCGTCGTCGCTGACGCCGTTCAATCCTGCGTGCTCACGCTGGAGCCTTTGCCGGTTCACGTCGACGAGCGGTTCGAGGTCAACCTGGTCGAGGCCGTGGACACGCCGCCGTCGGACGATGGCGAGATCGACCTGGAGTTGGACGACGATTCGCCCGACGTGGTGGAGAATGGCCAGATCGACCTGGGCCAATACGCCGTGGAGCAGTTGGCCCTGCATCTGGACCCCTATCCCCGCAAGGACGGCGCGGTGTTTGAACAGCCGCCCGAGCCGGGCGAGATCTCGCCATTCGGCGTGTTGCGGGCCTTGAAGCCGAACGACTCCGACAAGAGTTGACCTAAGGGCGCCCCGGTTGCATCCACGCGGGGTGCGACATTTGCGTCTGCTCGCCTTAACATTGAAGCGCCGCGACAAGACGGCGACGGAGTCGATTTCCACTTGGCATCATCCACACTGATTTCGCTCGACGCCATGGGGGGCGACCACGGTCCTGCCGTCGTGGTCGGCGGCGTGAAGGCTTATTATTCGCTGTATGGCGGCGACGGCGTGCGTTTCCAGTTGCACGGGGACGAGGCGGCGATCCGCGCCGAGATGACGCGCCTGCACGTCTCGGACGAGCTTTGCCAGGTCCGACATACCGACAAGGTCGTCGCCATGGACGAAAAGCCCGCCCAGGCCATGCGCCGGGGCAAGGGCTCCAGCCTCTGGAACGCGATCGAGGCGGTCAAGACCGGCGAGGCCCAGGCCGCTGTCTCGGCGGGCAACACCGGCGCGCTGATGGCGATCTCCAAGCTGATCCTGAGGATGGCGGTCGACGGGCTGGAGCGCCCGGCCATCGTCGCCAGCTGGCCGACCAAGCGCGGCTTCACCGCCGTTCTGGACGTCGGAGCCAACATCGGCAGCGATGCGCGCCAGCTGGTCGAGTTCGCCATCATGGGCGAGGCCTTCCAGTCCGCCGTGCATGGCGTGGCGCGGCCGACGGTCGGCCTGCTGAACGTCGGCTCTGAAGAGATGAAGGGCCACGAAGAGGTACGCGAGGCCCACGCCGTGCTGCGCACCGACGCTGTGCCGGTGAACTACACCGGCTTCGTCGAGGGGCATGACATCGCCGCCGGGACGGTGGACGTGGTGGTGACGGACGGCTTCACCGGCAATATCGCCCTGAAGACGGCCGAGGGCACTGCGCGCTTCATCTCGGGCCTGTTGAAGGAGGCGCTGACCTCCGGGCCTCTGGCCAAGCTGGGCGCCCTGATCGCCATGCCGGCGCTGAAGAAGATGGCGCGCCGCATCGACCCCAGCAGCGTCAACGGCGGTCCTCTACTGGGCCTGAACGGCATCGTGGTGAAAAGCCACGGCGGCGCCACGGCCGAGGGTTACGCCAACGCCATCCGGGTGGCTGTCGAACTGGCCCGCAGTGACTATCTGACCAAGGTCAGCGCCAATTTCGCGCGTCTGGCGGCCGCGATGGACGAACCTGCGCCCGCCGTCATGGGAGAGACCGAACAGTGAGCGTCATCCGCAGCGTCGTCACCGGGGTCGGTTCCTTCCTGCCCGAACAGGTGGTCACCAACGCCGAGCTGGCCAAGATCGTCGACACCTCCGACGAATGGATCATCGAGCGCACCGGCATCCGTCAGCGTCACAAGGCCCGCGACGACGAGCCGACCAGCGATCTGGCGGTCAAGGCCGCCGAACGCGCCCTGGCCGACGCCGGCAAGACGGCGGCCGATGTCGATCTGATCATCGTCGCCACCACCACGCCGGACCAGACCTTCCCCGCGACGGCCGCCATCGTTCAGCGAAAGCTGGGCGCGCCGGTGGGCATCGCCTTTGACGTTCAGGCGGTCTGCTCGGGCTTCGTCTACGCCATGAGCGTGGCGGACGGCTTCGTCGCGCGTGGTCAGGCCAAATGCGCCCTGGTCATCGGCGCCGAGGAAATGACCAAGCTGATGGACTGGACGGACCGCACGACCTGCGTCCTGTTCGGCGACGGCGCCGGGGCCTTTGTGCTGGAGCCGGGCGCGGGGCAGGGGACCAAGGACGATCGCGGCGTGCTGGGCTTCGCCCTGCGCTGCGAGGGCGCCAAGGCTGACCTGCTCTATGTTGACGGGGGGCCGGCCACGACGGGTACGGTCGGCCATCTGCGGATGCTGGGCAATCAGGTCTTCCGCCATGCCGTCGTGAATATCGCCGAGGCCATCACCGCCGCGGCCGAAGTGGCGGGCGTCAGCATCCCCGAGATCGACTGGTTCGTGCCGCACCAGGCCAATCAGCGCATCATCAAGGGCGTGGGCGACCGCCTGGGCCTGGACGAAGGCAAGGTCATCTCGACCGTGGCCATGCACGCCAACACCTCGGCCGCCTCCATCCCTCTGGCGATGGACGTCGCCATCAAGGACGGGCGCATCAAGAAGGGCGATCTGGTCCTGGTCGAGGCCATGGGCGGCGGCCTGACATGGGGCGCGTGCGCCTTCCGATACTAGATTTGCATTGAGGACTTTGATTTCCGGCCGTTTTGCCCTTCAATGCCCCGCCAATTGATTGCGGGGAGATGCAAGTGGCCGGACATCAGACGCTTACCCGTGCGGATTTGTGCGAAGCGGTCCACGAAGAGGTCGGGTTGTCCCGGCAGGAATGCTCCGGACTGGTCGAGCGCACGCTGGACCTGATCGTCGATTCTCTTGAGCAGGGCGAGACGGTCAAACTGTCGGGCTTCGGCGTCTTTCAGGTCCGTGAGAAACGCGCCCGCATGGGACGCAACCCCAAGACCGGCGAACCGGCCGCCATCAACCCCCGCCGCGTCATCAGCTTCCGCGCCTCACAGATCATGAAGAGCCGGGTGCACGACGCCGTCGTCGAGACCTGAGACCCTTGGCCAAAAGCCCCAAAGCCTTCCGCACCATTTCTGAAGCGGCCGATGAAGTCGGCGCCCCCCAGCATGTGCTGAGGTTCTGGGAGACGAAGTTCGACTTCATCGCTCCGGTGAAGCGTGCGGGCGGCCGCCGTTTTTATCGCCCCGACGACGTCATGGTGCTGAAGGCTGTGCGGCGGCTGCTGCATGACGAGGGGCTGACGATCCGCGGGGTGCAACGTCTGGTGCAGGATCAGGGGCTGGCGCGCCTGACGGCCTATGCCGACCCGACCGCGACGCTCGAGATCGATTCGGGGGATCGGGCTGAAACGACGGCGGAGGCCGCGCCGATTCCGGTTGCGACGGCGCGTCTTGAAGCTCTGTTGAGCGAACTGGAGACGGCCAAGGCCCAGTTGGAGGCCGTTCTGCGCCGCTAAGACGGAAGTTGTTGTCGATAGAGCGTTTTAGGGTTTGCGGAGCACCGAACCGCCGTCTATAGGGAGCGCCTTCGGAGCGTGGCGCAGCCTGGTAGCGCACTTGACTGGGGGTCAAGGGGTCGCAGGTTCGAATCCTGTCGCTCCGACCATTTGCTGAGGGTTATCAGCAGGCTGAAACGGCCGGTGAGGGAAACCTCACCGGCCGTTCTGCTGTTCAGGCCCTGGTCTTGTCCTCGGGCTCGCGCTCGGCCCAACGCAGCAGGGGAATGAGCGGCACGCCCCAGCCGATCCCCGCCACGGCGAAGAAGATCAGGTCGATCCACCAGGCGTCCGGCAGATGATCATGCAGGGTCACGGCGCCCCATACCCAGAAGGCCAGGAAGAAGACGACGGCCAGGGTGGCGACGAAACGGCGGGCGCGAGGCGGCATCAGCGCTTGCTCCGGAACAGGAAGAAGGCGACCAGGCCCAGGACGACGGCCGCAAAGGCCCAGGGCAGCCACTCCCAGTCGGCCAGGGTGGCCACGGCGAACACCCGCACGGCCAGGAAGGCGCCGCAGGCGCCGCTGACCAGGGCGACCAGAACGGTCCCGCCCAGGCCGCGGCGGCCCGTCAGCAGGTCGGCGACCCAGGCCAGGCCCAGGGCCCCGACCAGGGCGATGGCGATCTCGACATATTGCACCGCTTGGCGCTCCCCTTGAATGTTGTGCGACGCTTTGGCGTAGAAACCGACTCGATCTTGCCTCGCGGGAGGGGCATATCCCTCGGTTCCGCCGCCCGCGAAAGAGGCGGCAAGCATATCGGGGCGAACGGCAGGCGTCGAATGAAGCGTATTGGTGAATTGGACCACAGCCGCGCGGTGGCGCTGTGGCTGTTTTTCTGCGCGGCCTTGGTGTTCGCCATGGTGGTGGTCGGGGGCGCGACGCGACTGACCGGCTCGGGCCTGTCGATCACGGAATGGAAGCCCATCATGGGCGCCCTGCCGCCGATGAACCACGCCGACTGGGTCGAGGCGTTCGACAAGTACAAGGCCATCCCCCAGTACGTCGAGGTCAACGCCGGCATGAGCATGGCGGAGTTCCAGTACATCTTCTGGTGGGAATGGGCGCACCGTCTGCTGGGCCGTCTGATCGGCGTGGTCTTCGCCGTGCCCTTCGTCCTGTTCTTAGTCTTCCGCGCCATCCCGCGCCGCCTGATTGGGCGCTGTGCGATCCTGTTGGCTCTGGGCGGCCTGCAGGGGCTGATCGGCTGGTGGATGGTGTCTAGCGGCCTGGCTGAGCGCATCGATGTGGCGCCGGAACGGCTGACGACCCACCTGGGCCTGGCCTTCCTGATCTTTGCTGGACTGATCTGGACGGGGCTTGAGGCCTGGTCCGGCTCTGACTTCACGCGCGCGCCGCGCGGCTGGAGCTGGGGCGCTGGCCTGCTGCTGGGCGGCGTCTTCTTCCAGTGTCTGCTCGGCGGCCTGGTGGCCGGGGCCAAGGCGGGCATGATCTATACCGACTGGCCGATGATGAACGGCGCCCTGTTCCCGCCGGTCGAGTGGGGGCAGGGGGCGTTGACCTTCCTGCACGATCAGGGGCTGGTGCAGTTGAACCACCGGATCGGCGCCTATGTGCTGCTGTTCGCGGGCACCTTCTATGCGGTTCAGGCCCTGCGCGGGCGCCTGGGCGAGGGGCTGGGCGCCTCGGCCCTGGTTCTGGCGGGCGCGCTGTGGCTGCAGGCGGGGCTGGGCGTCCTGACGCTGATTCACGCCGTACCGGTGACGCTCGGCGTGCTGCACCAGGCCGTGGCGGCGCTGGTGCTGGCGACGGCTACGGTCAATCTGTGGCTGGTGCGGCGTTCACGTCCGAGGATGTTCGTCTCGGGACTTCGCTAAGAAAAAAAGGCCGCCTTCCTCGATCGGGAAGGCGGCCTTCTCAATTGCGCGAGGGGGAAGCCTCTAGCCGATCTTCACCCGAGTGGCGGATTCCGGTAGGTCTTCGCCGAAGGCGCGCTGATAGAATTCGGCGATGGTCGGCCGTTCCAGTTCGTCGCACTTGTTCAGGAAGGTCAGACGGAAGCTCAGGGCCACGTCGCCGCCGAAGATGATGGCGTTCTGGGCCCAGGTGATGACCGTGCGGGGCGACATGACGGTCGAGATGTCGCCGTTCATGAAGGCGTTGCGGGTCATGTCGGCGACACGGACCATGGCGGCGATGCGGCGCTTGCCCTCGGCGTCGTTCCACTCGGGCACCTTGGCGGCGACGATCTCGGCTTCCACGTCGTGGTCGAGATAGTTGAGCGTGGTGACGATGTTCCAGCGGTCCAGCTGCGCCTGGTTGATCTGCTGGGCGCCGTGGTACAGGCCCGTGGTGTCGCCCAGGCCGACCGTGTTCGAGGTGGCGAACAGGCGGAACCACTTGTTCGGACGAATGACGCGGTTCTGATCCAGCAGGGTCAGGCGGCCCTGCGCCTCCAGCACGCGCTGGATCACGAACATGACGTCCGGACGGCCCGCGTCATATTCGTCGAACACCAGGGCGACCGGGCGCTGCAGCGACCACGGCAGGATGCCCTCGCGGAATTCGGTGATCTGCTTGCCTTCCTTCAGGACGATGGCGTCCTTGCCGATCAGGTCGATGCGGCTGACGTGGGCGTCCAGGTTGACGCGAACCATGGGCCAGTTCAGGCGGGCGGCGACCTGCTCGATGTGGGTCGACTTGCCGGTGCCGTGATAGCCCTGAACCATCACGCGGCGGTCGTAGGCGAAGCCCGCGCAGATGGCGAGCGTCGTCTGGGGATCGAAGCGATAGGATTCGTCGATCTCGGGCACGTGGCTGTCGCGCGTCTCGAAGGCGGGCACGACCATGTCGGAGTCGATGCCGAACGCTTCCTTCAGCGTGACCTTGCGGTGCGGTTCAAGGATGACGAGCGGATCGGGGGAGGCGTCGAGCGGAGAGGTCATGACCATCCACCTAGCGCCCTCGCGCGCGCGGCTCAACACGCGCGAGGGGCCGGATGATTTATTCGCCCTGGGCCGGTCGGATTATTCCGCCGACAGGTCTACGTCGACGTTGCCGCGCGTGGCGTTGGAATAGGGGCAGACCTGGTGCGCCTTCTGGATCAGGTCGTCGATAACCGCACGATCCAGCCCATGGTCCGCCACCCGCAGGGTCACGTCGAGATTGAAGCCTTCGCCGCGGGTGTTCTTGCCGAAGCCGATCCCGGCCGAAACCTTGGTGTCCGGGCCGACCGGCGTACCCGCCTTGCCCGAGACCAGCCGCAGAGCGCCCAGGTAGCAGGCGGCGTAGCCCGTGGCGAAAAGCTGCTCAGGATTGGTCCCGTCGCCGCCCTTGCCGCCCATTTCGGTCGGAACGGACAGGCGAACGTCGATCTTGCCGTCGTCAGTGGCCGATCGGCCTTCGTCGCGGCCTCCGCCAGAGGCCGTGGCGTGGGCGCGGTACAAGACTTCCATCTGTGGACTCCTTATCCCCAGACTGGGGATGAATGGGGGATGATGCAGAGGCAACGCCTGTCAGAAACAACGGTTCTGTGATTCGGAAATTCGGCAAGGGGGTGTTAACAATTAGGCATCGCTCCCGTCGGGGGAGAGGGACATGGAAACGCACACGCAATATTTTTGCTACGTTTATGATGCGCCCGGAAGGACGCCTCAGATGTTCCCCTTGGAGGCCGACAGCTTCACCGAGGCGATCCAGGAAACCCAGCGTATGATGCTGGACGAGTCCGGGGCCGAGGTCTTTGCAGAAATCTGGGATTCCTCGGCCGTCGGTCAGGCCATGACCCGTGTCGACGCCTTGCCGGGTGAAGGCGGGCTGTTGCGGTCGCTCAGGCGTGCCCGGCCTTTTTCAAGGTTTTCCAGGCCTTGATGACGCTCTGAAGTTTGGCTTCTGCGCCGCGATCGCCGCCGTTGGTGTCGGGGTGAAAGCGTTTGAGCATCTCGTGGTAGCGAGCCTTGATGGCGGCCTTGTCGGCGCCCGGCTCCAGGCCCAGGTCGGCCAGGGCGGTGCGTTCAAGGCGTCCCATCGCATGATGGGGGTCGTTCTGGACGGGAGCGTCAGCGTTCACCCTGCGACCGAACAGGCCGAAGCTGTCGCGCCACGAGCCGGCGCCTGAATTGTTGGCTGTGCCGAACTTCGCCGCAAAGGCGGCGGCCTCGCGCGTCTGCGGGCCTGCCTTCATCTGCCAGGTGGGGCGGCCGCCGGTCATGGCCTCGTTTTCCTGAGCAGCGCGAATCTGGCCCTCGTTCATACCGGCGTAGAAGTTCCAGCTCTTGTTGTATTGGCCTGCGTGCACCTGACAGAAGTTGTAGAACTCGTTCAACTGCTCACGCGACTTCGGGGCGCGCGCCGTGGCCGGGCGCGTGCAGTCGGCCCAGTTGCAGGGCTTCTCGCCGGGCTTGAGACGCAGGACATCCTCCGCCGGTTCCTGTTCCTCGTCCGGACGCGGCGGCTTCACCCGAATGTCGGTGAAGCGAGGCTTGTATTGAAAAGACGCAGACATCCCCCGAAGTGTAAGGCCGAATTGGACAGCTTCAAGGAGTTCCCATGTCTGACGGCCCGATCGCGACGGTTATGCGCGAAAAACTGACTGCGGCCTTCGCCCCAGTGCGTCTGGACCTGGAGGACGACAGCTGGAAACACGCCGGTCATCACCATGAGGGCGGAATCGACGCCCGTGACGGCGGCGAGAGCCATTTCCAGCTGACCATCGTTTCAGACGCCTTCTCGGGGCAGAACCGCGTGGCGCGCCAGCGGGCGGTCAACGCCGTGTTGAAGGCGGAGCTGGCCGGGCCGGTTCATGCGCTTTCGATCCGGGCGCAGACGCCGCAAGAGGCTCAACCCAAATAAAAGCCGGGCGCGGAAGAAATTCGGATTACGTAGTTATCCGCATTCATATCGTCTTAGAACCTTTCGCCCTAGCGTCCGCACCCGAAGCATTTTGCAGCGGGCGGGGGCGTCGCGATGGTTGGATCTGACGGGTTCACAAAGGGGATGGAAGGGGCGCAGGCGCCGGGCGAAGCGGCCCAGGCTCTGACCGCCATCCTGCAGACCCATTATCTGCGCTACCTCATCATCGTCAGCTGGGCGCTGGGCTTGATCGCGACGGTCGGCCTGGCGCACGGCCTGATCTGGTTTGTGGCCACCTTGGCGGCGGGCTCTTTGCGCGGCGTGGTCGAGAAACGAGTCAGTCAGAACGCCGGCGCCGGCTGGGGCCTGGTGTTCCCCGCAGTGGCGACGGCCACCACGGCGGTTTGGGCCGTGGCGCCGCTGCTGGCCTGGTTCTCGCCATCGCTGTTCGGGCGCGAGTTGGCTATCGGTCTTTTGATGTCCGGCTATGTGCTGGTGTTCGCCCAGCTGCGAAATTCCCCGCGCCAGGCCATCCTGATCTCCTCGCCCTATGGCGTCGCGGCGGCGATCATCGCCGTCAGCCTGATCGGCAACCCCATCTTCTGGCCTTTCGTAGCCCTGGCGCCGTTTACGGCGGCCAGTCTGTTCGTTTTGGTCACCATGACCATGCTGCGCGAGGAGCGGATCCGCGCCTTCCAGGAACATCAGGCCCATCTCATCGAGGAACTGGAAGCCGCCCGCGACAAGGCTGATGCGGCCAATGAGGCGAAGTCCAACTTCCTGGGCGTCATCTCTCATGAACTGCGCACGCCGATGAACGGGGTGTTGGGCGCGGCGCAACTGCTCAGCTCGACCCGGTTAGAAGGGGCGCAGCGCGAGTATCTGTCCATCATCCGCAACTCGGGCGACAATCTGCTGAGCCTGCTGAACGACATCCTCGACATGACGAAGATCGAGGCGGGCCGCATGAATTTTGAATCGGTAGACGTGAATCTGGAGGATTTGCATCGCCGCATCGTTGGCCCGTTCGAGGCCCAGGCTGAGGCGAAGGGCCTTGAGTTCATCACCGAATTCGAGGGCGATGTTCCCGCCGTGGTGCGAGGCGACCCTTTGCGAGTCTGTCAGGTCGTGCAGAATCTCCTGTCCAACGCGGTCAAGTTTACGGATCAAGGCACGGTGCGGTTCGTGACGCGCGGGCGTCGTGTCTCGGAGCGTCGTGTGGCCTTTGAGTTCGCCGTGATCGACAGCGGCGCGGGTATTTCCGAAGACGACATGGAACAACTGTTCCAGCCCTTCACTCAGGTCGACGCCTCCTCGACGCGACGGTTCGGGGGCACGGGTCTGGGGCTGACGATCTCGCGACGCCTGGCCAACATCATGGGCGGAGAGATTTCCGTGACCTCGCGTCTGGGCGAAGGCTCGACCTTCACCTTTGCTGTTGAGGGCGAAGTGGTGGCCTGGCGCGCCGCCGAGACTGCGACCGTCGTTGCTGGCGATGTCATGGCAGGCGACGGGATGGAAGTGCTGGTGGTCGAGGATCACCCCGTCAATCGCATGATCCTGGAGGCCTGGATGGCGTCCACGGGACGACGCACCAGCATGGCCGAGAACGGACAGGAGGCGGTTGACGCCGCTCGTGACCAGCGGTTCGACCTGATCGTCATGGACGTCAACATGCCGGTCATGGATGGGCTGGCGGCGACGCGCCTGATCCGTGAGGGCGGTGGGGCCAATGCGGAGACGCCTATCATCGTGCTGTCGGCCTCTGCGCGGAACGAAGATCATGAGGCGGGGCTGGCGGCGGGCGCTGACGCCTATCTGAACAAGCCGATCGATTTCCGCAGCCTGTCGGCTCTGATGGTCCACGCTCAAGGCGGACGGGCGGCGTTGCGTCGCCTCGCGGAGCAGGATGTGGGCGACGAGGCGGCGGCCGCTTGATCCTGTGAACAGAAGCCGAGGGAAACCTGCGGCTTCTATGCCGTTGTGCAGGGGCGCCTGAAGAGCTGGAGCCCGATTGCGTCCTTTCGCCGAACTGCTGGATCGCCTGTCGCTGACGACCTCGCGCAATGCGAAGCTGATTCTCTTGCGCGACTATCTGAGGGCGACGCCCGATCCCGATCGCGGCTGGGCGTTAGCCGCGTTGACCGGCGATCTGAGCTTCGCCACGGCCAAGCCCGCCATGATCCGCAAGGCGGTCGAGGCGCGGGTCGACCCGGTGCTGTTCGGCTGGTCCTACGACTATGTTGGTGATCTGGCCGAGACGGCGGCCCTGATCTGGCCGCGCGATCCGAGGCATCGCGCCAATCGCGAGCCGGAGCTGGGCGAGGTGGTGGACGCCCTCATGCGGGCGAACCGCGTCGAGGCGCCGGCTCTGATCGAAGGTTGGCTGGACGCGCTGGAGCCCAAGGGGCGCTGGGCCTTGTTGAAACTAGTGACGGGCGGTCTGCGCGTGGGTGTGTCGGCGCGGCTGGCGCGCACGGCCGTGGCCATGATGCGTCCGGCGACCGCGATCGATCCGCCCAGCCCGGATGGGCGGGAGGCGACGCAAAGCCTGGCGCCGATCACGGTCAGCGACATCGAGGAAGTCTGGCACGCGTTGAGGCCGCCCTATGAGGACTTGTTCGCCTGGGGAGAGGGGCGGGCAGGGCAGCCCAGCGCGGACGCGCCCGGCCGGTTTCGTCCCGTCATGCTGGCGACCGCTCTGGACGAAGGGCTGGATCTGCCGCGTCTGGATCCGGCTGACTTCGTCGCCGAATGGAAGTGGGACGGCATTCGCGTCCAGGCGGTGCGCGAGGGCGGGCAGACGCGCCTCTATTCCCGCACGGGCGACGAGATTTCAGCCGCCTTTCCCGATGTGACGGCGGGGCTGCACTTTGAAGGAGCGGTAGACGGCGAGCTTTTGGTGATCCGCGACGGGGTGGTGGCGCCGTTCGGCGACCTGCAGCAACGGCTGAACCGCAAGACGGCGAGCGCCAAGCTGATGCAGGACTATCCCGCGGGCATCCTGGCTTATGATCTTCTGGCCGAAGGGGCGGAGGATCTGCGCAGCCTGACCCTGGTCGAGCGGCGGGGACGGTTGGAGCGAATGGCGGCCGAGCATGACGGCGAGCGGTTGGGCCTGTCGCCGCTGCTGGAGTTCGCAGATTGGGACGATTTGGCGGCCCTGCGCGCCGATCCGCCTGTGGGCGCTGCGGCCGAAGGGCTGATGCTGAAGCGCCGTGACAGCCTGTACGTGTCGGGTCGCCCCAAGGGGCCGTGGTTCAAGTGGAAGCGCGACCCGCACGTCATCGACGCCGTGTTGATGTACGCCCAGCGCGGGCATGGGAAACGCTCCGGCTATTACTCCGACTACACCTTCGGCGTCTGGGCGGAGGAGGGGGCGCTGGCGCCCGTCGGCAAGGCCTATTTCGGCTTCACCGACGAAGAGTTGAAGCAGATCGACAAATTCGTACGCGACCACACGACGGATCGCTTCGGCCCGGTCCGCGCGGTCCGCGCCGAGCGCGATTTCGGTCTGGTGCTGGAGATCGCCTTCGAGGGATTGCAACGCTCTACACGCCATAAATCAGGCGTGGCCATGCGCTTTCCTCGCGTCAGCCGTATCCGCTGGGACAAGCCGGCGCGCGAGGCCGACACCCTCGAGTCCGTTCTGGACCTGCTGGACGCCATCGAACGCGGCGGCGGGCGGGTCAGCGCGGGCGAAAAAGCTTGACCGGCGGGGCTTCCAATCGGCTGCATAGGCGTTAGACCCGGCTCATGCTCATGAATTTCCTGCAAACCCCTGTCGTCCTTGCCGAGCCCCTGGCTCAGGTGGTGGCCGCTGGCGAGCAGAAGTTGACCGTCGACGCCGCCATCCTGGCCAAGGCCATGGATATGCTGGGCGATTTCGCCATCAACCTGACGGTCGCTGCGATCATCTTCGCCGTGACGCTGATCGCAGCGCGTTGGGCGTCGAGCGCCGCGCGCAAGCTGCTGGGCCGCACCAAGGCCGTTCGGCGCGACCCGACGGTGCTGGCCTTCATGGTTCAGATCGTGCGGGTGGTGGTCATCATCATCGGCATGATCGCGGTGCTGCAGCGCCTGGGCGTGCAGACGACCTCCATCATCGCCGTTCTGGGCGCCGCCTCCCTGGCGGTCGGCCTGGCGTTGCAAGGCACGCTGTCGAACGTGGCGGCGGGGGTGATGCTGCTGGTCCTGCGCCCCTATCGCGTGGGCGAGGTCATCGACGTGGGCGGCGCTTCGGGCACGGTGCAGAAGCTGGACCTGTTCACCACCCAGCTGTCGAACGCCAACAACCACAAGATCGTCATTCCGAACTCCAAGGTGCTGAGCGATGTCATCATCAATCTGACGGGCCAGCGGACGCGCCGGATCGAGATCAAGTTCACCGTCGGCTACGGCGAGAACCTGAAGGAGGCGCGCGACGTGCTGGCGGCGGTCGCGCGGCTTCATGACAAGGTGCTGAAGGATCCGGCGACCTGGACGGGGGTGACGGCGCTGCTGGACAGCGCGGTCGAGATCACCCTGCATGCCTGGGTGAACAACGCCGACTGGTGGCAGACCCAGGCTGATTTGATGCAGTCGGGCAAGGAAGCCCTGGACGAAGCCGGCATCGAGATTCCCTTCCCGCACCAGGTCGAGGTGCCGGCGAAGGACGCCAAATTCGCGCGGGTCGTCATGGCCCCGATCCAGGATGGTGCGGTTCAGGGCGAGGCCTCTGACCAAGGGGGAGAATGAGCCGTGCGTTTTGATTTCGGTTCCGACAATACGACGGGCATGGCGCCCTCGGCGCTTCAGGCCCTGGTCGCCGCCAATGCCGGGTTCGCGCGGGCTTATGGCGCGGACGAAACCTCGACGCGCGCCGCCGATTTGATCCGACAGACGCTGGATGCGGACGCCGAGGTGCGTTTTGTCTTCAGCGGCACGGCGGCCAACGCCATCGGTCTGTCGATGTTGGCGCGACCCTATGAGGCGGTGCTGGCGCACCATGCGGCCCATGTCTGCACGGACGAGACAGGCGCGCCCGGATTCTTCGGTCAGGGCGTCGGCCTGATCGGCCTGCCGGGCTATTCAGGCAAGGTCGATGTGGCCGCGCTTTACGCCGCTCTGGAAGAACCCGTGGTGGGCCATCGTCAGCCGCCGGCGGCGCTCAGCCTGACCCAGACGACGGAATACGGAGCCGTCTATTCCGAGGAAGAACTGCGCCATTTGATCGAGCCCTCCAAGCGGGCGGGTCTGGGCGTACATATGGACGGGGCGCGACTGGCGAACGCCGCAGCGGCGGGCTTTGATCCCAAGGACATTCCGCGTCTGGGCGTCGATGTGCTGTCGTTCGGCGGGGCCAAGGCGGGCGCGCATTGCGTCGAGGCCCTGGTGATCTTCGACAAGACGTTGACCCGCCGCATCGACAACCGGCTGAAACAGGCAGGACAGACGGCGTCCAAGGGCCGGCTGCTGGCCGCGCCGATGCTGGGGCTACTGGAATCGGGCGACTGGTTATTGGGCGCCGCTCACGCCAATCTGATGGCGCAGCGCCTGGCCGACGGGATTGAGGCGAAAACGCCCTTCGTCCTGGCTCATCCGGTGGAATCGAACACCGTCTTCGTGCGGATGCCGGACGAGGCGCATCAGGCGCTGAACGCGGCGGGTTGGGCCTGCTATCAATTCGACGACGGCTCTGTGCGGTTCGTCTGTTCCTGGGCCACGGACGAGGTGTCGGTTGACGCCTTGATCGACGCCGTGGCGAGCCTGGATTGACGTGGCGGGCGCGTTCCGCCTCGGAAGGCATGATGGCGGCGGGACGTAACGATGCGCGGTGAACGCTCAGGACGACGCGGCGACGTCGCGACCAAAGCCATGAACGCCGGGACAGATCCTGCGCAACAGGAGGCGCCGCCGACGCTGGAGGCGCTGAAGAACCTGATCGGCGTGGTGGCCCGCTCGGGCGCGCCGCAATTGCCGTGGCGCGTGGCGGGGGCGATCCTGCTGACCCTGGCGGGCAAGGGGCTGGGCGTGCTGGCGCCGCTGGTTCTGGGCGCAGCGGTCAACCATCTGGCGGCGGACCAGGGGCCGGCGGCGTCGGTGGGGCTGGGCTTCGCCGCCTTCGCCGTGGGCTGGGCCCTGGTGCGCTTCCTATCGGCGGCGACGCCGCAGTTGTCGGACGTGGTGTTCGCTCCGATACGCGCGGCGGCTCAGCGCAAGACGGCGGCCGAGACGTTTGCTCACGCTCTCAGCCTGTCGCTGGACTTCCACCAGACCAAGCGATCCGGCGCCCTGTCGCGGGTGATGGACCGAGGCTCGCGCGCGGTCGACTTCCTGCTGCGCATCCTGATGTTCAACCTGGGCCCGACGGTGCTGGAGCTGGCGCTGGCGGCGGCGGTTCTGGGCGGCAAATACGACTGGCGGTTCGGCGCCGTGGCGGTGGGCGTGGTGCTGGTCTATGCGGTCACGACCTTCGCCATGGCCAACTGGCGGCTAGAGCATCGGCGCGCCATGAACGCGGCCGACAGCGAGGCGGCGGGCCTGTCGGTCGACGCCCTGCTGAACTATGAAACCGTCAAGTCGTTCGGCGCCGAGGGCCGGGCGGCGCAGGCCTATGAGGCGTCTCTGGCGACCTATGCGAAGGCGTCGCTGAAGGCGAACACCTCGCTGGCGACCTTGAACCTGATCCAGGGCCTGATCATGAATGTCGGCCTTGGGATCATGGCCGTCATGGCCGGGTTCGAGGCGGCGGCCGGGCGCATGGGGCCGGGCGATGTGACGGCGGCGGTGCTGATCATGATCTCCCTCTATGCGCCGCTGAATATTCTGGGCTTTGCCTATCGCGAAATCCGCCAATCCTTCATCGACATGGAGGAGATGCTTAAGGTGACGCGGCAGGCGCCGCAGGTGGCGGACGCGCCCGACGCCATCAATCTGCCGCGCCCCGAAAGCGGGCGAGGGGCCGAGGTCGTGTTTGACCATGTCGGTTTCCGGCATGACGCGCGGGCGGCGGGTCTGGACGACGTCAGCTTCGTCACGCCAGCGGGCACCACGACCGCCCTGGTCGGGTCGTCGGGGGCGGGCAAGTCCACCATCGTCAAACTGGCGCTGCGGCTGCTCGACCCGCAGGAGGGCGCGGTGCTGATCGACGGCCGGGACGCGCGCAGCGTGACACAGGCGTCGCTGCGGGCGGCCGTGGCCCTGGTGCCGCAGGACGTGGCCCTGTTCAACGACACCATCGCGGCCAACATCGCTTTCGCTCGGCCCGACGCGGACGAGGCGGCGATCTGGGCGGCGGCCGAGGCGGCGGAACTGGCGGACTTCATCCGCAACCTGCCCGAAGGCATGGACACGCGCGTCGGCGAGCGGGGTCTGAAGTTGTCAGGCGGCGAGCGTCAGCGAGTGGGCATCGCCCGCGCCCTGTTGGCTGATCCCTGCATCCTGATCCTGGACGAGGCGACCAGCGCGCTGGACAGCCGGACCGAGGCCGCGATCCAGAAGACGCTGCGCAAGGCGCGGACCGGTCGCACGACCCTGGTGGTGGCGCACCGTTTGTCGACCGTCGCCGACGCCGATCAGATCCTGGTGTTGAAGGCAGGCCGCATCGTCGAACGCGGCGCCCACCATGAGCTGGTGGCGCGTCAGGGCGGAGAATACGCGGCCCTGTGGCGCAAACAGACGCGCGGGGCGAAGACCCAGGCCGGTTAGGCTTCAGCCTCTCCGGCGCCGGGAACTTTGGCCTTGAGCACGTCCTTGAGGCTGTCCAGCACCTTGGCGCGGGCGTCGGCGGCTTCGGACGGCAGCGTCAGCAGCAGGCGCAGGGCCTGGGCGTGGACGGTGACGACGCGCCAGTCAAAGGCTCGGCCCTCGGGCGCGGCGTCGATCAGGTCGCATAGATTGGCTGCGGCCGCGCACAGGTCGTTGAGTTCAAACGGCCCGGCCGCGTCGATCACGGCGCTGGCGTGGGCATAGGCCTGATCCAGGGTGGTTTCGTCGACGCCGACGGGAGCGGGCAGGCCCGCCAGGGCCGTGACCTGTTCCTGAATGATCTCGCGGCTGCGGGCCTCCAGCCCGGCCAGATTGGCGCGGGCCTGGTTCAGGGCGACGCCGACGCTGACGCCGCCGGGCTGATCGACCAGAGTCGATAGGCGGCTGCGACGGCGATTGTGCGTGATGACCGTCATAGCTCCACCGCCGCCCTGCGTTCTTTTTCAAAGGCTGTCTTGCGGCGCTCTTCGGCCCGGCGCTCAGGGCCCGGCCAGGGCTCGCTGCGGAAGCGCCGGTCGGGACCGAAATAGTCGCCGACCTCCAGGAAGGGGCGGTTGTCCCGCGACACCCAGACGATGCGTTCCAGCAGCACGCCCGCGCTGAACGGCTTGGTGATCAGGAAGTTGGCGCCGCAGTCGCGCGCGTCCGACACCTTGGAGCGGCGCACGTGGGCCGCGGTCATGATGACGGGGCTGTAGGCGTTCGGCTCCAGCCCCGAGCGGCGCAGCCAGCGCACGAACTCATAGCCGCTCATGCCCGGCATCTCGCAGTCGACCAGGATCAGGTCGACCGGATGATTTTGTAGAATGGCGATGGCCTCGGCCGCGCTTTCGCAGGCGTGGCGAACCTTCATGCCGAAGCCGAGCAAGGCCTGGGCGGTCAGCTCCAGCGAAAAGGGCGAATCGTCGATGACCATCGTCACCGCGCCGTCGAAGTTGAACACGGCGCTTTCGCGCAGGGATTCGCCGACCCCGTTCATGCCGCGCATGGGAGCCTGCCGATGCGAGCGGAGGAAAACAGAACGAATCGCATGACGTCAGCTTCGGCGGCGTTGCGACGCCGCGCAATCGCGATCAGCCCCCGATCAACCCAGGCGGCCGATGGCGTAGAAGCGGTCGGCGCGTTGCTTCTTGAGCTGTTCGGCGGACAGGCCCGACAACGCCTTCAGTTCTTCTTCCAGAACGTGGCCGACGTTCTGCATGGCCTTTTCGCGATCGGCGTGGGCGCCGCCCAGGGGCTCGGGGATCACGCGATCGACGATCTTCAGCTCGATCAGGTCGGGCGCGGTGATCTTCATCGCATTGGCCGCGTCCTTGGCCCGCGTGCCGTCGCGCCACAGGATGCCCGCCGCGCCTTCCGGCGAGATGACCGAGTAGATCGAGTGTTCCAGCATCAGCACGCGGCTGGCGGCGGCGATGGCGATGGCCCCGCCCGAACCGCCTTCGCCCGTCACCGTGGCGATGGAGGGGACGCCCAAAGTCAGGCCGCGCTCGGTCGAGCGGGCGATGGCCTCAGCCTGTCCGCGCTCCTCGGCGCCCAGGCCCGGATAGGCGCCGGCGGTGTCGACGAAGGTCAGGACCGGCAGGCCGAATTGCTCGGCCATGTCCATCAGGCGGACGGCCTTGCGATAGCCTTCGGGGCGGGCCATGCCGAAGTTGTGGGTGATGCGGGTTTGGGTGTCGTGACCCTTTTCATGGCCCATGATCACGACCGGCTGGCCGCGGAATCGGGCCAGGCCGCCCAGGATGGCCTGGTCGTCGCCGAACTGACGGTCGCCGTGCAGCTCCACGAAGTCGGTAAACAGGCCATCGACGTAATCGACGAAGTGCGGGCGCTGAGGGTGGCGCGCGACCTGGGTGCGCATCCACGGATCAAGGTTGGCGTAGGCCTTGGTGCGCATGGCGTCGGCCTTTTTGCGCAGGGCGGCGATCTCGGTCTCGAACGATCCGCTGGTCGGCGCCAGCAACGACAGCTCGGCGATCTTGGCGTCCAGTTCGGCGATCGGCTTTTCGAATTCGAGATAGTGCGTGGCCATAAGGCGTCCGTGAGGAAGAAGCGCGCTTGGCGCTACGGAAGGCGGCGGAACCTAGAGCGCGGAACGTCTCGGAGCAAGCGCGGGTTCAGTCGTCTTTCGCCAGGGGATGGTTGGCGTGAACCACTTGAGACAGGCGGTCGACGGCGACATGGGTGTAG
>DJDA01000146.1 GCA_002430835.1 Brevundimonas sp. UBA5936
CTCGACCGCATCCGCCGGCGTCGAGGCCGACGCCGCCAGCAGCTGACGCGCCTGCGCCCGCGCGCGCGGATGATCGCAGCGGCACAGCATCAGCCCCTTCGGCCCTCTCCAGATCAGCAGCGGGCGGCGCGGCGGCTCGGCCCAGCGGTGAGCCAGGCGCTCGATCTCGCGGGTCAGTTCGGCGTCGTCCGTCGGAACGGGCCGAAGCTCATGGCCCTGGGCTTCGAGCTCGGAGGCGATCTGGGACAACCAAGCGGCGCCGCTGGAATCGGGGCCGTCGCGATCATGGACATAGACGGGCGTAAGGCCGAAGGCGGCGCCGCCGGCCGCCGCTTCCAGCCGCGCCTCGAATCCCTCGGGCGCGACGATCAGCTGAGGCTCATGACGCGCGACCGCCAGCCACCAGGCGGCCAGCGCCACCCCCAGCATCAGCAGGCCCAGGACAGCGCCGATCAGCGCCCCCAGCAGGATGCGCGGCAGTTGAGAAGAAGAGGCGGACGTCATCGTCCGTCAGGACTAGCATCGAACCGACGCGCGACAACCCCTGAGGCTAGGGCGTCGTCCTCATGGCCTGGGCCGACCAGCGCACCACGACCTTCTCTTCCTGCTCGGCGCCGAGGCGGGCGTAGAAGCGCCGCGCGCCGTGATTGTCCGCGCGAACCTCCCAGCGGCCGCTCAGACCCTCGCCCGCCGCCTCGGCCGCGAAAGCCCGCATCAGCGCCTCGCCTACGCCAGCGCCGCGCGCCTCTTCGGCCACGAACAGGTCGTCGAGGTTGAGGTAGTCCCCGCCCCGCCAGATGCCGTAGACCCGCGTCCAGGAGACGAAACCCGCTGCCCGCCCTGCGATCTCGGCCAAAAGGAAGGCGGCGCGCGGCGGCTCGGCCGACAACGCCTGCGTCAGACTGTCCGGCGTGGCGGCGAGATAGGGCGCCAGGCCCTCATGCTCCGCCAGAGCGCGCATCAGGGCGTGGATGCGCCCGGCGTCCGTCGCCGTCGCGCGGCGCACCGTCAGGTCTGCGGTCATATGACGATCCTCCCTCCCGGCCGGTTCCGTACAGCCTTTTGGCGCGACGGAGACGTTCCGCCAAGCGCGGGATCAGACCGCCAGGTCGAACAGGGCGTCGCGCGTGATCTCGGCGTGGGTCATGGGGAACAGATGGCCGCCGCCCGCCACCGCCTCGACCTGCATGTTCGCGCGGCGCGCTGAGGGTCGAACCGCGCACAGGCTGCCGGTCTCGCCCTTGAGGATGCGCACCGCCCCCGGATAGCGGGCCAGAGCCCGCCACGGGTCATGCGCCTGGGCGCCGTAGTTGGACGCCTCCCACGCCGGGCTGCAGGTCAGCTCCAGCCCCCGATCCGTCTCGGCCAGGCCGTCGGCCAGATAGTCGGCCAGCATCAGGTCCGGCCAGCCCTTGAAGGCGCCCCGTCCGCGATAGGCGGCCAGGGCCTGTTCACGGCTGCCGAACACCGCGCGACGCTTCAGGGTGCGCGAGACGATGGGAAAGTGATGCGACAGCCGGCTCGCCAGCGGCAGGTTCAGCGCCATCACCATGGCGCGCGGCCAGATCACGGGGTCGAGCAGCAGCAGGCGCGACACCCGTTCGGGCTGTTCGGCGGCGGCCAGCAGGCCGCTGGTCCCGCCGATGGAATGACCGGCCAGGGCCACCGGCGGGCCGCCGATCGCCTCCAGCAGGCCGATCAGGTCGTCGCGATGATCCTTCCAGCTGCGATGGCCCTCGGGCTCCGCGGGCAGGCGCGTCGCCCCGTGGCCGCGCAGGTCGGGCGCCCAGATGCGCAGGGCGCTGGACAGGGGCTGCAACAGGGTGCGGTAGGTGCGGGCGTTGAAGCCGTTGGCGTGGACGAAGACCAGATCGACCGGACGCTCGGGATCGCCGAAGTCCAGAACCGCCATCTCGCCGCCGCCCCAGCGGTTGTCGATGGGGACGCTGATCCGGCGCGGCGCCGACAGGGCCAGGGCGTCCATCAGGTTCAGGCCGCCACGCGACAGGCCGGGCAGCGGCCATGCCCTTCTATGGTGGTGCGTTCGATGGCGTAGCCGGCGCCGGCGGCGGCGCGAGCGAAGGCGTCGCCGCCCTGAACCGCCACCTCTTCGGCGGCGCCGCAGCAGTCGCAGATCAGGAAGGCGGCCGCATGGCCCTTGTCCTCGCCGAGCGCATCGGCGGTGCAGGCGACATAGGCGCTGATGGAGGCGATGCGGTGCGCCAGGCCCCGGCGCTCCAGAAAGTCGAGCGCGCGATAGACGGTCGGCGGCTTGGCGGCCTGGCCGTCCAGGCCGTAGCGGGCGATCAGGTCATAGGCCTTCACCGGCTCGCCCGCCGTCAACAGCAGCTCCAGCACGCGGCGGCGCGGGGCGGTCATGCGCTCGCCGTCGGCGGCGCAGCGCGCCTCGACGGCCGTCAGGGCGCGCTCCACCTCGGCGGCGCCGAGCTCGTGTTCAGCGTGTTCATGATCGCAGGCCAGACCCATGGCCTACAGCTAGGAGGTCAGGGCCGTCGCTGCAACCGCATCGACGGTCGCACCCGCTCGCGCCGCGCCCGGCGCCGGCTCAATGTGGCCAAACAGCGGCGTTTGCGGCGACCCCGGCCATGGGTTAGAAGAACCGTCCTTTCTGTTCAGAAGATCCTTTTTTCATGACCGACGCGACCCAAGCGAACAGCCCCCTGTCGGGCAACGTCCTGTTCTATTCCCAGCCCGAGCCCCTGTCGGCCGAGGCTCACGGCAAGCTGGGCGTGACCCCGGCGGACAAGCCCTACGCCTTCGTCGCCCAAACCAATGTGGTGCCGCTGACGGTGACGGAGTTCGCCCCGGCCGCCCTGACCTATCCGGTCATCTTCGTCGGCGACGCCAAGCAGCCGGTCGCGGCCATGGGCCTGAACGCCGGTGAGAACCTGTTCATCGAGGACGGCGACTTCCGCCCCGACGCCTACATCCCGGCCTACGTCCGTCGCTATCCCTTCGTCTTCGCCAATGACGAAGAACAGAAGCGCATGGTGCTGTGCATCGACCGCGCCGCCCCCTTCGTGGTCGAAGGCGGCGAGACCCCCCTGTTCGAAAACGGCCAGCCCAGCGGCTACGTCAATTTCGGCATGGAGTTCTGCAACAACTTCGAGCAGGAGCGCGTGCGCAGCGAATCCTTTGTCGCCCTGCTGAAGGAACTGGACCTGTTCGAGGTGCGTGAGGCCAACTACACCCCGCGCAACGCCGACGGCACGGCTGGAACCCCGCAGAAGATCGCCGAGTATTTCGCCGTCTCGGAAGACAAGCTGAAGGCCCTGCCGGCCGAGAAGCTGGCCGAACTGCGCGACAACGGCGCCCTGGGCCAGATCTACGCCCACCTGGTGTCGCTGCTGGGCTGGGATCGTCTGATCGCCGTGGCCTTGACCCGCGCCGCCAAGCAGCAGCCGGTCGCCGCCAACGCCTGATTTTTGAGGGCCTAACGCGCGTTCGCGCTGCTTGAGGCCCTTGGAACACCAAACGGCAAACGCCCCGTCAGGAAACTGGCGGGGCGTTTTCTTGTCCTTCTCTCCTTGCGAGAGAAGGAAGTCTTATCGGCGCGCGATCAGGGCGCGTGTCAGGCAGGAGAAGACCAGCCGCCCCGCCTCGTCCAGCAAGTCCTGCTGAGCGATGACGACGCCCTTTTCGTCGCCGACCGGATCCTTGCCCATGATGGTCAGACGGCCGCGCAGAAGCTCGCCCGCCGGGGGACTGCGCAGGAAACGCAGGCCGTCGACCGCCAGGGTCTTGGCGCCCGCCCAGCCGCTGGTGCGGTCGGCGGCCAGACGGCTCCACAAGGCGTAGACCATGGCCTCGGGCGCGCCGTAGGCCACATCCCACCCCGGCTGGAACCGTTCCGCGAACAGATCCAGCGCCGCCGCATCCACGGCGCAGGCGCCCAGGGGGATGACCTGACCGATCTCGAGATCCTCGAAATGGACGTGCAGCGGCTCGGTCATGCGTGGTCTTCCCTCCGTCAGGCGGCCGGTTCTTCGGACACCCTGACCATCAGCTTGCCGTCATGGTCGCCCGTGAACAAGCGATTCAGCGAGCCGACCGCCCCTTCCAGACCGTCATCGACATGGACCTTCCAGTGGATATTCCCGTCGGCCAGCCACGGCCCCATCTCGGCGACCATCTCCTTGGCGCGATGGGCGTAGTCGAGGACCAGGAAGCCCTTCACGTCCAGGCGGTGGGTGATGATGCGGGCGAAGTTGGGCGAGGGCGGCATCCGCGTGGCGTTATAGGCCGAGATCAGGCCGCAGACGGCCATGCGGCCGTGCACCTTCAGCCGGTTCCACACGGCGATCATGATGTCGCCGCCGACGTTCTCGAAATTGAGGTCGATTCCGTCGGGGGCCAGGCGGTCCAGGGCGTCGCCCACGTCCTCGTTCTTGTAGTCGACGGCCGCGTCGAAGCCGAGTTCCTCGGTCAGCCAGCGGCATTTCTCGGCGCCGCCGGCGATGCCGATGACGCGGCAGCCGCGCTGCTTGGCCACCTGGCCGGCGATGGAGCCGACCGCCCCCGCCGCCGCCGAGATGACCAGGGTCTCGCCGGCCTTCGCCTTCAGCACGTCGGTGACGCCGAAATAGGCGGTCATGCCGGTCATGCCCAAGACGGACAGGTTGGCCGTCAGCGGCAGGCCTGGCGCGCGGTGGACCGGCCGCAGCCCCGCCTCGGGCACGACGGCGTAGTCGGCCCAGGCCCCCGACAGAGGCATGACCAGATCGCCTTCCTTGTATCGCTCGCCGCGCGACTGCTCGACCACGCCCAGGGTCAGGCCGCGCATGACGTCGCCCAGGCCGACGGGCGGCAGATAGCCTTCGGAATCATTCATCCAGGTGCGGTTGGTCGGATCGATCGACAGATAGACGGTGCGGACCAGAACCTCGCCGTCCTTCAGGTCGGGCGTGACGCTCTCGACCAGCTCCAAGTCGCCATCCTGGATCAGGCCGTGCGGCCGCTGACGCAGGATCCATTGTCTGTTGCGCAGGCTCATCTTCCGTCTCCCTCAAGCGTTTTCTTTCAGAACCCATAGTGGCGCCTCGCCTCGAGAGAGCAAGCGCGTCGAACCGCGACAGCCCCAGCCTTCGACAAAAAAGAAGGCGGACCCGTTCAGGATCCGCCTAGGAGTCGCATCATCGAGAATGAGGCGAGGGCGAAGACCGACGGTCAGGCCGATCCGGGGGAATAGCCCTCGACCACCGGATAACGGCGCGCGCGAAACTCGGTTCCAAGGCACGCCAACCGCCCGGCGCCGTGCGGCCGTCACGGAACGGCCGAGCGACGGCGGCGTTGGCCCTAGAGGTTTCCCGACCGCCAAAAGGAGGCGAGCCGATGACCCATCAAGACCCGCATTCCCACTCCGCCGACGCCGTTCATGACCACCACGCCGTCGAGGCCCAATATGTCCGCCAGGGACGCAGCGGGCGGCGAACTCTGGTCATCCTGCTGCTCTCAGCCGGAGCCGCCGCCGTGCTGCTGATCGGCATGTGGGCGGTCAGCAACACGGGCTTCCAACGTCAAGACGGCGCCTCCGAACCGGCGCCGGTCGAGGCAGCGGCCGAAGCTCCGGCTGCGGCGCTGGCCGACAACGCCACCTAAACGCGAAAAAGCCCCGAGGCGGCGCTCGGGGCCCTTCGAAATAGCGTCGCCCCTACGCGGCCTGCTTCTGGCGCGACGGATGGAAGAACAGCGCCTGGCTGATCGCCGCCTTCACCGTCTCCGGCTGGAAAGGCTTGGTGATCAGGAAGGTCGGCTCAGGACGCTCGCCGGTCAGCAGCCGCTCGGGGAAGGCGGTGATGAAGATGACCGGCACGTCGAAGCGCTTGAGGATGTCCTTGACCGCATCGATGCCCGACGAGCCGTCGGCCAATTGGATGTCGGCCAGAACCAGACCCGGCGTGTGACGCGACACGGCGTCCACAGCCTCGTCATGGGTGGTGGCGGTGCCGGTGACGCGGTGGCCCAGCTCCTTCACCAGGCTTTCGATGTCGGCCGAGATGATGGCTTCATCCTCGATGATCAGGACATCCGTCGCCAGTTCGGCGTCGATGTCCGACTGGGCCTCGGCGATCAGACGCTCGACCGTGCGCGGATCGACGGCCAGGATCTGAGCCGCCTCGGACGGCGTGAAGCCTTCCAACGCCGTCAGCAGAAAGGCCTGACGCGAGCGCGGCGAAATCCGCATCAGGCGATGAGCGGCGTCGTCGCCCTCGGCCGTCCCGCCGTCCTCAAGCTGGGCGCCCGTGGCCGACCAGATGGTGTGGAAGACGTGATACAAGGCCACGCGCGGGGTCATGTCTGTCGGCAGTTGGCGCTCGCCCGCCGCCAGGGCTTCAAGGGCCACGCGGACATAGTTGTCGCCCGTCGTCTGATCGCCGGTCAGCGCCCGAGCGTAACGACGAACGTAGGGCAGATGAGGCGCAAGTCTGGCCAGAAGGCTCATATTGGTTCGTTCCCCGACAATCTTCGCGCCGCACGTTAGTCGGCGCACCAACGGACTCAACGTATCACATGGGCCACGGTTCCCGCGCCGTCATCAAGCTTGAGCATAAAAACGCCTGACGTTAGGAACCGTATGCGAGAGGCGGCGTTTTCTGCTTCTACAGGCGTTTCAACTGGCTTGGGCGGCAGCCGTAAACTCAATGATCAACACCAAGGACACCCCCGCTCACCCCGACGGGACACCGTCGCACGATCGAGGGCTTGAAGAGGTCCGTCTGCGCCAGCAGGCGATCGGCGTGAAGCTGCGCCACATGTTCGACGAGGTCGTGAACGAGCCTGTTCCCGACGAATTCCTTGAGATCCTCAGACGCGCCGATCAAGCGTCGTCCGCCAAGGAGGGACAGTGACCAGCACCCCATCCCGGCCCCCGTCGGCCGATGACGGCGCCTTCAAGGCCGAACTGGTCACCCTGATCCCCCATCTGCGGGCCTTCGCCCGCACCCTGACCGGCGACCCGACTGCGGCCGACGACCTGGCCCAGGAAGCCATGATGAAGGCCTGGGACGCCCGCGCCAGCTATCAGATGGGCACGAACATGAAGGCCTGGACCTTCATGATCCTGCGTAACCAGTTCTACTCGGAGAAGCGCCGGTCCTGGCGTCAGACCCAGTTGGACCAGGAAGCCGCCGAACGCACCTTGATCGCCGTCGATGATCCCGAGGCGCCCGTGGCCCTGGACGAGCTGCGCCAGGCGCTGCAGACCCTGCCCGAGGAGCAGAGGGAAGCCCTGATCCTGGTCGGCGCCGGCGGCTTCGCCTATGAGGAGGCGGCCGAAATCTGCCAGTGCGCCGTGGGCACGGTGAAGAGCCGCGTGTCGCGCGCCCGCAAGGCGTTGCAGGCCACGCTGGAGCGCGGCGGCTACGCCCGCGACGGAAAGTCCGCCGGGGACGCGATGCGATCCATCCTGGCCGACGCCGACAGGCTGAGCGGCTCCGGGCGGAGATAGTCGTGCTGCGGGTCGGCCGGGTTCTGGGCCGGATTCTGGGCCGCACGTTCGGGCGCAAGCTCGGACGGCCCAGCATGCAGGGAATCCGCTTCCGTCTCGGCGTGGCCATGGCCATCGCCCTGCTGCCGATCCTGCTGCTGGCTGCGATCCAGACCGAGGCCGGCTTCCGCCGCCAAGCCGCCGAGCAACGCATCGACCTGCAACTGGCCGCCGACCGCAGCGCCGCCCACGCCAAGAACAACATCGACAGCGCCGTGGTGCTGTTGCAGGCCCTTGCCCCCGAGGGCGTCGGCTTCTATTGCGAGCCGCGCCTGACCGCCTTGGTCGAGCGGATGGACAGCATCGCCGGTCTGGCGCGTTTCAGCGCCACGGGCGAGCCGGTCTGCGCCTCCCGCCCCATTCCCCCGCCCTCGGGCGCCGAGGTGCGCGAAAGATCCTGGTACCAGCGGCTGAAACGCGGTGAAGACGTGGTCATGGAATGGACCCCCGGCCAGCAGAACGCCCTGCTGGTCGCGGTGCGTTCCGAACGCCCCATGGGCGCCTTCCAGGGGGCGATGGCCGCCATCCTTCCGCTCGCTGCGCTGCAGCCGGACATTCGCGACCCCGCCCTGCCCGCCGGCGCTCAGGCGGCGGTGATCGACACCACCGGCCGCGTGCTGACCGCGACCGACGCCCAGGCCTTCCAGCTCAACGATCCCCAGGCCATCGCCGCCTGGGCCGCTCAGGCTCAGCGCGGCGACACCGCCCTGTTCGAAGCCAAGGACGCGCGCGGTCGCCGCCATGTCTATGCGGGCGCGCCCTTGTCGGGACGCGACGTCTTCGTCCTGCTGTCCGCCCCGGCGCCGGGCCTGCTGTCCTGGGCGCGACTGAACCCCTTCGGCACCCTGCTGTTGCCGCTGGCGGCCTGGCTGGCGACCTTCGCCGCCGTCATGCTGCTGTCCGAGCGGATCGTGGTGCGCTGGCTGGCCTATCTGGAACGAGTGGCCGCCATCTATGCGCGCGGCCGCTTCTCGGTCCGCCCGGTCCAGGCCGAGCACGCCCCGGCCGAGATCCGCGTCCTGGCCCGCACCCTCGGCGCCCTGGGCGACAACATCACCCGGCGCGACAAGGCCCTGCTGGAGGCCCTGGACGAGAAAGACGCGCTGATGCGCGAAATCCATCACCGGGTGAAGAACAACCTGCAGATCATCTCCTCCCTGCTGTCGATGCAGCAACGGGCGGTGACCGACCCCAGCGCCCGCGCGGCCCTAGGCGACACCCGCCAGAGGATCGCCGCCCTGGCCCTGATCTACCGCATCCTCTACCAGAGCGAGCACGTCCGCGAGGCGGACTCCGAGACCTTCCTGCGCGAGCTGGTCGGCCAGTTGATCGCCGGCGAGGCGGTGCGCGGCCCCCTGGTGACGACGACGATCCAAGCCGATCCCCTGGTCATCGACCCCGACAAGCTGGCGCCCCTGGCCCTGTGGGTGGTCGAGGCCGTCTCCAACGCCCAGAAACACGCCTTCGCCGAGCGCGGCGGCGACCTTCAGGTCCGCTTCCGCGTGCAGGGCGACGTCAGCGTTCTGGAGGTGCAGGACGACGGCCCCGGCGTCGCCGACGCCGCCGAGGCGGGGGTGGGCCGCACCCTGATGATCGCCTTCGCCAAACAGCTGCGCGGCGAGGCCGAAACCGTGCCCGCGCCCGAAGGCGGCTCGATCGCCCGCCTGACCTTCGTCACGCCCGAAGCCCATGGACCGGCCCATGTGCGCGAGGTCGCCGCCTTCCGTCTCAGCGGAACCCAGGCTCAAGCGTAGCGTTGTTTCCGGGACGGGCGCCAAGCCCGAAACCCTCAGGAGCCTCTCATGCGCAAACTCATCATTCTGGCCGTCGCCGCCGCCGCCCTGACCACCGCCGCCTGCAACACCATTCAGGGCGTGGGCAAGGACACCCAGGCCGCCGGCCAAGCCGTCGAAGGCGCGGCCCGCGACGCCAAGAACTGATCTCTTTTTGATCAAAAGGCTGCGCCTGGACCCCGCCGAGACCATCGCTCGGCGGGGTTTTATTTTTCGCTGGCGCGACCTTGGCGGCTTGTTTAGCGTCGCCGCGCCCTATGCCAGGGCCAGGACTTTGAAAAGAAGATGCGCGTCGGCTGCCCCCGAGAAATCAAGACCAATGAACATCGCGTCGGCCTGACGCCCGCCGCCGTGCGCGAATACGTCGCCCACGGCCACGCCGTCGTCATGGAGGCCGGCGCGGGTCTCGGAGCAGGCTTTTCCGACGCCGACTACGTCAAGGCGGGCGCGCGCATCGCGCCGGACGCCCGCACCGTCTTCGCCGGCAGCGACATGATCGTGAAGGTCAAGGAGCTGCAGCCGACCGAGTTCGCCCTGCTGAACGACGGCCACATCCTCTTCACCTATCTGCACCTGGCGCCCGATCCCGAGCAGACGAAGGCCCTGCTGGCCTCGGGCTGCGCCGCCGTGGCCTATGAGACGGTGACGGACCGCAACGGCGGCCTGCCGCTGCTGGCGCCCATGTCCGAGGTGGCGGGGCGCATCGCCGTCTTCTCGGCGGCCGAGACGCTGCTCAAGCACAAGGGCGGCATGGGGCTGCTGTTCTGCGGCGTGCCGGGCGTGGCGCCGGCGCGCGTGCTGGTGCTGGGCGGCGGGGTCGTGGGGTTGAACGCCGCGCGCATGGCCATGGGCCTGGGCGCCGAGGTGGTGGTGCTGGAGCGCTCCATCCCTCGCATGCGCCAGATCGACGAAGTGACCGGCGGGCGGGTCATCACCCGCTATTCCTCCCTGCACGCCATCGAGGAGGAACTGCCCAAGGCCGATGTGGTGATCGGCGCCGTCCTGACGCCGGGCGCCGAGGCGCCGACCCTGGTGCGGCGCGACCAGTTGGCGTCGATGAAGAAGGGCAGCGTCCTGATCGACGTCGCCATCGACCAGGGCGGCTGTTTCGAGACCTCGCGTCCGACCACTCACGACCAGCCCACCTATGTGGTCGACGACGTCATCCACTACTGCGTCGGCAATATGCCGGGGGCCGTGCCGCGCACCAGTTCGGAAGCCCTGAACAACGCCACCCTGCCTTTCGGCCTGGCCCTTGCCGACCACGGGTTGGAGGCCCTGCGCGCGGACCCGCATCTGGCCAAGGGGCTGAACGTGCTGAAGGGCGAGATCACCCATCCGGCCGTGGCCCAGGCGCTGGGCATGGACTGGCGCGACCCCTTCGGCGTCTGGGCGCGCGGCTGAAATCCCACCCGTGAATTTCGGCCGCCTGTAATTCGCCGCGCTTCTGGGCCATAAGGCGCCCATGAAGTTCCTCGATCAGGCCAAGATCTATATTCGCTCCGGCAACGGCGGCGCGGGCTCTGTCTCGTTCCGTCGCGAAAAATTCATTCCCAACGGCGGTCCCGACGGCGGCGACGGCGGCAAGGGCGGCGACGTCTGGGTCGAGTCGGCCGACGGGCTGAACACCCTGATCGACTTCCGCTATCAGCAGCATTTCAAGGCCGCGACCGGCAACCACGGCCAGGGCCGTCAGATGCACGGCGCCAAGGGCGAGGACGTGGTCCTGCGCGTCCCCGTCGGCACCCAGGTGCTGGACGAGGACAAGGAGACGGTGCTCGTCGATCTGGACGAGGCGGGCCTGAAGGTGAAGCTGCTGTCCGGCGGCAACGGCGGCTGGGGCAACACCCGCTTCAAGGGGCCGGTCAACCAGGCCCCGCGCCACGCCAACCCCGGCCAGGAAGGCCAGGAGCGCTGGATCTGGCTGCGACTGAAGCTGATCGCCGACATCGGCCTGGCGGGCCTGCCCAATGCGGGCAAGTCGACCTTCCTGTCGGCTGTCTCGGCCGCGCGCCCCAAGGTGGCGGACTATCCCTTCACCACCCTGACGCCGAACCTGGGCATGGTGGACCTGAGCCCGTCCGAACGCTTCGTCATCGCCGACATCCCCGGCCTGATCGAAGGCGCCAGCGAGGGCGCAGGTCTGGGCACCCGCTTCCTGGGCCACGTCGAGCGCTCGGCCAGCCTGATCCACCTGATCGACGGCACGCAGGACGATGTGGTCGAGGCCTATCGCATCATCCGCGGCGAGCTGGAGGCCTATGGCGAGGGCCTGGCCGACAAGGTCGAGATCCTGGCGCTGAACAAGATCGACGCCCTGACGCCCGAGGCCCGCGAGGAGAAGGCGGCGGAGCTGGAGGCGGTCGCCGGTCGTCGGCCCTATCTGGTGTCCGGCGTCTCGGGCGAGGGCGTGACCGGACTGCTGCGCGCCGCCTGGGCCGAGGTGAAGAAGACCCGCGGCGAGGTCTCGGACGAGGGCGAACACGTCATCCCCGAAACGCCGGGCGGCTGGCAGCCGTAAGAAACGCAGGCTCTCCTCCCCATGCAATGGGGAGGTGGATCGGCGGCATCGCCGACGAGACGGAGGGGCTTCTTGGTTCCGCCGTCCTTGGCCCCTCCACCACTGCGTGGTCCCCCTCCCCACACAGTGGGGAGGAAAGCCGAACCGCAGATGACGCCGCGCCTTCGGCCCCCTATGTTCGCGCCATGACCGACGCGCCCGCCGAAATCCCCGCCCGCCCCCTCACGCAAGACGGGCCGCCGCTCAGGCTGTGGTTGATCGACGCCTCGGCCTACATCTTCCGCGCCTATCACGCCCTGCCGCCGCTGACGCGCAAGTCGGACGGCCTGCCCGTGGGCGCCGTGCAAGGCTACTGCAACATGCTGTGGAAGCTGCTGAAGGACATGAAGGGCGAGGACGGGCCGACGCACCTGGTCGCCGTCTTCGACCATTCGGAGAAGACCTTCCGCAACGATCTCTATGACCAGTACAAGGCCCACCGCCCCCCGGCGCCCGAAGATCTGGTCCCGCAGTTCCCGCTGGTGCGCGAGGCGACCAAGGCCTTCGGCGTCCACTGCGTCGAGATGGCCGGATATGAAGCCGACGACCTGATCGCCACCTATGCCTGTCAGGCGCGCGACGCGGGCGGCGAGGCCGTGATCGTCAGCTCCGACAAGGATCTGATGCAGCTGATCGGCGACGGCGTGGTCATGTACGATCCGATGAAGGATCGCCGCCTGGAAGAAGAGGCCGTGTTCGAGAAGTTCGGCGTCACGCCGGACAAGGTGGTCGAGGTTCAGGCCCTGATCGGCGACAGCGTCGACAATGTGCCGGGCGCCCCCGGCATCGGCCCCAAGACGGCGGCCCAGCTGATCCATGAATACGGCGATCTGGACACCCTGCTGGCGCGCGCCAGCGAGATCAAACAGCCCAAACGCCGCGAGACCCTGATCAACTTCGCCGACCAGATCCGGCTGTCGCGCGAACTGGTGAAGCTGACCTGCGACGCGCCGATTCCCGAGCCGATCGACGACTTCATCATCCGCGACCCGGACCCGGAGACCCTGTCGGCCTTCCTGGAGACGATGGAGTTCCGTTCGCTGGCCCGCCGCGTCGGCGACGGCAAGGCGCCGCAGAAGGAAGGCTCGGCCTTCGCCCGCCCGATCAGCGCGCCCGTCGCCACCCCGCGCTATGGCCAGACCGAGGTCGCCGCCCCGGCCGAGCCCCAGGCGATCGACCTCGACCGCTATGAATGCGTGCAGACGCTGGAAGATCTCGACCGCTGGATCGCGCGGGCGAAGGCGGCGGGCGTGGTCGGCTTCGACACCGAGACCGACGCCCTGTCCTCGACCCACGCCGGGCTGTGCGGGGTGTCGTTGGCGGTCGGGCCGAACGAGGCCTGCTACATCCCTCTGACGCATGAGCACGAGCCGACCGGCGACGGCGGGCTGGACTTCGGCGACGGCGGCGATGCGCGCCCGCCCCTGCAGCAGATCGACAAGCCGACGGCCCTGGCCCGGCTGAAAGCTCTGCTGGAAGACCCGTCGGTGCTGAAGGTCGGCCAGAACATCAAATACGACCTCGCCGTCATGGCGCGGCGCGGCGTGCGAGTCGCCCCGATCGACGATGTAATGCTGATCTCCTACGTCCTCGAAGGCGGTCTGCACGGCCACGGCATGGACGAGCTGGCGCGCCTGCACCTCGGCCATGAGCCCATCCCGTTCAAGAGCGTGGCCGGGACCGGCAAGAGCCAGAAGAGCTTCAAGCACGTCGAGCTGAAATCGGCCGTCTGCTACGCCGCCGAGGACGCGGACGTGACCCTGCGCCTGCATCGCCTGCTGAAGCCGCGCCTGGCGGCCGAGGGGCTGTCGAGCGTCTATGAGACGCTGGAGCGCGGGATGCCCGCCGTCCTGGCCGACATGGAGCGGGCCGGGGTGCGGGTCGATCCGGACCGGCTGCGCTCCCTGTCCTCGACCTTCGGCCAGCGCATGGCCGAGCTGGAGGAAGAGGCGCACAAACTGGCCGGCCGCCCGTTCAACGTCGGCAGCCCGCGCCAGATCGGCGAGATCCTGTTCGGCGAGATGAACCTGCCCGGCGGCAAGAAGACCGCCAGCGGCCAGTGGGGCACCGACGCCAGCGTGCTGGAGGATCTGGCCCAGAACCATCCCCTGCCCCGCACCATTCTGGACTGGCGTCAGCTGTCGAAGCTGAAGGGCACCTATACCGACGCCCTGGTCGCGGCCATGGACCCGCAGACGAACCGGGTCCACACCTCCTATCAGCTGGCGGCGGCGACGACGGGGCGTCTGGCCTCATCCGACCCCAACCTGCAGAACATACCGATCCGCACCGAGACGGGCCGCCAGATCCGTCAGGCCTTCATCGCCTCGCCCGGCCATGTGCTGATCAGCGCCGACTACAGCCAGATCGAACTGCGCCTGCTGGCCCACATCGGCGACATCCCCGAGCTGAAGCGCGCCTTCAAGAACGGCCTCGACATCCACGCGGCGACCGCCTCGGAAATGTTCGGCGTCCCGGTCGAGGGCATGCCCAGCGAGACCCGCCGCCGGGCCAAGGCCATCAACTTCGGCATCATCTACGGCATCAGCGCCTTCGGACTGGCCGCCCAGCTGGGCATCGAACAGGGCGAGGCCGGGGCCTACATCAAGACCTATTTCGAGCGCTTCCCCGGCATCCGCGCGTACATGGACAGGACCAAGGCGCTGGTGAAGGAGCAGGGCTTCGTCACCACCGTCTTCGGGCGACGCATCCACATCCCGGCCATCCACTCCAAGTCGGGCGCCGAGCGCCAGTTCGGCGAGCGCGCGGCCATCAACGCCCCGATCCAGGGCGCCGCCGCCGACATTATCCGCCGCGCCATGATCCGCATGCCCGGCGCCCTGGCGGAAGCGGGCCTTCAGACCCGCATGCTGCTGCAGGTGCACGACGAACTGGTGTTCGAAGCCCCCGAGGCAGAGGCCGAGCGCGCCGTCGCCATCATTCGCCGCGTGATGGAGACCGCCGCCGAACCGGCCGTGGCCCTGAGCGTTCCGCTTGACGTCGAAGCCAAGGCCGCCGGCAACTGGGACGACGCGCACTAACCCTATCTCCAACCAAGGACGACGACATGAGCCTGGACCCCGAAATCCGCGACAACGAAGAGGCCAAACGCTACGAGCTGGACGTCGACGGCGAGACCGCCGTGGTCATCTACAACCCCGTCGCGGGCGGGCGGCTGATCACCGAGACCATTGTGCCGGTCCCGCTGGAAGGGCGCGGCATCGCCAGCCGCATGGCCAAGCACGTCCTGGCCGATCTGAAGGCGAAGGATCTGCTGATCCTGCCGACCTGCCCCTTCTTCTCCAGCTATCTGAAGAAGCACCCGGAATACGCCGATCAGGTGCATCCGACCTATCGGGCCATGCTGGGCCTGTAGGCCATCGCTTCGCGCCCTTCCCTGGCCGGGCCTGCTCCTGCTAGGGCGGGGCGATGAAGTCTTCAGACATCGACGTCCTGATCGTCGGCGCCGGCGCGGCCGGCATGATGTGCGCCATCGAGGCGGGCAAGCGCGGCCGCCGCGTGCGCGTGATCGACCACGCCCGCGCCCCCGGCGAGAAGATCCGCATCTCGGGCGGCGGGCGCTGTAACTTCACCAATCTGGGGACCGGCGGCGCCAACTTCCTGGGCGAGAATCCGCGCTTCGCCCTGTCGGCCCTGCGCCGCTTCACCCAGCACGACTTCATCAAGATGGTCGATCGCCACGGGATCGCCTGGCACGAGAAAACGCTGGGCCAGCTGTTCTGCGACGACAGCGCCAAGCAGATCATCCGCATGCTGACGGACGAGATGAAAGCGGCGGGCGTCACCCTGTCGCTGGGCCTCGGCGTCAAGGCGGTGGAGCGCGCGGGCGAGCGGTTTCAGGTCGATCTGGACGACGGATCGCGCGTGACGGCGGCCTCGCTGGTTGTCGCGACCGGCGGCAAGTCCATTCCCAAGATGGGGGCCACCGGCTGGGGCTATGAGGTCGCGCGGCGCTTCGGCCTGCGCGTCACCGACACCCGGCCCGCGCTGGTTCCTCTGACGTTCGAGCCGGGACTGCTGGAACAGCTCAAGCCGCTGGCGGGCGTGTCGGTCGACGCCGTGGTGCGGCACAAGGCGCCCAAGGATGCGGGCGCCGGCCGCCCGACCAAGGAAACCGTCTTCCGCGAAGGCCTGCTGTTCACCCATCGCGGCCTGTCGGGGCCGTCGATTCTGCAGATCAGCTCCTACTGGCGCGAGGGCGAGGCGATCACCGTCGATCTGGCCCCCGACCGCGACGCGGCGGCTGAAATTCTGGCCGCCAAGACCGAAAACGGCAAGCAGGCGGTCCATACGGCCGTCGGCCACGTCGTGCCGCGTCGTCTGGCCGAAGCCCTTTGTGTGCGCGAAAACCTGTCGGGCAAGCTGGCCGAGGTCGGCGACAAGAAGCTGCGCGCCCTGGCCGAAGGGATCAACGCCTGGACGGTCAAGCCCGTCGGATCGGAAGGCTATCGCACGGCCGAGGTCACCCTGGGCGGGGTCGACACCGCCGCCCTGGACCAGCAGACGATGGAGGCCAAGGCGGTCCCCGGCCTGTTCTTCATCGGCGAGGTCGCGGACGTCACCGGCTGGCTGGGCGGCTACAACTTCCAGTGGGCCTGGTCGTCGGGCTGGGCGGCGGGCCAGCACTGCTGACCGCATGAAAACAGAGCCTGCGGCGACGCGGCGCGTTGTCGCGCGGGCGGGCGCTCCCTACCTCTTTTGCGGTAGCGGGACGGGCCCCTCTGGCGGCGCTTCGGCGGCGTGATGTCGGACCGCATTCAACGACGAAAGAGGATGTCATGCCCCTGCTGATGTGCCCGAACGACAATGCGCCCATGCAGACGCTGGACCGCCACGGCGTCCAGTTCGACATGTGCCCGACCTGCCGCGGGGTCTGGCTGGATCGCGGCGAGCTGGAAAAACTGATGGAATCGGCGACCGACGAAGGGCGCGCCGCCGCGCCCGCCGCCTACGCCCCGCCCCCGCAGCCAGCCCCCGTTCAGCCTCAGCAACCCTGGGGAAGCCAGCCGACCTATCGCGAGCCGCCGCGTCCTCGCGACGACCGCTATGACCACGACCGTCGCCGGGACGACGACTACCACTACCGCAAGAAGAAGAAGCGGTTGGACATCTTCGACATCTTCGACTGACGCGCGAAGGGCGGTCAGGCCGCCAGGCCGACCGCCTGCATCAGCGGCCGCAGGGTCAGCACCGCCTGCGGCTCGGCCCCCAGGGCGGCGCGGGTGTCCGGCGCGCGCATCAACCGCACCGCTTCGGCGCG
>DJDA01000144.1 GCA_002430835.1 Brevundimonas sp. UBA5936
TTCAGCGTCAGGGCGGGCAGACCCAGCATGGTCTCGACCGCGCCGAACAGTTCGTCGGCGAAGGCTGTCTCGTCCGAGCCGTGCATCTTGGGCCGCACCACATAGACCGAGCCCGCCGGACTGTTGCGCGCCTCGGCCGGACGGCGCAGGTCGTGCAGGCCGATCAGGCCGGTCATGGCGATGTCCAGCAGATGCTCGGGCGTCTCGCGCCCGTGGGCGTCCAGCACGGCGTCGGTCGTCAGGTGCAGGCCGACGTTGCGCACCAGCATCAGGCTGCGCGCCTTCAGCGCCAACGACGAGCCGCCCGGCGCCGTATAGAGGCGGTCGGGGTTCAGGCGCCGCTCGACCGTGCGGCCGTCCTTCTCGAAATCGGCCTGAAGATCGCCGCGCATCAGGCCCAACCAGTTGGCGTAGACCAGCCGCTTGTCCGCCGCGTCGACGGCGGCGACGCTGTCCTCGGCGTCGGCGATCGCCGACAAGGCCGCCTCGACCACGACATCGGCGACGCCCGCCGGGTCGTCGCGGCCGATGCGGTGCGCGCGGTCGATGACGATCTCCAGATGCAGGCCGTTATGGCGCAGCAGAACGCCCGACGGCGCCGCCGCCTCCCCCGCATGACCGGCGAAGACGGCCGGATCGGCCAGCCCTGTTTCACGCCCGCCTGACAGGGCGACAACCAACCGCCCGTCCTCGACGCGATATCTGACCGCCTCGGCATGACCTCCCTCAGCGAGCGGCGCCGCCTGATCTAGGAAGGCGCGGGCCCGGGCGATCACGCGGGCGCCGCGCTCAACGTCATAACCGCCCGCCTTCGGCGCCTCGCCCAGCGCATCGGTGCCGTAAAGCGCGTCATACAGGCTGCCCCAACGCGCATTGGCGGCGTTCAGCAGATAGCGCGCGTTGGTCAGGGGCACGACCAGCTGCGGCCCGGCCATGCTGGCGATCTCGGGGTCGACGTGGGCGGTCTCGGCCTGCACCTCTTCGCGCTTGGGCTCGAGGTAGCCGATCTCGCGCAGATAGGCCTGATAGACCGCCTGATCCGGCTGGCCCGGATAGGCGCGGTGCCAGTCGTCCAGCTTGCGCTGCAGTTCGTCGCGATGCTCCAGCAGCTCGCGGTTGCGACGCCCGAAGCGGGCCAGCAGCCCCTCAACCCCTGCCCAGAAGGCGTCGGCGCTCACGCCGGAACCCGGCGCCGCCTGCTCACGCACGAAGGCGTCCAGTTCGACCGCGACCTTTAGGCTACCGTGACGGACATAGGCGTCGGCGGGGGTGTTGGGGGCGTCGAACATGGCGGTCTCCTTCAGGCTGAAGACTAGGCCCGAATGGCCGCCGCTATCCACGGCGCAGAATGAGGCCTATCTTTGCTAGATCTGCAACGATGAGAGCCCATCATGCTGGCCGAGTATGAAATCTTCGTCCGCGCCCTGGAAGAAGGCAGCCTGTCCGCCGCGGCGCGTCGGCTGGACCTGTCGCCCGCCGTGGCCTCGCGGCGGCTGGCGCGGCTGGAGGACCGGCTGGGGGTGCGGCTCATCGAGCGGACCTCGCGCCGTCTGGCCCCGACCGAGGCGGGGCGGCTGGTCTATGACCGCGCGGCGCAACTGCTGGAGGGGGTCGAGGACCTGGAGGCCGTGGTGTCGCGCCGCACCACCCAGGCGCGCGGCCTTCTGCGTGTCTCGGCGCCGACCTCGTTCGGGCGGCGGCGGCTGGCGCCATTGCTGGCCCCATTTCTGGAGGCGCAGCCGCGTCTGACGCTAGAGCTGAACCTGACCGACGCCTTCGTGGACCTGATGGCCGAGGACGTGGACGTGGCGGTGCGGATCGGGAGCTATGAGGCGGAAAACCCGCTGATGCACCGGCTGGCGCCGAACCGGCGGGTGCTGTGCGCCTCGCCCGCCTATCTGGCCGAGCACGGCGCGCCGCAGACGTTGGACGACCTGCGCCGCCACGCCCAGCTGGCGGCCGAGAACCAGTCGACCTGGCGGCTGGAGGGTCCCGAAGGTCCTGTCGTCTTCCGCGCCCGCAGCCGGGTGCGGACCAACTCAAGCGAAGTGGCGCGCGAACTGGCGCTGGCAGGCGGCGGGGTGGCCCTGCGCTCGACCTGGGACGTCGGCGACGAACTGCGCGACGGGCGGCTGAAGGTGGTGCTGCCGCAGTATGCCGGATCGTCGGATGTGGCGATCTTCGCCCTGACGGCAGGCCGGGCGCGGGCCGAAACCCGCGTCCGCGCCTTCATCGACTTCCTGTCCGGCCTCTATGGCGAGACGCCGGAGTGGGATCGCTGACTACTCCTGAGAAGCCGCCGTCGTTGGCTTTATCCAGCGATCCAGCCAGGACGACATCTCATACAGGGTGTGACCGACCGATTCCCGCGCGCGATAGCCGTGGTCCTCCTTGGGCAGGACGACATAGCGCGCCGTCGCCCCATTGCCCTTCAGCGCGGCGTAGAAGCGTTCCGTCTGGATCGGGAAGGTGCCGGAGTTAGCATCCGCCTCGCCGTGAATCAGCAGGATCGGCTCATTCACCTTGTTGGCGTAGGTGAAGGGCGACATGGCGTTATAGGTCTCGGTCGCCTCCCAGTAGGACCGCTGCTCGGCCTGGAAACCGAACGGCGTCAGGGTGCGATTATAGGCACCAGAGCGCGCGATGCCGGTCTTGAACAGGTCGGTGTGCGCCAGCAGGTTCGCCGTCATGAAGGCGCCGTAGCTGTGCCCGCCGACGGCGATCCGCTCCCGTTCCGCCACGCCCAGAGCCACCACGGCGTCGACCGCGGCCTTGGCGCTGGCGGACAGCTGCTCGATGTAGGTGTCGTTCGGCTCGGCCCCGTCGCGGCCGATGATCGGCATCGTCGGGTTGTCCAGGATGGCGTAGCCCTGGGTCAGCAGGAACAGGTGGCTCGATCCCGACGGACGCACGAAGCGGTTGTCGGTGTCCACGACCTGACCGGCGACAGCGGCGTCGGTGAACTCGGCCGGATAGGCCCACATCAGCAGCGGCAGCGGGCCGTCGCGATCCTTGTCGTAACCGGCGGGCAGATACAGCGTCCCCGACAGCTCCACCCCGTCGTCGCGGGTGTAGGTGATCAGTTGGCGGGTGGCCCCGGCCAGTTGCGGCGCCGGATCGGGGAAGTTCGTCAGTTGGGTGACGCCGCCGTCCAGATCACGCACGCGCAGATTGGCCGGATCGGTGCGGCTTTCGCGATAGGTGACCAGCTTGCGGCCCGCCTCGTCCAGCACGCCCACGACGCTTTCATACTCGCCCTGGGCCGAGCGCCAGACGCGCTCCGTCTCGCCCGTATTCAGGTCCATCAGGTCGAGGAAGGGATAGGCGCCTTCGCGTGTCGCCCCATTCCCCTCGACGAAGACCTTGGAGCCGTCGGCGTTGAAGCGCATGACCGAACGGCCGCGCGCGTTCGGCTCGGTCACGACCGAGCCCGGATCGTTGTAGCGATCCTGATAGTTGCGATCGACCAGGACGCGGCCCGCGCCGGGGTTCGACGGATCGACCAGGGTGCGCGTCTCGTGCCGGGTGTTGAACCAGCGGCTGTTGACGATGGCGGCGTCGTCCCGGCCCCACGTCGTTCCGGCGTAGCGTTCCTTCAGGTCGGCCAGGGTCTGCACCCGGTCATTAAAGGGCGCGCGCAGCATGAAGACGCGGTCGCGCACCTCGGCGGCGTTGCGCGGATCGCCGCCGTCCTGAGCCTCGGCCCAGACCAGGGTGGCGTCGGCGTCGGCCCGCCACTGGACCGCGCGCGGACCCGGCGCCACGGCGTCGAACGGCGTCGGCACGTTATCACGCAGCGGCAGATCGGCCACGCGGTGCACCTGACGCCCGTTCATGTCGGTGACGATGACGTCCGAGGGGAACAGGCTGGCCGGCACGACGTAGGAATAGGGCTTCTTGACCCGGGTCTGCAGGATGTAGCGCCCGTCAGGCGAGGTCGAGACGCCCAGGATAACCCCCGGCTGGCCCACCGAGCGCGCGCGGCCGTTCAGCGACACCACGGTCGGCTGGCTGGTGAAGTAGTAGTCGAACAGGACCTCGTCACCCACGTTGGACAGCAGATCTTGATAGGTCCGCACCGGGGCGGCGCGGCCGCCCGTCTCGGTGATGATCGGGCCTTCGGGCGGATGGTCGACGTTGGGCGCCAGGCCGCGCCCGGCCGGAATCGCCAGAACCAGCAGGCCCGAGGAGTCCGACAGCCAGGAGAAGCCCGACCCCGTCGCCGCATTGACCATCGGCCCGTTCAGCTTGCGCGCCTTGGCCTGCGCCACATCGGCGGTCCAAAGCTCCAGCCCGTTGGGCGCATTGACCAGGAAGGCCACGGCCTGGCCGTTGGGCGCCCAACTGACATTGGTCAGGCGCGCATTGGCGGGCAGGCCCGTCACCGGGCGCGCAGGCCCGCCGTCGACCGCCTGGAATCTGAGCCCCGTCAACCAGGAGACGCGGCTGTTGGCCGGGCCGTTGTTCTTGGGATTGATGCGATAGCCCGCCAGCCGCAACATCGGCTCGGCCAGTTCGGCGATGGCCGGCAGGTTGGAGCGGTCGGTCAGCAGCAGGGTCTTGCGATCCGGGCTGACGCTGACGTCCGGATTGGGCTTGGCGTCCAGGATCTGGGCGATCGGCGCCGGCGGCTGCTGATAGGTCGGCGCGGCGTCCTGGGCGACCGCTGCGACCGGCAGGGCTAGGGCTGGAACGGCGGCGGCGAGCACCAGGGCGGGCAAGGCGGCCCGCAGCAGACGATGGCGCATGGATTTTCCCCACTGAGACGAGTCTTATGTGGCGCTAAGTGTGAGACCCCCGCGATCCAGGGTCAACCGTCAGGCTTGTGGCGCCATGCCTTCCCCTGCGTCGCGCTTGCCGCTTGCTCCACTTCCCGGCCCGCTTTAAGGACGGAGGAGACCACGATATTCATCAGTTGGTGAAAAAGGGAGTCCGATGGGCAAGATTTACGCTGACGTGAAGTCCGCGCTGGAGGGGCTGACATTCGACGGCATGACCGTCATGTCCGGCGGCTTCGGCCTGTGCGGCATTCCCGAGAACCTGATCGCGGGCCTGCGCGACACGGGCGTGAAGGGTCTGACCGTCATCTCCAACAATGCGGGCGTGGACGGCTTCGGCCTGGGCCAGCTGCTGGAGACGCGCCAGATCGCGAAAATGATCTCGTCCTACGTCGGCGAAAACAAGGAGTTCGAACGCCAGTACCTGGCCGGCGAGCTGCAACTGGAGTTCAACCCGCAGGGCACCCTGGCCGAGCGCATCCGCGCGGGCGGCGCGGGCATCCCGGCCTTCTTCACCGCCACCGGCGTCGGCACACTGGTCGCCCAAGGCAAGGAAGTGCGCGACTTCGACGGCCGCAAATACGTCATGGAGACGGGGCTGGTCGCCGACCTGTCCATCGTCAAGGCGTGGAAGGCCGATGAGCGCGGCAACCTCGTGTTCCGCAAGACGGCCCGCAACTTCAACCCGATGATGGCGACGGCGGGCAAGGTCACGCTGGTCGAGGTGGAAGAGATCGTCCCCGTCGGCTCACTGGACCCCGACCACATCCACACGCCGGGCGTCTATGTCGACCGCCTGATCCAGACCGTGTCCGAAAAGCGCATCGAACAGCGCACCGTCCGTCAGAAGGGAGCGTAACCATGGCCCGTACTCGCGAACAACTGGCTGAACGCGCCGCGAAAGAGCTGCAAGACGGCTTCTATGTGAACCTGGGCATCGGTATCCCGACCCTGGTCGCCAACTACATCCCCGAAGGCATGGTCGTGACCCTGCAATCGGAAAACGGCATGCTGGGCATGGGCCCCTTCCCCTATGAGGGCGAGGAAGACCCCGATCTGATCAACGCCGGCAAGCAGACGATCACCGAGATCCCCGAGAGCAGCTATTTCAGCTCCTCGGACAGCTTCGCCATGATCCGGGGCGGCCACATCAACCTGTCGATCCTCGGCGCGATGGAAGTGGCCCAGAACGGCGACATCGCCAACTGGATGATCCCCGGCAAGCTGGTGAAGGGCATGGGCGGGGCCATGGACCTGGTCGCGGGCGTCAAGCGCGTGGTCGTGGTCATGGAGCACGCCAACAAACACGGCCAGTCCAAGGTGCTGAAGGCCTGCACCCTGCCGCTGACCGGAACGGGCGTGGTCAGCCGCATCATCACCGATCTGGCGACCTTCGACGTCAAGCCGGACGGTTCGGGGCTGGAGCTGATCGAACTGGCCGAGGGCGTCACGCTGGACGAGGTCGCGGCCAAGACCGAGGCCGACTACACGGTGGCGGCGGGCGTGGGCTAAACCGCCCTCGCCCCTCTGTAAAAACACAAACCCCGGCGACAGCGAGGCCGCCGGGGTTTTTCATGTCTTCCTTCTCCCCTCTGGGAGAAGGAATTTAGTCCCGCATCGCCTGAAAGCCCTGCTGATCCGTCCAGAGGACGATCTGACGGCTGGTCTCGGCCGTGGCGCGGTCAAAGGCGGCGACGATGGCCGACTGGCGGTTCACGCCTGCGCTCTCGCTGACCGTGATGCGGTCCTCGGCCACGATCGAACGATCGCCCGGCCGGACCAGACGCAGCAGCACGACGATGGTCGCATCCGGCACGGCGCCCGGCGCGACGTAGGACGCCTCGAACCGGCGCACGTCCACGCTCAGCAACAGGCCGTCGCGCGTCAGCGGACCGCTGCTCAGCACGGTGCACGTCCCGCCGTCCAGGAAGGCGTTGCGCAGGGCTTCCTCAAACAGAGTCTCGGCCGGAGACACCCAGCGCGCGCCCTTGATATAGGCCGCCTCGGTCCCCGTCACGGCCAGAATGCGGTCGCCGCGCGCCGCTTCGGGGAAGTCCACCCGGCGCATGGAGACATGGACATCCGGGCAGGCCGAGGTCGCGCCCGTTCCGGCATAGGCCGAGGCGCCCCCGAAACGATACAGCTGAACCGGGTCCGGCGACGACAGCAAAGCGCAACCGGACAGGGCGACCGACGCCCCCGCAATCATCAGTGTGGAACGGATCACGGCTGCACCTCGATTTCCTTGGACGGCGCCTTGGCGATGAACTCACGCGGACTGTCGCGCACGTTGTCAATGAGCGACTGCAGCGAGCGCGTCGCCTGATCCAGCTGACGGATGGTGTCGTTCAGCTGCGGCACCGTCTGCGAGCCGAAGTCGCCCAGCGGCCCCTCAAGCCCGGAGGCCGAACGGTTGATCGAGGCGATGGCGGCCTGCGCCTCCTGCGTCGCCTTGTTGATGTTAGCGATGGCCTGTTTGCCGTCCGTCTCGACCAGCTGGCGGGTCGAGGCGCCCAGCTGCTGATATTCGCCGACGGCGGCGTTGGCCTTGATGATCGTCTCTTCCAGCTGCTGGAACATGCCCTTGCGGGCTTCCAGCTCGGCGGTCATGGCTTCGACATTCTTCACGCTGGATGAGAAGCTGCGGATGTTGTCGTCGGACAGGACCCGGTTGATGCGGTTCAGCGCGTCGACCGTCTGGGCCAGCACCGTGCCCGAGCCGCTGAGCAATTCGGCCAGCGGGCTGGGCTGGCTCTCGATCACCGGCACCACGTGGTCGGGATACTGGTCCTTGAGCAGCGGGCTGGACGGCTCTCCGGCGGTGATCTGGATGTAGGTCAGGCCGGTGATGCCCTGCGGCTCCAACTGGGCGCGCGAAGCCACGCGCACCGGCGTCGTGCCGTTCAGGCGCACGCGGGCGATGACCTGATCGCCCTTCTTGGGGTCCAGGTTCAGGTTCGTTACCTCGCCGACACGGATGCCGTTGAAGTGAACTTCGCCGCCTTCGGAAAGGCCGCGCACCGGGCCGTAGAAGACGATGTCATAGACGTCGTACTCCTTGTTGAACTGCAGCCGGGCCAGCCAGATGGTGAACACGGCCAGCGCCACCAGCAGGGCGACGGTGGCGATGCCGACAGCGGCGTAATGAGCGTCTCTTTCCATCGTTTCGCGTCCTCCTCAGGCCGCGCTCTTATGGGCGGCGCGTCCGCGCGGCCCCAGGAAGTATTCCTTGATCCAGGGGTGGTCCGAGCGTTCCAGCTCGGCGACCGGCGCCTTGGCCACCACATGCTTGTCCGCCAGCACGGCCACCTGGTCGCAGATGGCGTAAAGGCTGTCGAGATCGTGGGTGATCATGAAGACCGTCAGCCCCAGATCCTCCGACAACTGGCGGATCAGATCGTCGAACGCCGCCGCCCCGATCGGGTCCAGCCCGGCCGTCGGCTCGTCCAGAAAGACCAGTTCGGGGTCCAGCGCCAGGGCGCGGGCCAGGCCGACGCGCTTACGCATCCCGCCCGACAGCTCGGCCGGCTTCAGATAAAGGGCCTCGGGCTTGAGACCCACCATGGCCACCTTCATCTCGGCCAGCTCCCGGATGGTCGTCCTGGACAGATCGGTGTGCTCGACCAGGGGCGAGGCCACATTGTCCAGCACCGTCAGCGACGAGAACAGCGCACCCTGCTGGAACAGCACGCCGGTGCGACGCTCGACGGCGGCCGCTTCCTGCTTGGTCATGGCGCTGCGGTCCTGCCCGAACAGGCTAACCTCGCCGCCTTCCGGCTCCTTCAGGCCGATGATGGAGTTCAGCAGCACGGTCTTGCCGGTGCCCGACCCGCCGACGACGCCCAGCACCTCGCCGCGCATCACGTCCAGATCCAGATCCTGATGGATCACCCGCTCGCCGAACTGGCTGAGCAGGCCCCGCACCTGGATGACGGCCTCGCGGTCGTCCGGTTTGCGCGTCTCGGCCGTCATATTTTCAGCTCGATGAAGATCAGGGCGAAGACGGCGTCCAGCAGGATGATGGCGAAGATGGCCTGCACCACCGCCGCCGTCACCCGGCGCCCCAGGCTTTCGACGTCGCCCGCCACCGACATGCCCTGGCGGCAGCCGATGGCCGCGACCACCAGGGCGAAGACCGGCGCCTTTATCAGACCGACCATCATGTGGGTCGGCATATAGCCGTCCTCGACCAGCCGCTGGAAGAAGAAGGCCGGCCCCAGGTTCAACTGGCTCCATGACACCAGGACGCCGCCCAGCAGCCCCCCCACCATGGCTAGGAAGGTCAGCAGCGGCAGCATGACCAGCAGCGCCGCCAGACGCGGGATCACCAGGGCCTGAAAGGGATCGACGCCCATCACTCGCATGGCGTCCACCTCCTGCGTCATGCGCATCGAGCCGATCTCGGCGGCGAAGGACGAGGCTGAACGGCCCGCCAGCAGCACGGCGGTGATGACCACGGCGAACTCACGGAAGACGGCGACGCCGATCAGCTGCACCGTGAAGACCCCCGCCCCGAACTGGGTCAGCAGGTCCACGCCGATGAAGGCCACCACAGCGCCGATGAAGAAGTTGGTCACCACCACGATCGGAATGGCGTCAAGGCCGGTGCGTTCCGCCTGGCTGAACCAGGCGGCCCAGCGGATGCGGCCGGGGTGCTTCAGCGTGGTCAGCACCGCCGCCATCAAACGGCCCAGGAAGGCCAGGGACAGCATGGCCTCAGCGCCGAAATCATAGACCCCGCGCCCGACCTTGGCGAAGCCGCGCGTCATGGGGGCCGAGCGGCGCGGCGGCTCGGCCGTCATGCAGTCCAGCTTGGCCACCATGCGATACAGGCGCCCGGCTTCGGGTCGCGTCGACCAGGCGGATTCCGGGATGGGCCGGCTCATTGCCTGGGCCACGGCCAGGGCGCCAGCGGTATCGAAACGGCCCAGGTCGTCCAGGTCCAGCGCGGTCACGGATCGACCGTCCAGCTCGGCCTTCAGCCGATCACCCATCCGACCGACGGCGACGGTCGACCAGTCGCCGGCCAACCGCAAGCGCGTCTGGCCGTCCTGGCTTTCATCAATCTGGAAGTCCGCCCGATTCATGAATCCGACACTGACACAGGCCCGCCCGCACGCATAGGCCGCTTAAAGCTCTGCTTTTCGCGCTGTGTCAACGACTGATGACTCCCGATCTCTTCCGGCGTTGCTCGACACACACAAGGCCCGCCCGTCACGGCGCAGCTTTCAGAACGTCGACCAGCCATTTTCGTTCAGCGGGCCGCGCCGAACGCAACCTCGGGAAACGACCTAGCGCAGATAGTCGAGCAGGGAGACCTGGCGAAGCTGGCTGACCACTTGGGCCGAGGCCTGCAGGGAGATCTGCGCCAGCTCCAGTTCGGTGACGGCTTCGGCCATGTTGGCGTCGGTCTTGCCGGACAGGATGGTGTCGATCGAAATCTTGCGCGCCTCCTGGGATTCCAGCAGGCGGTCGACGCGGTTCTGCATCCCGCCGTTGGCGGCCTGCAACTCCACCATCCCCTTCGCCGCCGCCTCGAAGCGACCCATCTGAGTGGTCAGAAAGGCCTTCTGAGCGTCCGTCATCTTGCCGTCCAGCGGCGTCGTCTGATGCTCCAGCTGGATGTCGCGGAAGATGGCGAACAGCTCCGAGCCCATGGCGTCGGCCAGGAAGCCCGTGTCCATCGAGACGTTCTCGTCCAGCCAGGACGACTGCTTCAGCTGGTCGTTGTGGAAGGCCGCGCTCTCATCGGGCAAGGCCGCCAGCTTGGCCATCATGCTGGCCCCAGGCTGACCGGGAATGTCGGGCAGGTCCACCGGCGCGCGATCAGTGACCCCGCCGCCGAACAGATACTTGCCCTGATGCTTCATGTTCAGCCCGTCCTGAGCCTCCATGAACAGACTGTTCAGCGTCCCCATCAGGGTGTCCATCCGCCCGGCGGCGATGGCGTCGGCGATGGCCTGACGCGCCGCCGTCGAGGCGTCTGCGACCCGATCCATCGCCAGATCCTGGGTCTCCAGCCGAGCCGTGACGGTCTTGTTGGTGTCGATGAAGGTCTGGATGCGGGTCTGGCTGGTCATCAGCGCGCTGACCGTCTCGGAGCCTCGGCCGAAACCGACCAGGTCCGTGGCGTTCTTCTTGGTGTTCACCTTCTGCTGGGCGTCAGCCATGCGCGACTGGGCCGACATCAGGTCAAGCAGGGCCGACTGATAGTTTCCGTAGGTCGAAACGCGGGTCATCGCACCATTCCCAGCAGGATGTCGTACATGTCCTTGGCCGCCTGAACCATGCGGGCCGAGGCGTTAAAGGCTTGCTGATAGGTGGTCATCAGCACCAGTTCCTCGTCCAGGTTGACCCCTTCGACCGAGACGCGGCGCGCCGTCGCCTCCTTGGCCAGGGCCGCGGCGCTGACGGCGTTGTTCTTGGCCATGGCGGCCCGACTGCCGATCTCGCCCGACAGTTCGGATGCATAGCGCGTCAGCGACATGGAGCCGCCCGCCGCCCCGCCCGCCGCCGAAAAGGAAGCGGCGTTCTCGCCCGCGCTGGCCAGCAGGCGCGCGCCGCGCGCGTCGTTCTTGCTGACC
>DJDA01000005.1 GCA_002430835.1 Brevundimonas sp. UBA5936
AGCGTGGCCGAACGCGGCGCACCGCCTTCGGGGCGCGGACGCGCGACGTCGAAGCCCTGCGGACGCTGATGTCCGCCCTGCGGGCCGGCGCGGCGCTTGGTCTCGACGACGACGGTCTTGGAACGGCCGTGGCTGAAGCTCTGTTTCACCGTGCCGGTCGAGACCGAACCCGCCGCACGCGGCTTCAGGCTCAACGGCGCGCGCGGCCCCGTTTGCGAAGGCGTGTTGGCAGGAGTCTTGCCGTCGTTGGAATTGTTGTTTTCGTCGCTCATCCGGTCGCTTTACTCAGGGCGGAGAATTCCGCCTTCGTCTCTCAATCACCCATAGCAGAATGCGGCCCCGCCTCCGTTGTTTCGGAAACAGGCCCGCCGCCGCTCAAACCCTAAGGCTCTCCTTCCGGAGCCGCGCTCCGGTCGTCCTCTGCGCCGTGTTCGGGCCCCGCCCGGTTCCAGCTCTGGGGACAGAGAGGTCGAAATCCCGCCAACCGCTGAACCTCCTGGGTCCAACGGTCAGCCCGCCCGCCTCGCAGCAGGACGGCGTGTATCGCATTTTCCAGCCCAAGGGCCAAACTCAAATCGTCCGCGCTGAAAGCCCCGCAGATTTCGGGGGCGGGCGAGGCGTGTCTGGAGAGGGCCAGAAGCTTGCCGCGCCCNNCGTCGGCGGCCTCGATCAGCCATGCGGCGCGGCCGCTGCGGATCGCCGCAGCGCATTTCTCGAACCCAGAGATAAGCACGCCTTCGCGCCGGGCAAGACCCAGCTGGTCCAGACAGCGCCGAACCAGCAGGCTTTCAACCAGATCAGGCAGGTCCGCGGCGGGTTTCAGCGGCGCCTTGGCCGCCCGCGCGAACAGGTTCTTCTTGATCGCCGCCTCAAGCGAGGCGCGGTCGGCCGCGACCCACAGGCCGCGCCCCGGAAGCTTACGCCCCAGATCGGGCGCCACCGCGCCGTCCGGGCCGCCGACAAAACGGATCAGGCGAGATTCATCGAGAACCTGGCGTGACGCCAAGTCCTGACGATCCCTATCGATCAACGTCTCGGACGACCTCATGGACAGCTGCGGCTCCCATCACATGTCGCGGGACTGATCGTCGAGGTCGTCAGCGACGACCTCTGCATCAGCGTCAGCGTCGGCTTCATCAGCCTGGGCGTCTTCCTGGCCTTCGCCGTCGAACTCGACGTCGCCTTCCAGCGTCTCTTCCTCGACGTATTCCGGCTGAGGCAGTTCCGAAGCGTCGATCCAGCCGGCGGCCACGCGCGCCTGCAGGATCAGCATTTCGGCGTCTTCCTGGCTCAGGTTGAAGGTTTCCAGCACGCCCGGAACCTTCACGCGCTCGCCGCCGCGCACTTCATAGCCGCCGCGGATTTCGTCGGTGGCCAGATCGGCCAGATCCTCGACCGTCTTCACCCCGCCTTCGCCCAGGGCGACGGCGATGGCGGCGGTCACGCCCGGCACTTCCAGCACGCCGTCCTCGACGCCCAGGGCCACGCGCTTGGCGTCCAGCTCGGCCGCCTGACGGTCCAGGTGTTCGCGGGCGCGGGTCTGCAGCTCTTCAGCCGTGTCCTCGTCGAAGCCTTCGATCTCGGAGATCTCATAGGGCTCGACGAAGGCCAGATCCTCGACCGTGGCGAAGCCTTCGGTGACCAGCAGCTGGGCGATCGTCTCGTCCACGTCCAGGGCTTCCTGGAACAGGGCGGTGCGCTCGGCGAACTCGCGCTGGCGGCGCTCGGAGTCCTGAGACTCGGTGATGATGTCGATCTGCCAGCCGGTCAGCTGCGAGGCCAGGCGGACGTTCTGGCCGCGACGGCCGATGGCCAGCGACAGCTGCTCGTCCGGCACCACGACCTCGACGCGGTCGGCTTCTTCGTCCAGCACCACCTTGGCCACCTCGGCCGGGGCCAGGGCGTTGACGATGAAGGTCGGCTCGTCGTCGTTCCACTGGATGATGTCGATCTTCTCGCCCTGCAGTTCGGCGACGACCGCCTGAACGCGCGAGCCGCGCATGCCGACGCAGGCGCCGACGGGATCGATCGAAGAGTCGTTCGACAGGACGGCCATCTTGGCGCGCGAACCGGCGTCGCGGGCGGCGGCGCGGATCTCGATCACGCCGTCGTAGACTTCCGGCACTTCCTGGGCGAACAGCTTGGCCATGAAGCCCGGGTGGGCGCGCGACAGCATGACCTGCGGGCCCTTGGCCTCGGGGCGCACGTCATAGATGTAGGTGCGGACGCGGTCGCCGACGTTGAACACTTCGCGCGGGATCGACTGGTCGCGGCGCATGATGCCTTCGCCGCGGCCCAGGTCGACGATGGTGTTGCCGTATTCGACGCGCTTGACCGTGCCGTTGACGATCTCGCCGACGCGATCCTTGAACTCTTCGTACTGGTTGGCGCGCTCGGCCTCGCGGACCTTTCCGGTCACGACCTGGCGGGCCATCTGGGTCTGGACGCGGCCGAACTCGAACGGCGGCAGGATCTCGACGTATTCCTTGCCGACCTCGGCCTCGGCGTCGCGCTTCAGCGCGTCGCGCAGGCGCACCATGGCGCTGTCGTTGAACTCTTCCAGCTCGTCTTCCGGCTGCCAGTCGTCGCCGACGATGGTGACGTGACGGGTCAGGCTCAGCTCGCCGGTCTTGTGGTCGATCTTGGCGCGGATGTCGTGGTGCGCGCCATAGCGCGACTTGGCGCCCTTCTGGATCGCTTCCTCGATCGCCTCGATGACGATCTCCCGGTCGATGTTCTTCTCGCGCGCGACGGCGTCAGCGATGGAGAGCAGTTCCAGGCGGTTGGCGGAGATTCCGGTCACGGCCATCAGGCGTCGTCCTTAGTGGAGTCGGAGTTGGATTGTTCAGCGGAGGATTGTTCAGCATCCGGCGCGCCCTCGGGCAGGCCGTCGTCTTCGGGTTCGCCGCGCGCCGCGCGCAGGGCCGCGCCGCGTTTCAGCAATTCGTCGGTCAGCACCAGCTTGGCGTCGGCCAGCCAGGCGAAGGGGATCAGGGCGGTCTCGTCCTCGCCGTCCAGGTCGATGGCGACGTTCTCGCCCTCGACCCCGGCGACAATGCCCTTGAAGCGCTTGCGGCCCTCGACCATGCGGTCGGTTTCAAGACGGGCTTCCAGACCTTCGAACAGGTCGAAGTCGATCAGGCGCGTCAGCGGCCGGTCGATGCCGGGCGAGGAGACTTCCAGCAGATATTCGCCCGAGATCGGATCGGCGGCGTCCAGCACCTCGGACACGGCGCGCGACAGGCGGGCGCATTCCTCGACCGAGATGTCGTGATCGAGATTGCGCTCGGCCATGATCTGCAGGCGACGACGCAGGGTGCCGCCCATCAGGCGCACGCGCACGACCGCCAGCCCCAGGCTCTCGGCCACGGGGTCGATCAGCTCAAGCAGAGCACGGTCTTCGGCGGTCTTGGCCCGCAAGCGGCTACTCCAAAAACAAAAGCGACGGTCCGTCCGGGCCGCCGCTTGATACGACGCCGTTGGACGTCGGTCTAACGATGTGAGCGGTCATATAGGCGAAAGCGGGGGCCGTGTCAGCCCCCGCCGTCATCCCATGACAATCAGGTCGCCCGATCAGAACTCCTGCCAGTCGTCCCCGACTTCTTGCAGCTGAGCGGCGGCGCCGCCGCGACCGAGGGTCTTCAGCACGGCGACGGTCCGGGGCGCCGGCGCGGGCTCAGGCGCAGGCTCGGCCGCGACAGCCCCTCCGATGCGGAAACGCGCCACCGAGGCGGCCAGGACGTCAGCCTCCTGGGCCAGCGAGTGGCTGGCGGCGGTCGATTCCTCGACCATGGCCGCATTCTGCTGCGTCACCTGATCCATCTGGTTCACGGCGGCGTTGACCTGCTGCAGGCCCGTCGCCTGCTCCTGGGCCGAGGCCGAGATCTCCGCGACCAGGCCATCGATTTCGGCCACGCGGCCGACGATGCGCTGCAGGGCCTCGCCCGTCTGCCCGACCAGGGCCACCCCCGCGCCGACCTGCTGGCTGGAGGCCGAGATCAAGGCCTTGATCTCCTTGGCCGCCTCGGCCGAACGCTGGGCCAGAGCGCGCACTTCGGAGGCCACCACCGCGAAGCCCCGGCCGGCGTCGCCCGCGCGCGCCGCCTCGACGCCCGCGTTCAGCGCCAGAAGGTTGGTCTGGAAGGCGATCTCGTCGATCACCCCGATGATGTCGCCGATCTGGTTGGACGACGCCTCGATCAGGCTCATGGCCTCCACCGCGTCGCGAACCACCTGACCGCTGCCCTCGGCGTCGTCGCGCGCCGAATGCGCCACGCCCGAGGCCTGACGGGCGCCGTCGGCGGTCCGGTTCACCGTGGCGGTGATCTGATCCAGAGCCGCCGCGGTTTCCTCCAGGCTGGCGGCCTGCTGTTCGGTGCGGCGCGACAGGTCGTCCGAGGCCTGAGAAATCTCGCTCGAGCCCGAGCGGATGGCCGCGACATTGGCCACGACCGCAACCATGGCGCTTTCCAACTGCGTGATGGCGGCGTTGAAATCGACCTTCAGCTGCTCCGCCTTAGGGGCCACCGACGCGGTCATGCGGTGGGTCAGGTCGCCCGACGCCATGGCGTTCAGGCCCTGGCCCAGGGCGGTGATGGCGATGCGATCCTCCTCGGCGGCCCGGGCCTTTTCGGCCTCGATGCGGATGCGATCCTCTTCGGCCGCCTGACGCTGGGCCGCAGCTTCGGCCTCCAGGCGGTCATTGGCGATGGCGGCGTCGCGGAACACCTCAAGGGCGCCGGCCATCCGCCCGATCTCGTCACGCCGCGCCAGGCCCGGAATGGCTGTCGTCCTGTCACCGTCCGCCAGGCGCTTCATCCGTGCGGCCAGGGCCACCACCGGCTGCGCGACCGATCGTCCCAGGAACCATCCGGCGACGCCCATGGCGGCCGCCACGGCGAGCGCCATTCCGCCCAGGGCCAGGGCCGCCCGCCCTACGGTAGCGACGACCTGATCCGTATAGACGCCCGAACCGATCACCCAGCCCCACGGCTTGAAGGCCTGGACATAGGACACCTTGGGCGCCGGCTCCTGCTGGCCCGGCTTGGCCCAGCGGTAGTTGACAAAGCCCGCGCCGTCGCGCCGGGCGACCTCGGTCATTTCACGGAACATGAAGACGCCGTCGGCGTCGGTCTTGGCGTTCAGATCCTCCCCTTCCAGTTGCGGGCTGAAGGGGTGCATCACCATGCGCGGCTGCATGTCGTTGACCCAGAAATAGTCGTCCTGGCCGTAGCGCAGGGCGCGCAGGGTCGACAGGGCGGCGGCCTGGGCCTGGGCGCGGGTCATGACGCCCAGCTGCTCCTGGGCCTGATAGTGGGCGACGGCGCTATGGGCCACCTCGACGGTCTTTCGGGTGCGGTCGGCGATCTCGTCGCGCAACACGCCGTCAAGTTTCATCAACGACAGGCCCGTGACCAGCAGAAGCCCGGCCACCGCCAGCACTGAAAGCAGGTTCACCCGCCCGCTGATCGTCAAACTACCCATAGACCATATCCCCTGACTGTCGGAGCAGGGTGACGGCTTCAGGTAAACACAAGGAAAACCGCCGTTCGCAGAAGTTCCTGCGTCGTAGCGTCAGGCCAGGCGTTCGAATTCCAGGAAGATCGGATCGGTGTCGCCCAGCTTCTTTTCCTCATAGCGGGTGACGACATGGTCTTCGGGCGGAGCGAACCAGTCGGCGCCCGTCTCAAGGCGCGTCAGGCCCGGCGTGCGCGCCAGACGCTCCAGCGCCCAGTCGGCGTAGTCCAGCCAGTCGGTGACGAAGCGCACCTTGCCGCCCGGTTTCAGCAGGCGGGCGATCTCCACCGCCGTCTCGTCCTGCAGGAAGCGGCGCTTGTTGTGGCGCGCCTTGTGCCAGGGGTCGGGGAACAGGATCATCACCCGGTCCAGCGAGGCGTCCGGCAGGGCCGCCATCACCGCGCGGGCGTCGTCGGCGTGCAGGCGCACGTTCTCAAGCCCGCCTTCCTCGACGTGACGCAGGGCCGAGGCGACGCCGTTGAGGAAGGGCTCGCAGCCGATCATCACCGCTTCAGGATGACGCGCCGCCTGGGCCGCCAGATGCTCGCCGCCGCCGAAGCCGATCTCCAGCCAGGCGGCTTTCGCGCCCGGCATCAGGGCTTGAGGATCGATCGGCCCCTTGGCCGGGTCCGGCACGGCTATGCGCGGCATCAAGGTGTCGAACAGGGCCGCCTGCTTCGCCTTGATCGGCCGCGACTTGATGCGTCCGAAGGAGCGCAGCGGGCCATGCGCCTTGGCCCA
>DJDA01000006.1 GCA_002430835.1 Brevundimonas sp. UBA5936
CCGCTTCGGCGCTCAAGGCGCGGGGCAGGGGATCGGCACGGGCGGTGCGGGGCGCGCGCTCCAACCCTTCGGCCAGGCGCCAGCCGCGCTCGGCCTTGCTCTCGAACAGGGGGACCAGGGCGATGTCGGCCGACAGGCGCCGGGCCAGGGCGAACAGGGCCTGGGGCGGACCGTCCTTCAGCTCCAGTTCGAGTTCGCGCAAGGGTTCGACGTGGCCGCCCGCCGACAGTTCGCCCTCATCATAGGCGGCCTCGATCACGGCTCCGTCGAAGGCGACCAGACGGGCGCGGCGACGCACCGTGCTGGCGAAGCGGGGCGACAGGTCGCGGCGGCGGCCCTTCAGCAGGACGGCGGCGGGCGTCGTCTTTACGGCCTGCCAGTCCAGGGCCTCGCTGGAGACCGGCGTCTCCCATTCGGCGCGGTTGAGGACGTCGCCGCCGGTCTGGCCCTTCAGCGTCTGGACGAAGCCGCGTCCGGTCGCGCGCACCCGCAGGCCCCAGCCCGCGCGGCGCAACACCTGGTCGGGCGTGTCGAAATAGACGGAGCGCAGGGTCTGCACGCTGTCCTCGCCCGCCAGGGCGGGGTGGGCGGCCAGGCGCGCGGCGGCGCCGGGGCCGAGCCGGAACTTGAGTTCGATTTCCTGCGTCATGCCGGACATGACGCCATTGTGCGCCCATCGCCGCGCGGGTCCAAGGCGATGAAAATGATCCAACAGCCAAGCTCGCGCGTTAGGACGGGATGACTGATCTTCAGACCGCCCAAACCGTCCCGCCCGCCGAGCCGGCCAAGCCCGCCGTTCTGACCATCCGCAACGCCCGCATGGGCGATGTCGCCGGGATCAACGCCCTGGTGGCGCGGGTCTACAAGGACATGCCGCCCTATACGCCGGGGATGCTGCGCGGCCAGATCGCCACCTATCCCGACGGGCAGTTCGTGGTCGAGTTCGAGGGCGAGATCGTCGGCTACGCCGCCAGCTTCCGCATCGACGAGGCGTCGGCCATGGGGCCGCACAGCTGGGACCAGATCACCGGCGGCGGCTATGGCGCGCGCCACGATCCGGCGGGCGCGTGGCTGTACGGCATGGAGGTCTGCGTCGACCCCGCCCGACGCCGTCTGCGCATCGGCCAGCGCCTGTACGACGCGCGTCGCGACCTGTGCGAGGCGCAGAACCTGAAGGGGATCGTCTTCGGCGGCCGGATGCCGGGGCTGGCGCGCCGCCGGGCCGCCTATCCGGACCCGAACGCCTATGTCGAGGCGGTGCGGGACCGCAAGGTGAAGGATCCGATCATGGCCTTTCACCAGCGTTCGGGGTTCGAGCCGGCGGGGGTGCTGCTGAACTATCTGCCGTCGGACAAGGCGTCGTTGGGCCATGCGGCGCGCTGGGTCTGGCGCAATCCCTACTATGTCGAGGCGACGGGCAAGGGGGCGGCCTTTGCGGTCAAGGAGACGGTGCGCGTCGCCACCGTTCAGCTGCAGATGCGCAAGGTCGAGAGCTTTGGCGAGTTCATGGACAATGTCGAATATTTCGTCGACGTGGTGTCGGACTATCGCGCCGACTTCGTGGTCTTCCCCGAGCTGTTCACGCTTCAGCTGCTGTCGCTGGAGACGAAGAAGCTGACCCCGGCGGAATCGATCGAGGCCCTGACCCGCTATACGCCGCGCTTCGTCGAGGCGATGCGCGAGCTGGCGGTCGGCTACAACGTCAACATCATCGGCGGCTCGCACCCGACGCGGACCGAGGACGGCGAGATCCAAAATGTTGCGTATGTCTTCCTGCGCGACGGTTCGGTGCATGAGCAGGAGAAGATCCACCCGACCCCGAACGAGCGCCACTGGTGGAACATCAAGGGCGGCGACCGCGTCCACGCCATCCCCACCGACTGCGGGCCGATCGGGGTGATGATCTGCTACGATTCTGAGTTCCCCGAACTGGCGCGGCGTCTGGCGGACGAGGGGGCGCGCATCCTGTTCACCCCCTTCTGCACCGACAACCGGCAGGGGTATCTGCGGGTGCGCTACTGCTCGCAGGCGCGGGCGATCGAGAACCAGTGCTACGTCGTGCTGTCGGGCAATGTCGGCAACCTGCCGAACGTCGAGAACATGGACATCCAGTATGCGCAGTCGTGCATCCTGACGCCGTGCGACTTTCCGTTCGCGCGCGACGGGGTGGCGGCCGAGGCCAGCGAGAACGTCGAGACGGTGACGGTGGCGGACCTGGATCTGTCCGACCTGGCCTGGGCCAAGGCGCAGGGGACGGTGCGGAACCTGCGGGACCGCCGGTTTGATCTGTACAAGACGGTGTGGACGGACGGGGGGTGACCTTACTCCCGCTCATCTCGGCGGACGCCGGGATCCAGTGAGGGCAGCGCGCACGAGGCCTGGTGTTCATGCCGCGCGTTTGAGGCCAAAGCACGGGGCCCCGGCGTCCGCCGGGGTGAGCGGGGATTTCGTGACCTGCCTTCTATTCCGGCCGCCGCGCCGGGCTGTCCCGGAACCGGGGCGCAGGCGCGGGCTGCATCACGCCCTGCGCGGTGACGAAGGCCTCGCGGGCGCGGTTGTGCGGGTGGTCGGGCGCCTCGGTCATGGACAGGACGGGGGCGACGCAGGCTCCTTGCGCGTCCGGATCATTGCACCAGTCGTCGCGGGTGCGGGTGCGGAAGACGGCGGCCAGCTTGTCCTTCAGCATGGGCCACTGGGCCGGGTCGAACGGCATGGCGAAGTCGGGATCGCCGCCCAGTCCCGTCAGCCGCATCAGGGCGATGTAGAAGGCCGGTTCGATGGCGCCGACGGCGAGGTATTTGCCGTCCGACGTTTCATAGACCTCGTAGAACGGCGCGCCGGTGTCGAGCAGGTTGACGCCGCGCTCGTCGCGCCACGTCAGATTGGGCGGCAGGGGCGCGGGCAGGGCCTGGCGGAAGCCCCAGATCATGCTCATCAACAGGGAAGAGCCGTCGGTCATGGCGCAGTCGATGACGTCGCCGCGTCCGGTGCGCTGGGCCTTGAGCAGGCCCGCCACCATGCCGAAGGCTAGCAGCATGCCCCCGCCGCCGAAATCGCCGACCATGTTGATCGGCGGGGTCGGCTTCTCGCCCGCCCGGCCGAAGGCGTGAAGCGCGCCAGAGACGGCGATGTAGTCGATGTCGTGGCCCGGCGCCGAGGCCAGCGGCCCGTCCTGACCCCAGCCGGTCATGCGGCCGTAGACGAGGCGCGGATTGTCGGCCAGAAGCGCGTCGGGGCCGAGGCCGAGACGCTCCATCACGCCGGGACGGAAACCCTCGATCAGGCCGTCGGCGGTGCGCGCCAGATCGCGGATCAGGGCGGCGCCTTCGGGCGTCTTCAGGTCGGCCTCGACCAGACGGGCGCGGCTGCGGTTCAGGGGATCGCGCGGGTCGGGCGCGGCGCCGGGACGGTGGACCAGCACCACCTCCGCCCCGTGATCGGCCAGCATCATGCCGCAGAAGGGGGCGGGGCCGATGCCGCCGATTTCGATGATGGTCAGGCCGTCGAGGGTTCCGCTCATGCCCGCCACTGAAGCCGAGGCGGGCGGCCCCGTCCAGCTTGCGCCGTCCGAGACCGCCTCTTCGGGGGGAGCTGAATGATGCACCCGCTCACCCCGGCGGACGCCGGGGCCCAGTGCTTTGGCCAAGGACGCGACCGTGCCGGTTGGCGAGGCGCGCGTCGCCCTCACTGGATCCCGGCGTCCGCCGGGATGAGCGGGTGGAAGGCCTACGCCGCCCGGTTCTTCACCAGATCGTCCACCACCGACGGATCGGCCAGCGTCGAGGTGTCGCCCAAGGCGCCCAGTTCGTTCTCGGCGATCTTCCTCAGAATCCGCCGCATGATCTTGCCCGAGCGAGTCTTGGGCAGGCCCGGCGCCCACTGGATCACGTCGGGGGCGGCGATGGGGCCGATCTCCTCGCGGACCTGGGCGATCAGGGCCTTGCGCAGGTCTTCGGTCGCCTCGACCCCCTTGTTCAGGGTGACATAGGCGTAGATGCCCTGACCCTTGATGTCGTGGGGGAAGCCGACGACGGCGGCCTCGGCCACGTCGTCGTGCAGGACCAGCGCGCTCTCGACCTCGGCGGTGCCCATGCGGTGGCCCGAGACGTTGATGACGTCATCGACCCGGCCGGTGATCCAGTAGTAGCCGTCTTCGTCGCGGCGGCAGCCGTCGCCGGTGAAATACTTGCCTGGATAGGTCGAGAAATAGGTGTCGAAGAAGCGCTGGTCGTCGCCATAGACGGTGCGCATCTGGCCCGGCCAGCTGTCGGTGATGCACAGATTGCCCTCGGTCGCGCCGTCCAGCACGCCGCCCTCGGCGTCCACGATTTCAAGCTCGACGCCGGGCAGGGGCTTGGTCGCCGAGCCGGGCTTCAGGTCCGTGGCGCCCGGCAGGGGCGAGATCAGGGCGCCGCCCGTCTCGGTCTGCCACCAGGTGTCGACGATGGGCAGGCGGCCTTCGCCGACGACTTCATGATACCAGCGCCAGGCCTCGGGGTTGATCGGCTCGCCGACGGTGCCCAGCAGGCGCAGGGACTTGCGGCTGGAGGCCTTAACCGGGGCGTCGCCCTCGCGCATCAGGGCGCGCAGGGCCGTGGGGGCGGTGTAGAAGATGTTGACCTGATGCTTGTCCACCACCTCCCAGAAGCGACTGACGGTGGGATAGTTGGGCACGCCCTCGAACATCAGGCTGGTCGCCGCATTGGCCAGGGCGCCGTAGACGACATAGGTGTGGCCCGTGACCCAGCCCACGTCGGCGGTGCACCAGAAGACCTCGCCGGGGCGATAGTCGAACACCAGCTCGTGCGTATAGCTGGCCCAGAACAGATAGCCGCCGGTGGTGTGCAGCACGCCCTTGGGCTTTCCGGTCGAGCCGGAGGTGTAGAGGATGAACAGCGGATCTTCGGCGTTCATCGGCTCGGGCGCGCAGTCGGGCGAGGCCTTGTCCGTCTCGACGCCCCAGTCCAGATCGCGGCCCTCGACGAAGGGAACCTCGGCGCCGGTGTGGCGAAGGACCACGACGGTCTTCACGCCCGCGACCTTTTCCAGCGCCTTGTCGACATTGGCCTTCAGCGGCACGCGCTTGCCGGCGCGGCAGCCCTCGTCGGCGGTGATGACGAACGCAGATTCGCAGTCCTCGATCCGCCCGGCGATGCTGTCAGGCGAGAAGCCGCCGAAGATGACCGAATGCACGGCGCCGATGCGGGCGCAGGCCAGCATGGCGTAGGCGGCTTCCGGGATCATCGGCAGATAGATGGTGACGCGGTCGCCCTTCTGGACGCCGTTGGTCTTCAGCACATTGGCCAGACGGCAGACGCGGTCGTGAAGCTGGCCGAAGGTGACGGCTTCGCTGTCGGTCGGCTCGTCGCCTTCCCAGAGGATGGCGACCTCGTCCCTGCGGGCGGGCAGGTGGCGGTCGATGCAGTTGACCGAGGCGTTCAGCACCCCGTCCTCGAACCAGCGGATGCGGAAGTCGGCCTTGTTGAAGGAGACGTCCTTGATCTTGGTCGGGAAGGTCATCCAGTCGAGACGTTCGGCCTGTTCCGCCCAGAAGGCCTCAGGGGTCTCGCGCGCCTGCATCCGGGCCGCTTCATAGCCGGCGCGGTCCACGTGGGCGCGGGCGGCCAGTTCGGCGGGGACGGGATAGATTTCCGGATCAGACACGCGATTTTCCTCCAGCAGTCTTTTTCTTTTGCGGCTTCAGAAGCCGTATTTGGCGAACAGGATCAGACGGGTCATGTCGCCGTCCAGCCCTGACTCCAGTTTGCGATCAGCGAACATCACCTCGGCGCCGACATCAAACGCCGTGACAGGCGACCAGATCAGATTGGCGTGAAGGCTCTGGGCCGAACGGTTGACGCCGGTCCCGGTCAGGGCCGTGTCGTTGTCCACCTTCTGCGTCGACCAGATCAGGCTGGAGCGCCAGCCCGGCGCCCAGACGTGGCGATAGGCGGCGAAGCCCGCGACCACGCCGATGGCCTCCAGATCGCCCGAGGCGTCCAGCACCGCGTCGTTGGAGAAGTTCAGCCCGACATAGCGGCCGATGCCTTCGCCGCCGGTCAGCATCAGGCGGATGTCGTCCTGCGCCCCGACCTTGAACTTGGCCGAGGCCGACAGGCCCCAGCCCGTGGCGGTGGAATTGATGTTGGTCGCCGGGTTCTGATACTTCAGCTGACGCACCAGGCCGGACAGCTGCACGTCGCCCCACGGGCGGCTCAGCGCATAGCGGGCGGTCAGGTCGGGCAGGCTGTTGTCGTCGGCGATGATGCGGGCGCCGCCGCCGAAGGGGGTGACGGTGGTCTCGGGGTTCTCCAGCGCGATGGAGAAGGGGCCGCGCGTATAGCGGACCTGGGCCTGACGGGCGAAGACCGTGCCCTCGGCCGCGCCGACGAAGTCCGCCGATTCCGGCAGGACGGCGGTGTTCTGGAAGTTGGTCCACTCCTGACCGATCAGCCAGTTGTCGATGGTGACGAAGGCGCGGCGCAGGGCGGGGTTCGAGCCGCTGGTCGTGCGCTGGTCGCCCGAGCCGGGCAGGGTCTGGAAGTCCATCTCCAGCCGCGTGCCGATCTTGTGTCCGGACACGACGCCGTCGGTGGTCAACCAGAAGCGGGTCTGGCGCGCGTTGAAGTCGGTCGCGACGTCTTCGTCCGTACCGCCGACCGGGATGGCGCCGGGCAGGTGGTAGTCGCGCAAGGGGTCGCCGTTGGCCGGGTCGCCGCCGGAATAGCTGGAGGCCATGGCGTCGACCTTGATGAAGCCGCCGAACTTCACCGTGTGGTCGCCGATGCGGAAGCCGTCCGAAGGCGCCGCCGGGGCGGAGACCGGCGTCGGCGCGGGCGCCGGCCGCGTCTCCAGGCGGATGATGTCCTGGGCCTGTGAGGCCTGCTGCGTTCGGGCGGCGGCGACTTCGGACTTAAGACTGTTCAGCTCGGCTTCGAGCTGGGCGATGCGGGCTTCCAGAGCGGCGCTGGCGTCTTGAGCCAGTGCGGCGCCGGGCGCGAGCAGCAGCGCGGCCGCAGCCACGCCGCCGAACAAACGGCAGCTTCCCATGCGTGGTCCTCCCAGACCGTTGTTCCGGGCCTGTCTGTCGCAGGCCTCAGGACGGCAGCATTCCGCGCGCTCCGGGTTTGCGGCCATTAGCCATTCGTCTAGTTTCGACCAAAGTCGAGGCGCGGCATGGTGTCGTCGCGACGCGGCCGACGAAACAAGAACCGCGCGTGGGAAGGACACTCATGGATCGCATCGTCGTCGCCGACGACCACCCCCTGTTTCGGGCGGCGCTGAAGTCGGCTGTCGAAAAGGCGTCCGAAGGCGCCCAGATCGTCGAATGCGCCAGCCTGGCCGAGGCGCAGACCGCCCTGGGCGCGGCGCCGGTCGATTTGCTGCTGCTGGACCTGAAGCTGTCGGACGTGGACGGCATGACGGGCCTGACCCTGATCCGCGCCGATCATCCGGCCGTTCCGGTCGCCGTCGTCTCGGCCAGCGAGGAGGCGCCGACCATCCGCCGCGCCCTGGCGCTGGGGGCGGCGGGCTTCATTCCCAAGTCGGCGGCCCTGCCGACCATGGTCGAGGCCATCCGGGTCATCCTCGAAGGCGAGACCTGGGCGCCCGAGGTCGAGGCGGCGGGCGAGGAAGAGGTCGATCTTCAGGCCCGCATCGCCAGCCTGACGCCGTCGCAGCTGCGCATTCTGGAGGGGCTGAAGGTCGGGCGGCTGAACAAGCAGATCGCCTTCGATCTGGGCGTGACCGAGGCCACCATCAAGGCGCACCTGACCAGCGTCTTCCGCAAGCTGGGGGTGCAGAACCGGACCCAGGCGGTGATCTTGGCCCAGTCGCTGGAGCTCTGACTTCCTTCAATCGATAGGAAGAGGGCGGCCATTATTCGACCAAGGTCGCTCTGCGCAAACCACCGTTCCTGCTGTCACTCTCCCTTCCGACGCTCGGCGCAAAGCACGCCGGGCGCGAGGGAAACGCGCCGCGCATCGCGGCCGCATAGGAAGGGACTGCCCATGACCGACCGCACCATGGGTGCGGCGGACGGCGGCGAGCACACGGTCGACAAGAACGACCGGCTGGTGATTCTCGCCTCCTCCGTCGGCACCGTCATCGAATGGTACGACTTCTATCTTTACGGCTCGCTGGCCGCGATCATCTCCGCCCAGTTCTTCTCGGGCGTGAACGAAACCACCGGCTTCATCTTCGCCCTGATGGCCTTCGCCGCCGGCTTTGCGGTGCGCCCGTTCGGGGCCATCGTCTTCGGCCGCATGGGCGACCTGTGGGGGCGCAAGAACACCTTCCTGGTGACCATGCTGCTGATGGGCATCTCGACCTTCGTGGTCGGCCTGTTGCCGCCCTATGCGGCCATCGGCATCGCCGCCCCGATCATCCTGGTGCTGATGCGCCTGATTCAGGGCCTGGCGCTGGGCGGCGAATACGGCGGCGCCGCCACCTACGTCGCCGAGCACGCCCCGCACGGCAAGCGCGGCTTCTACACCTCCTTCATCCAGATCACCGCCACCGTGGGTCTGCTGCTCAGCCTGATGGTGATCCTGGGCGTGCGCTTCGCCCTGGGCGAGGAAGCTTTCGTCGAATGGGGCTGGCGCATTCCGTTCCTGGTCTCGATCCTGCTGCTGGGCGTGTCCTTGTGGATCCGCCTGAAACTGTCGGAAAGCCCGGCGTTCAAGCGCATGAAGGCCGAAGGCAAGGGCTCGACCACGCCCCTGAAGGACAGCTTCATGAAGTGGCCGAACTTGAAGCTGGTGCTGATCGCCCTGTTCGGCCTGGCGGCCGGTCAGGCCGTGGTCTGGTACACGGGCCAGTTCTACGCCCTGTTCTTCCTCGAGAAGACGCTGAAGGTCGACCCCGCCCTGGCCAACATCCTGATCGCCGCCGCCCTGGCGCTGGCGACGCCCTTCTTCATCTTTTTCGGCTGGCTGTCGGACAAGATCGGGCGCAAGCCGATCATCCTGGTCGGCTGCCTGCTGGCCGCCCTGACCTATTTCCCGCTGTTCAACGCCCTGACCGGCGCCGCCAACCCGCGCCTGGCCGCCGCCGTGGCGGAGTCGCCGGTGACGGTCTACGCCGATCCGGCCGACTGCCACTTCCAGTTCGACCCGGTGGGCAAGACCGTCTTCAACAGCTCGTGCGACCTCGCCAAGACCCACCTGGCCAAGGCCGGCGTCACCTATGTCAACGAAGCCGCCCCGGCCGGAACCGTGGCCCAGGTGCGCATCGGCGACCAGGTGGTCGAGAGCTTCAACGGCAAGGTCATGCCCAAGGCCGACTTCGACGCCCAGAAGAAGACCTGGGACGCCGGCCTGACCGCCGCCCTGACCCAGGCCGGTTATCCGGCCAAGGCCGACAGCGCCCTGGTCAACAAGCCCATGGTGATCGGCATCCTGTTCCTGCTGGTCCTCTATGTGACCATGGTCTACGGGCCGATCGCCGCCGCCCTGGTCGAGATGTTCCCGACCAAGGTGCGCTACACCTCCATGTCGCTGCCCTACCACATCGGCAACGGCTGGTTCGGCGGCTTCCTGCCGACCACTGCGTTTGCGATGGTCGCGGCCACGGGCAATATCTACTACGGCCTCTGGTACCCCATCGCCATCGCCGTGCTGACCCTGATCGTCGGCGTCCTCTTCGTGAAGGAAGGCAAGGACGTGGATATCCACGACTGATCGAGCGGCTTCGCAACAACTGACTTTCGCCAACCTGCGGGCGGTCCGGCTTCGGCCTGGCCGCCCTCTTTTTCACTTGCCCGCGTGAGCGCGCCCGGCCCAGATGACGCCCATGTTCAGCCTCGCCACCCTGGCCCTGACGGCCTTCTACATGGCCGCCCTGTTCGGCATCGCCTGGTGGTACGAGCGGCCGCAGATCAAGGCGCGGCGCGGGATGCTGGGGCCGTCGCTCTACGCCCTGTCGCTGGCCATCTACTGCACGTCGTGGACCTATTACGGGGCGGTGGGCACGGCCGCGCGCGACGGGTGGGAGTATCTGCCCATCTACGTTGGGCCGATCCTGGGGCTGACCCTGCTGCTGCCGCTGTGGCGGCGCATCGCCTCGGCCGCCCGGCGCGAGAACGTCGGCTCGATGGCCGACTTCATCTCGTCGCGCTACGGCAAGAGCCCAGCGCTAGGCGCGGCGGTGGCGGGCGTCGCCATCCTGGGCTCGGTCCCCTACATCGCCCTTCAGCTCAAGTCGCTGTCGATGGCGGGCGAGATGATTACGGCGGGCACCCCCGTCGCCGGGTCCGAGAGCCTGACCGTCCTGGTCATGGCGGCGGTGCTGGCCGGGTTCGCCATCCTGTTCGGCGCGCGACGGCCCGACCTGACCGAGCACAATCGCGGCCTGATCCAGGCCATCGGCATCGAGTCCATCGTCAAGCTGGCCGCCCTTCTGGCGGTGGCCGTCTTCGCCGTCGTCCTGCTGGCCGCCTCGCCGTCGCGTCAGGCCGTGACCGACAGCCTGGGCCAGTTGGGAACGTGGCCGCATATCGACGCCCGCTTCATGGCCATCACCCTGGTGGCGACCCTGGCCATCTTCTGCCTGCCGCGTCAGTTTCACGTCGCCTTCGTCGAGGGCGGCGACCCGGCCCAGGTGCGCCGCGCGCGCTGGATCTTTCCGCTGTATCTGATCCTGACCACCCTGGCGGTCCTGCCGCTGGTGGCGGCGGGCG
>DJDA01000137.1 GCA_002430835.1 Brevundimonas sp. UBA5936
GCACGCCCGAGCCCGCGCGCGCCGCCTCGTCGAGCATACGGTCGGTGTCGGCCGGGGTGCGGCCGCTGGCCCGCGCGACCCGGACGCCCAGTGCGGGGGTCAGCCGATCGACGGTGCGGGTGCGGCGCGGCTCCGGCCCGACGGCGTCCGGCGTCGGCGCCAGCGGGGCCAGAACCCCGTCCAGATCTAGGAAAAGCGCCGCTCCGCTCAGACGGATCGGCGGCGCAGGCAGTGCGGGGCGCGCAAACCCCTGTGCAAAAGACATGCGTTTCAAGGTTCTTTCTGTGCGTGGAACATATGGCAACGCATGACGACCATAATGGTTGTCGCTATTCATCGTTCATTCACCCGCTGCGACGCCATTGTGCCGAACTCTCGAATGAGGCATTTGCCACTGCGCTACGAAGAGCCGCAGAAGCGGCCCCGGCGCCTGGAGCCGTCATGACTGCTTTTTCCGTTCCTTCCTCTCCTGAACAACTCGCGGCCATGTCTGATCGAGCGCGCGAAGTCGTGCGTCTGAACATAGAAGCTCTCGAAGCGCTGGAACGTTCGCTGGATTCCTCGATCGCGCGGGCGGCGGACATCATCCTGTCGCGGCCCGGCTATGTCGTGGTGACGGGCATGGGCAAGTCGGGCCACATCGGCGGCAAGATCGCCGCGACCTTGGCCTCGACCGGAACCAACTCCTTCTTCGTCCACCCGGCCGAGATGAGTCACGGCGACCTGGGGATGCTGCGCCCCGACACCACCCTGCTGGCGTTGTCCAACTCGGGCGAAAGCCGCGAACTGCGCGACCCGCTGATCTTCTGTGCGCGCAACGACATTCCGGTGATCGGCGTCACCCAGCGGCCGCAGAGCTTCCTGGGCCGCCATTCCGCCGTCTGCCTGACCATGCCCAAGGTGGCCGAGGCCTGCCCCAACGGCCTGGCGCCGACGACCTCGACGCTGATGTCCCTGGCCATGGGCGACGCCCTGGCCATGGTGCTGATGGACCGACGCGGCTTCACCCGGGAAGACTTCGGCCTGCACCACCCCGGCGGCGCCCTGGGCATGAGCCTGCAGACCGTGCGCGAATGGATGGGCGACAACGCCGCCGCTCCGGCCAGCGTGCCGCTGGACGCCGGCTTCGGCGCCGTCGTCTCGGCGATCACTGAAGGTCGCAAGGGCGCGGTCGCCGTCCTGGCCGCCGACGGCGCCCTGGCAGGCATCATCACCGACGGCGACGTGCGCCGCGCCTTCGCTCACGACATCTCAGTCCTGCGCGCCGAGGACATCATGAGCCGCAGCCCGATCACCGTCGAACCGGACGCCCGCATGAGCGACGTGGTCGACCTGTTGAGCGCCAACAAGATCAGCAATCTGTTCGTCGTCGACGACCGCCGCCCCGTCGCCATCATCCATATCGCCGAACTGATGCAGGCGGGCTATGTGTCCTGATGCCTGAGGACATTCTGTTCGACGCCAGCCGGCTGCTCAGCCGCACCGAACGCAGCGCCCCGACCGGCGTGGATCGCGTCTGCCTGGCCTACGCCGAATGGCTGATCGAACACCCTGTCTATCGGATGGTGCCGGTCCGGGCGCGCCACGATCAGCTGGCGCGCGTCGATAATGAGTGGTTCCGCGACCGGCTCGCCGAACTGCGGGCGCGCTGGAGCGGGCCTGGCGCCGTCCACGACCTCAGCCCCGACGCCCAGCGCCTGTTCGCCGCCCTGCGCTCGCGTGACAACGGCGCCTCCGTCATCGGCCACGTCCCCGACGAGGAAGCGCCGCCCAAACGCATCAAGCACCGGGCCTGGAAGCAGTATTTCCGCACCCGCAGCGTCAAGGCGCCGCCGGCCGCGCGCGCCTATCTGAATGTCGGCCACACCAGCCTGAACACGCCAGACATCCTGACCTCCCTGAACGCAGGGGGCATTGAGCGCGTGCTCATGGTGCACGACCTGATCCCCATCACCCATCCCGAATTCTGTCGCCCCGGCGACCGCGCCAAGCATGAGCGCCGGGTGGTCAATGTGCTGCGCCACGCCTCGCGCATCATCGTCAACTCGCAGCACACCGCCGATGAGCTGCACGCCTTCGCCGGTCGTTCGGGCCTGGCGACGCCGCCGGTGGACGTCGCCCACCTGGGCCTGGAGCGGACCTTGAACGGCAGCGTCGTGGTCGGCGCCGCCCACCCCTATTTCATCCACGTCGGCACGATCGAAGCGCGCAAGAACCTCGCCTTCCTGCTGACCGTCTGGCGTCGTCTTCAGGAAAGGATGGGCGCCGAGGCGCCCCGCCTGGTCCTGGTCGGCCGCTACGGGTGGGAGAACGAAGCGGTGCTGGACCTGCTGCAGCGCTCGCCCAACCTGCAGGGCCTGGTCCACCAGGCCGAGAACCTTCCGGATTGCGCCCTGTCCGCCCTGATGCGCGGCGCGCGCGCCGTGGTCGCCCCCTCCTCCGTCGAGGGCTTCGACCTGCCCGCGGTCGAAGCCAGCTCCATGGGCGTCCCCCTGATCGCCTCGGACATCGCCGCGCACCGCGAACTGGTGCCGCACGCCCGGCTGATCGACCCGCTGGACGGTCTGGGCTGGCTGGCCGCGCTCGAAGACTGGACGCGCACGCCGCCGATCGCCCCGCCCTATTCCGCCCCCACCTGGGACCGACATTTCCAGGTGATTGAACAGCAGGTGCTGCCGCCCTCTGGCGGTGTCGACGCCGTGCGGGTAAGCATCTGATCAAACTGCACAGAGTCACCATGACCAGAACCGCCGCCAGCCTGATCATCGTCGCCCTGCTCGCGGGCTGCTCCACCCTGCCGCGCGACGGACCGTCTGGCCGCAATGTGGTGGAGGGCGCCGCCTCGCCTGAGCGGGCGGGCGACTACGCCCTGATCAATCTGGACTTCGAACTGAGCGAGCGCATGAAAGCCGCGCCGCCGCCGTCGTTCAGCAGCCTGGCCCTGGCCTCCAGCGACGCCCCATCCGACGTGATCGGCGTGGGCGACACCCTGGCTGTCAGCATCTTCGAGCCGGGCGGCGGCCTCTTCGGCAACATCAGCGCCAGCGCCACCACGGCCGCGGGCAACCAAACCCTTCCTCCGCTCGTGGTGAACCGCAACGGCGCGGTGCCCGTGCCCTTCGCCGGCGACGTGCGGGTCGAGGGACTGACCCCGGCCCAGGCCTCGGCCGCCGTGCGCCGCGCCCTGATCGGCAAGGTCGCCAATCCCCAGGTGATCGTCACCGTCGCGGGCAACGCCTCCAACGCCGTGACCGTGCTGGGCGAGGTGCGGACCCCCGGCCGCCAGCCCCTGTCGGCCAATCACGACCGCATCCTGGACGTCATCGCCGCCGCCGGCGGTTCGGCGCGTTCGATCTACGACGTCAACGTCCAGATCCAACGCCAAGGGCGCACCTATACGGCCCCCATGTCGGTTGTCACGACCGAGTTCAACGAGAACGTCCGCCTGCAGCGCGGCGATCAGGTGAACCTGGTCTACAAGCCGCGTCGCTTCAGCTCCTTCGGCGCCTTCAACGCCGTGGCGCGCAGCGAACTGCCGCCCGGCCCGCTGACCCTGGCCGAGGCCCTCAGCGGCGTCGGCGGCCTCGATTCCAACCTGGCCGACGCCAAGTCGGTGCTGATCTTCCGCTTCGAGCGGCCGGAAACGGCCCAAGCCCTGGGCATCCAGCAGCCGGCGACGTCACGCGGCGTGCCGGTGGTCTATCGCCTGAACCTGAACGAAGGCGAAGGCTTCTTCATCGCCAGCAACTTCCAGATCGAGCCGGACGACATCATCTACGCCCCCCGTGCGGGCGCAGCTGAAATGCGCAAATTCTTCGAGTTCGTGCAGAGCATCACCCGCGTGGTCTACGACGTCTCGGTCACCAGCACCCTGAACCTCGACTAGGTCATGTTCCGACCCCGCGCCTCGCCTCTCCCTTCGCTTCGTGACGATATGCAGCGGATGGAGCAGGCGGCGGGCGGCGAAGACCTCGAAGGCCTGCTCCAGGCGATCGAGAAGAGCGCATTGCGGCTTTACGCACAGCATGGCTTGCCGACCGTTGCAGGCCACTATCGTTCGCGCGGCCCTGACGAGGCATGGGTCGCGCTGGGCGCGCAGCTCAGCGCCGCCGAACGTTGGACCATGATCCATGAGAGCGCCGACGGCGAATGGCGCTACGCCACCCTGGAGGCTATCGGAGCGCGCTCCGAAAACGCGGAGGTGCGTCAGGCCTCGGCGATCCTGTGCGCCTGCTCCGGGTTGCGGCAACGCATGAGCAGCCACCCTTCCATCGCCCAGGATCTGGCGGATTCCATCCGCCTGGGCGCCGCCTGGCGGGCGTTTGAAACGGCGGCGACGCCTCTTGAGGCCTCCTTCCCCTCCGATGCTTTCAACCGCGTCGAGACAGTCGAAGCCGGCTTGACTCACACCGGCGCAGCAGGCGCTACTGCCTCATCAGCCGAGACTTCCAAGAGCTTGCATTCACGGCTTTTCTCAACCCGGAGCGATTGATGCCCGACCTGAACTGGAACGCTACACTGTGGGGCGCCAACTATGATTGGCCTGGCGCCGGGGATGAATGGAGCGCTCCTTGGGGCGGCAGCGAGCCGCAATGGTTCGGGAGCCTCTATCCCCGACTGCACCGACTGCTGCCGGCTGCGAACATTCTGGAAATCGCCCCCGGCCATGGTCGCTGGACGCGCTTCCTGCTTCCGCAGTGTGAGAACTATCTCGGCATCGATCTGAACCAGTCCTGCGTCGACGCCTGCCGAGCCAGGTTCGAGCAAACGCCGCATGCGCGCTTCGAAAGCAACGACGGCATGACACTGGCTGCGGCGGAAGACGGCGCCTATGACTTCATTTTCTCGTTCGATTCCCTGGTTCATGCCGAAATCGACGTCTTCCACTCCTACATCCCGGAGATTCTCAAGAAGTTGAAGCCGGGCGGAGCGGCCTTCATTCACCACTCCAACTACGCCGCCGGCCAGCTCCCCGAGGGGCATCATGATCACAGTCGCGGGGCCTCCGTCTCTGGCGCCGCCGTCGCGGACATCATCGCCGCCAGCGGCGGCGCCGTGATCGTTCAGGAAGTCATCACCTGGATCGACGCCCACCTGCTGGACTGCCTGACTCTATTCGGTCGACAAGACGGCGGACGCCAAGAGCCGCCCGCCGTGCTGTCCAATCCGCACTTCGGCGAGGAAGCCAACCTGATCGCCCGCTTCCAGGCGCCCTATTCGTCAATCTGAGCGCGTTAATCCGGTCGCCACGGCCAGCAGCTCGAGCGAGCGCACGCGGGCGGCCGGATCCCAAATCTGGCTGGTGATCATCAGTTCGTCCGCCCCGGTCTGGGCGATGAAGGCGTCGAGGGCGGCCTTGGTCGTCGCGGGCGCGCCCACCGCCGAACAGGCCAGGGCGGCGTCGATCATGCCGCGCGCCGCGCCGTCCAGCCGTTCGTAATAACCCTCGACCGGCGGCGGCAGCTTGCCGGGGCGGCCGGTTCTCAGATTGACGAAGGCCTGCTGGACCGAGGTGAACAGCCGGCGCGCCGCCTCATCCGTGTCAGCCACAAAGGCGTTGTAGCCCAGCATGACATAGGGCTTTTCCAGATGCGGCGACGCACGGAAGGTCTGGCGATAGATGTCGAGGGCCCGCATCATCTCGCCCGGCGCAAAATGGCTGGCGAAGGCGTAGGGCAGCCCCAGATGCGCCGCCAGCTGGGCGCCGTAGGTCGAGGAGCCGAGGATCCAGACCGGCACGGCCTGCCCCTCGCCCGGATTGGCGATGATGCGCTGATCCGGCGTCGCGGGCGCGAACCACTGCATCAACTCCATCACGTCCTGAGGGAAGGCGTCGTGGTCGCCCTGAAGCGTGCGGCGCAGGGCCCGCGCCGTCGCCTGGTCCGATCCAGGCGCGCGGCCGAGGCCCAGGTCGATCCGGCCGGGGTGGAGCGCGTTCAGGGTGCCGAACTGCTCGGCGATGACCAGCGGGGCGTGGTTGGGCAGCATGACCCCGCCGGCGCCGACACGGATGGTCTTCGTCGCCGCCGCCACCGCGCCGATGACGACGGAGGTCGCGGCGCTGGCGATGCCCGGCATGTTGTGGTGCTCGGCCAGCCAGAAACGATTATAGCCCAGCCGTTCGGCGTGGCGGGCCAGATCGATGGTGTTGGCGAGCGCCTGGCCCACGTCGGAGCCTTCCGGCACGGGGGCGAGGTCGAGAATGGACAGAGGGATCATCCGACCGATATGGGGCCGCTTTTCAGCGACGCCATACCGGCCGTGACGATCAATCGTCTATGGGCGGGCGCTTACTGACCGGCCGGGCAGTCGCCGATGCGCTCGGCGGTCATGGTGACCTTGGTCTGGGCCATCTGCGGCGTCGGCGCCGGGTCCATCTTGGTCGTGACCTCGGTGACGTAGCGGCTGTTGAAATCGCCGGTCACGCGGATGGTGGAATCCGCCTTCATATTGCCCGGCAGGGTGCAGGACGAGGCGGCGACCATGGCGTCGCCCTGACGCGCGAACGGCTGGGTCGTACAGTCGGCGCCCGGCTGCTGGGCGCTGGCCGGAGCCTCCAGCTTGGCTTCCTTGATGCAGATTTCCTGCGGCGGCACGGCGGCGCCGCCCGGCATGCCTTCCATGGCCGTGGACACGCGCCACAGGCCCGGCTTGGGCGCGTCGAGCGTCGCCGGCGCGGCGGCCGTCGAGGCGGTCTCAGCCCCGTCAGCGGCCGGGGTTTCGGCCTTGTTGTTGTTTCCGCAGGCCGACAGACCCAGCAGGCAGGCGACGGCGACGCCGCCGATAATCGCTGAACGCATGGAGCGCTCCCCTCTCGTTAAGAACCGAGGGGACAACGCCGTTCTGGCTTAACGGTTCACGCGGATGTGAGATTCAGTCGAGGACGACGCCCGTGGTGCGCATGATCTCGGCGCGCAGCTCGGGCAGGCCGAAGCCTTTTTCTGACGAGGTGACGGCGACGTGCGGATAGGCGGCCGGGCGCTTGGAGATGGCCTTCAGCGTCGCCGCCTGGACCTTCTCCGCCTCGCCCTTCTTCAGCTTGTCGGCCTTGGTCAGAACGATCTGGTAGGAGACGGCCGACAGATCGAGGGCGTTCAGCGCCTCGTCATCCACCTTCTTCAGACCATGGCGGGCGTCGATCAGCAGATAGACGCGCTTCAGCGTCACCCGGCCGCGCAGATAGTCGCGGCCCAGATCCTGGAACTTCTTGACCGTGGTCTTGGACGCCTTGGCCCAGCCGTAACCGGGCAGGTCGACCAGGCGCATCCGGCCGTCCAGGTCGAAGAAGTTGACCTCGCGCGTGCGGCCCGGCTCGTTCGAGGCGCGCGCCAGCTTGTGCATGCCGACCAGGCCGTTGATCAGGCTGGACTTGCCCACGTTGGAGCGGCCGGCGAAGGCGATCTCGGGCAGGTCCGGGGTCGGCAGCTGCTCGATCTTGGCGCAGCCCAGGACGAAGCTGGCCTGGCGCGCGAACAGGACGCGCGCCGCCTCGATCTCGGCGTCGGAATATTCTCCGACCTTGGGCTCGTCAGAAGCGTCCAATCGATCAGGCCTTCTTGAAGCGGGCGAGGAAGGTGTCGATCGGGTTCTCGGCCTTGAAGCGGTGCATGATCACATACTGCTGGATGATCGACAGCACGTTGTTCCACGCCCAGTAGATCAGCAGGCCGGCCGCGAACGGGGCCATGATGAAGGTGAAGACGATCGGCATCAGCTGGAAGATCTGACGCTGCATCGGATCCTGCGCCGGCGGGTTCATCGCCATCTGCAGCCACATGGTGAAGCCATAGACCAGCGGCAGCACGCCCAGGTGCAGCGGGCCGTTCAGAATGCCGCCCAGAAGCGGCAGGGTCGCCGGATCCCACGGAATGGCGCCGAACAGGTTCCACACCGTCGAAGGGTCGCGCGCCGACAGGTCGCGGATCCAGCCGAAGAAGGGCGCGTGACGCATTTCGATGGTCACGAACAGCACCTTGTACAGGGCGTAGAAGACCGGGATCTGCACCACCATCGGCAGACAGCCCGCCAGCGGATTGATCTTCTCCCGCTGATACAGGGCCATCATCTCCTGCTGCTGCTTCTGCGGTTCGGAGCCGTGCTTCTTCTTGATCTCCTCCATCTTGGGCTGGAGGTTCCGCATCTTCGACAGGCTCTCGTAGGACTTGTTGGCCAGCGGGAAGAGGATCAGCTTGACCACCACCGTCAGGGCCAGGATGGCCAGGCCGAAGTTGCCCAGGACGCCGTAGAAGAACTCCACCACGGTGAAGATCGGGCGCGTCAGGAACCAGAACATGCCCCAGTCGATGGCGTAGACGAAGCGCGGCAGGTTCAGCGACTGCTCATAGGCCTTCAGCACCTCGGCGCGCTTGGCGCCGGCGAACAGACGCTGGGTCTCCTCGATCTGGCGGCCCGGCTGGATGGTGTGGGTGGCGCCCAGCATGGCGGCTTCGTGGATGTTCATTCCCTGGGCGTCGCGCACCGAGAAGCGGCCTTCGACGGTCTCGTTCTGGGTGGGGATCAGGGCCGCCAGCCAGTATTTATCGGTGATGCCCAGCCAGCCGCCGGTCGATTGGTTCTCGATGCGCGGCTTCTTGGCCCAGTCCTTGTACTTGACCTGTTCGGTCGAATAGCTGTCGCCGTCGCCGAAGGTGCCGATGGCGCCTTCGTGCAGGATCATCTGCTTGCCCAGGTCGACCGGAACGCCCTGGCGCTCGACGCGGCCGTAGGGGGCGATGGCGATGGCCTGGGTTCCCAGGTTGGCGACCGTGTCCTTGACCGTGAACATATATTGATCGTCGATCGAGACGACGCGGGTGAAGCGCAGGCCCGAGCCGTTGTCCCAGGTCAGTTCGACCGGGGTGGTCGGCGTCAGGGTCGAACCCTTGGTCAGGCGCCAGACGGTGTTGGGGCCAGGCACGCCGCCGGCGACGTTCGGGCCGCTCCAGCCGAACTGGGCGAAATAGGCGTGCTCCATGCCCTGCGGGCGGAACAGCTCGACCGGCGGCGAATTCTTGTCCAGCGTTTCCTTGTAGTTCGTCAGGTACAGGTCGTCGATGCGCGCGCCCTGCAGCGACAGCGAACCCTTCAGGGTCGGGGTCTGGATCGGCACCCGCGCGACCGTGCCCAGAGCCTGGGCGCGATCCTTGATGAAGACGCCCGGCGCGGCGCCCGACGGCGTCAGGCCGGCGTCGGCCGAGGCCTCGCGCGCCTTCTGCTGCTCGGCGGCGACGATCTGCGCCTGACGGCGGCTCTCGGCCTGCGGGCGCATCACCATGAAGTAGTAGACGCCCATGATCAGGGCCGCGCACACGAAGAAGATGATGGTGTTGCGCGAGTTCTCGTTCTGCATCGGGATCAGCGGTCCTGGTCGGCGGGGCGCGGGTCGGGGGCGGCGCGGTTCGATATCTGGGCGGGCGAAACGGCCCGGTCTCCCATATCGGGAGCCGCGCGCGGGGTTGCGAGCCTTGTAAGGGCCGATTTCACATCGTCAAGCAAGCGGTCCCAGTCGCGGTCCGCCGTGCCCATGCGGGCGATGAACACATAGTCGCATCCAGCCCGCCCGTGCAGGGGCGTCAGCAGCAGGGCGGCCTCGCGCAGACGCCGCTTGGCGCGGTTGCGCACGACGGCGCCGCCGATCTTGCGGGTGGCGGTGAATCCCAGGCGCACCGAGGGGTCGCCGTCGCCGCGATCCAACTGCTGGACCACCACGGCGCCGCGGGCCTGAGAAACGCCTTTGGCGGCCGCCAGAAACTGGGGCCGCCTCAATAGGCGATCGATTTTCATCAGATCGGTCATGCGCCCCGCCCTGAAGGGTAATGGGCGCGTGACGTCAGGCCGTCAGGCGCTTACGGCCTTTGGCGCGGCGACGCGCAACAATCTTTTGACCGTTCTTGGTGGCCATCCGCGAACGGAAGCCGTGACGGCGCTTGCGCACGAGTCGCGACGGCTGATAGGTCCGCTTCACGGTCGGCTCCGGGTTACTGGGGTTGGCGACAGACACAAGCGTCAGCCGCGAGAGAGGCGGGCGTATAAGCGGCGGCAGGACGAGAGTCAACGCCGAAGCGGCTTTTCCACATCGCCGACAGGGGCGCACGGCGTCTGGAAATACGCTAAGGATGTCAGGAAGAAGAGGACGGAGCGCGGCTTGGACCGGGTCAAAAGATTTCTGCCCCTGGCCCTGCTGCTGGCCGCCGTCGCCCTGATCTTCGGCATGGGCTGGAATCGCTACCTGTCGCTGGACACCCTGCGTGACCACGGCGCGGCGCTGGAAGGGCTGACCGCTCAGCACTATCTGCTGATGCTGGGCGCCCTGATGCTGATCTTCGCCCTGCTGACGGCCAGCGTGGTGCCGGGCGTGGTCTTCATCACCGTGACGGCGGGCTATCTGTTCGGGCCGTGGGTCGGCGGCGTCGCCACCGCCTTCGCCGCTACCGTCGGCGCCCTGGCCGTCTACTATGTGGGTCGCACCGCCCTGGGCGATTCCCTGCGCCGCCGCGCCGCCGCCGATACGGGTCTGCTGAACAAGGTCTGCGCCGGGGTGGACAAGAACACCTTCTGGTATGTGTTGGTCGCGCGCCTGGTCGTCACCGTGCCCTTCCACATGATTAATGTAGCGGCGGGCGTGATGGCGGCGCCGCTGCGGCCCTATGTCGTCGCCACCTTTATCGGCCTGTTGCCCGCGCACACCATCTATTGCTGGATCGGCGACAGCCTGCACGACGTTCTGGTCACGGACCCGAATCCTGACATTCGGAGCCTGTTCGCGGAATTCTTCTGGCCTCTGATGGGGGTAGCCTTCCTGTCCATGCTGCTGCCCCTGCTGCTCAAGCTGGCCCAGAAGCTGCGCGCCCGCCCCCGCATGGAGGCGTCATGACGGAACGCGAGGCCCTTCCGACCGACGTGCAGACGCCCCTGCCCCCCGCGACGGCCGCCAGGCCGCCTGCGACGCGCCCCGCCCCGTGGAACGTCCTGCGCCAGCGGCTGCAGCCCCGCGCGCCCGACGGCCTGTCCAGCCGCCTGCTGCTGCTGACCGTCGCCTTCACCCTGGCGGTCGCCGCCCTGATCATCGTGCCCAGCGCCGCCTCCTTCCAGGAGCGGTGGCTGATGGACCGGCTGCAGGCGGCTGAGCTGGCCTCGGTTGGGGTCGAGGCCCTGCCCTATTCCGCCGTCGAGGATTCCACCGCCGAACAGTTGCTGAGCATCGGCGGGGTGCAGTCGGTCGTCATCGGCGAACAGGGGGTGCGGCGCCTGCTGCTGCAAGCCCCCAACCTGCCGCGCGCGCCCGAACTGATCGACCTGCGCCAGCGCAACGTCGGGGCGCGGCTGCTGGACCCGTGGAAGACCCTGTTCGGCCACCCCGACCGTTCGCTGCGGGTGCAGGCGGCGCCGCGCTATCGCTCGGGCGATCTGGTCGAGATCCTGGCCCCGGCCCAGCCGCTGAAGAAGGAGCTGGAGGGCTTCCTCGTCAACAGCCTGATGATGTCGCTGCTGATCGCGGCGGTGGCCGGCGGCCTGCTCTACGCCTCCCTGTCGATGCTGGTGCTGCAGCCCCTGCGCCGCGTCACCCGCTCGATCGAACGCTTCGCCGCCAATCCGGAAAGCCCCGCCGAAACGCCCTCGGACCGTCAGGACGAGATCGGCCGGGTCGAACGCGAACTGGCCCGGATGCAGGAGGAGGTGCGCCAGTCCCTGCGCTCGCGCGCCCGCCTGGCGGCGCTGGGCGAGGCGGTGGCCAAGATCAATCACGACCTGCGCAACATGCTGACCTCGGCCCAGATGGCGTCCGAACGGCTGTCGACCTCGTCCGATCCCCTGGTGGCGACCGCCCTGCCCCGGCTGGAGCGGGCGCTGGACCGGGCCTCGACCCTGGCGCGCAATGTTCTGGCCTATGGCAAGACCGAGGAGCCCGCGCCCCAGCTTCAAAAGATGCTGCTGGCCCGCGCCGTGGCCGCCGCCGCCGAGGACGCGGGGCTGGAGCCGGACGGCGTGCGGCTGGTGCGCGACCTGCCCGCCCGCTTCACCGTCAACGCCGACCCGGACCAGCTTCATCGCATCCTGGTCAATCTGATGCGCAACGCCCGCCAGGCCATCGAGGCGGCGCCGGAAAGCCACGCCGCAGGCAAGGGCAAGGGCTCGATCACGGTCAGCGCCGAGGCCCGCGACGGCATGGCCGCCATCGGCGTGCGCGACGACGGCCCCGGCATCCCGCCGCGTCTGGCCGATCGTCTGTTCGAGCCCTTCGTCAGCGGCGGCGGAGCCGACGGCACGGGCCTGGGCCTGACCATTTCGCGCGAGCTGGCCGCCAACCACGGCGGCGTCTTGACGCTGCTGGACACCGGGCCGCAGGGCACGCGCTTCGAGCTTCTGCTGCCGCTGTAGGACGCCACGGCAGCCTTACGCCGCGCGAGACGTTGTTTCCTTTGGAAGCCGAAAGCGCCAAGCTTGCGGTCTTTCGTATCCTCCCCTGCAAGGAGAGCCCCATGACCCGCCCCCTGTCCTCGCAAACCCGCCCCATCCGTCCTCTGGCGGCGCTGATGCTGACCACGACCCTGGCCGTCTCGCTGACGGTCGGTTCCGCCTACGCCCAGAGCCAGACCCGCCCGCAACCGGCGCCGAAAGATCCCGTGGCCGAAATGCTGCTGTCCAAGGGCGAGCGCTATCATCGCGCGCCGGATTCGGCTCAAGACCCCGACGAGCTGCGCCAGACCCAGGCCCTGAACGCCGAGATCGTGGCCCAGAACGACCTGGCCGAAAACGAAGACCGCGCCAATCAATCCGCCCAGGCCGAAGCCCAGCGCCGCTGGCAGGCCGAGGTGGATCAGACCGAGGCCCAGGCGCGCGCCGACCGCGAACGTCACGAGGCGGACCTGCGCGCCGCCGACGAGGCCCAGGCCCGCTATGAACGCGACATGGCCGACTGGCGCGCCACCGCCGCCGCCTGCCAGCGTGGCGACACGGCGCGCTGCAACGCAGGCCGCAAGACGCCGAACTGAGGCTTCAGACAAGTAAAGGGCGCCGCCGACCTGCGTCGGGGCGCCCTTTTTCTCGCTTGCCGCTGGACCGGATCAGGCCTCGGCGGATTCCGTGCGGCGCTTCATCATGTTGTCGAAGCTATCCCAGACGCCGTCGGCGCCGTGCCAGGCGCCTTGCGTGGCGGCCTTGGAGTATTCAGTGGCGCGCGCCTCGAAGAAGTTCGCGTGCTCGACGCCCGACAGCAGGGCTTGCAGCCACGGCAGCGGATTCTCGGTCACGCCATAGACTTCCGGCAGGTGCAGCTGGCGCAGGCGCCAGTCGGCGATGAAGCGGATGTAGGCCTTGATGTCGTCCGGCGTCATGCCGTTCACCGGGCCCATTTCGAAAGCCAGATCGATGAACTTGTCCTCCATCTCGATCACCGTCTTGCAGCAATCGACGATGTCGTCGGCCACGGCCTTGGTGACAGCGCCCGTCTCCTTGTTGAAGGCGTGGTACAGCTTGATGATGCCTTCGCAGTGCAGGCTCTCGTCACGCACCGACCAGGACACGATCTGGCCCATACCCTTCATCTTGGATTGGCGCGGGAAGTTCATCAGCATGGCGAAGCTGGCGAACAGCTGCAGCCCTTCGGAGAAGCCCCCGAACATGGCCAGGGTCCGGCAGATGTCGGCGTCGGTGTCGACCCCGAACTGACCCATGAAGTCATGCTTGTCGCGCATGGCCTCGTATTCCATGAAGGCGCCGAACTCGCTCTCAGGCATGCCGATGGTTTCGAGCAGCAGGGCGTAGGCCGCGATATGGATGGTCTCCATATTGGCGAAGGAGGCCAGCATCATCTTCACTTCGGTCGGTTTGAACACCCGGCCGTAGCGCTCCATGTAGTTGTCCTGGACCTCGATGTCGGCCTGGGTGAAGAAGCGGAAGATCTGCGTCAGCAGATTGCGCTCGCTGTCGGTCAGGTTGGCGGCCCAGTCCTTGACGTCCTCGCCCATCGGGACTTCCTCGGGCATCCAGTGGACCTGCTGCTGCTTCTTCCACATGTCGAAGGCCCACGGGTAGCGGAAGGGCTTGTAGGCGGCCGAAGGGGTCAGCAGGCCGGGCGTGCCGGGACGAATGATCGTGGCGGGAGCGTTCATCGAAGAAGACCTGAGGCGAATCCGGAGAAGGTGCGTTCACCATGCGTCCCCCGACGCGCGGGGACAAGGGAAGATGCGCATATCTAGCGATCACTTTTCACCCAACCGCTAGATATGGTGTTTCCATGACAGGAAACTGGGGAGGAAGATGGGGATGGTTTTCACGCTTTACGGCGCCGCCGGTTCGGGCTCGACCCCGGTCGAGGCGACGCTGCGGCTGATCGGACTGGACTATCAGGTCATCGAGGCTCCGACCTGGGAGGGCGAGGCCGAGCGGGACAAGGTGGCGCAGGTCAATCCGATGCGCCAGGTGCCGGCCCTGGTCACGCCGGGCGGCGAGGTGATCACCGAAAGCGCCGCCATCCTGATCTGGCTGGCCGATTCCCACCCACGGGCGCGGCTCTCGCCCGCCCTGGACGATCCGCGCCGGGCGCAGTTCCTGCGCTGGATGAGCTTCATCCCCGCCTCCATCTATTCGATGTTCTGGGTGCGCGACGAACCGTCCCGTCTCGGCGGCGACAATCCCCACGCCCAGGCCGAGATCCAGCGACGCACCGTCGAGCGCATAGCCGACTGCTGGCGGATGATGGACGCCCAGATCACGCCCGGGCGCTTCCTGCTGGGCGAGGAGATGACGGTGCTGGACCTCTACGTCGCCGTCGCCAGTCGCTGGACGCCGCAGCGTAGCCGCTTCTACGCCGAGGCGCCGAGCATGGCCGAGGTCGTGCGGCGCGTCGACACCCTGCCCGCGCTTCAGCCGTTCTGGGCCGAGCGGTTTCCCTTCGACGACGGCTGGGAGGGCTAGGCCGCCAGACGCGCGTGCGCCGCGCGGAACGCCTGGTCCACGGCGGCGTAGAGCCGTTCATGGGTGATCGGCTTGGCCAGATGACCGTCCATGCCCGCGCCGAGACAGCGCACGGCGTCCTCAGGCATGGCGTCGGCCGTCACCGCCAGCACCGCCGCCAGCGATGAAGCCGAGTCGCCGCTGCGGATCATCTGCGTCGCCTCCAGTCCGTTCAGGCGCGGCATCCGCACGTCCATCAGGATCAGGTCGAACGCCTCAGCCGATGCCTGTTCGACGGCCTGTAGCCCATCCGCCGCATCGACCACCCGGCATCCGGCCGCCTCCATCATGATCCGCAACATCAGACGGTTGGTCGGATGGTCGTCCACCACGAGAACGCGCGTGACCTGCCCGTCGGAGGACGCAGGCGCCGCCGCCTCCGTCGCACCGTCGCTCTCGCCCGCCCCCACGCCCAGTCGCACGGTCAGGATGAAGACCGAGCCCTGCTCCGACGTTTCGCCCAGAACCACGTCTCCACCCATGGCGCGGGCGTGGCGACGCGCGGCGGGCAGGCCCAGCCCCGCCCCCCCGTGCCGCCGGTTCAGGGAATCGTCGCCTAGTTGAAATAGGTCGAACAGCGCCGGCTCTAGGTCCGGTGCGATTCCCGGCCCCGTGTCCCGCACCGTCAGGGTCAGGCTTTCGGCGTCCAGTCGGGCCTCCAACTCGATCCGGCCTCTCTCGGTGAACTTGACCGCATTGGTCAGAAGATGCCTCAGAGCCGAAGCCAACCGACGCGGATCCCCCATGCGCAGGGCCGTGTCCGGCGCGTCCAGATTCAACTCGAACGCCACCCCCTTGGCGCGGGCGGCGACCGCCGCCGGGGCGCAAAGGTCGCGAATCAGGCCTGTCGCATCGAAGGGTTCGACCCGCACCGCATCATCCCCGGCCGAGGCGTCCAGAATATCCTCGACCAGTCGCCGCATCTCCTCCCCCGCCTGGCGAACCGCCTCGACGTAGGCCTGTGCTTCCTCCGGCAGGTCGTGGCGCTGAGACAACAGGTCGGCGTAGCCGCTGACGCCGTTCAGCGGGGTGCGCATCTCATGGCTCATAACGGCCAGGAACCGCGCCTTGGCGGCGGCGGCGGCCTCGGCCCGACGCCGCTGCTTCAAGGCCAGGGCGGTGCGCCGCGCCAGCCGCGCGACGCCAGCCCGACGTTCCGCCATCAGGGCGCTGAGCGGCAGGGAGGTCAGGACCAGCACCATCAGGAAGACATGGTACAGCGGCATCTGCCGCAACCGCTGGGGCAGGTGGGCCAGGGCCGCGACCTCAGCCACCGGCGCGGCGGCGACGGGACCGTACCCCTCCAGCGTCAGAATGCAGCTGATCCCGACAGACACCAGGATCGTCGCGGCCATCCACGGCGGCGACAGGCGATAGGCCGCCAGCATCAGCGGCGGAAAGATGAGAAACAGCAGCGAACTCGGCTGACTGAAGACCCAGAAGACCATCGCCGCCGTCAACCCGGCCATGCCCAGCGCGAGCCAGGGGGCGGTCGCCTCGTCGCGGAACCTTCGGGCCCGCGCCAGGAACAACAGATTGGGCGTGACGATCAGCAAGCCCAGCGTCTCCATCATGAACAGGTGCGTCCAGATGAAAGCCGTCAGTTCCGGCGCATAATCGCGCAGCCACGCCGCCAGCAGACAGGAGAGGGTAGTGGTCAGGAACACCGCCGGCGCGACGGCGCCCAGGGCGAAACACAGGAAGCGTCGCGGGCGCCGCAAATCTAGCGCCGCGCCGCACAGTCGGCGCGCCAGCACGCCCGCGACCAAGACCTGACCCAGATTCAGCAGGGGGTTCAGCCACACGAAGGGCTGGGAATCTCCTCTCAACACCGTGCTGACCAGGTTCAATCCGAGGCAGACCAGCAGGGTCGCCGCCGCCTTGCGTCGAGGAAGCAGCAGATAGGCCGCCAGAAGCACGCCGTTGGCGGGCCAGACGATCACGGCGCTGTAGGTCGCCGCGCTCCATTGGCCGATCAGCAGGCACAGGACGAACAAGACGACATAGGCCGCCGCTGGAGGGCCGGCCTCACGGCCGGCCGCATGACGAAACATCCGCCAGCGTGCCTGCATTGCTGTCTTCACCCTCCCCGGTTCGTCGCCAGCTTCTCCCGGAAGAAGTTAAGGAAATCTCCCCCGAAGCGCGTCAGAGCAGGCCCATCGCCTTCGCGTCGCGCTCCAACCCCTCGCGGAACTCGGGCGCCGCCAGACCGATCAGGGCGCGGGCGCGGGCGTCGTCGGTCAGCCCCTTCAGATTGACCGCCCCATGCTCGGTGACGACGTAGTGGATGTCGTTGCGCGGAGTCGTCGCCGGGCCGTCCAGCCGCGCCACGATGCGTGAGGCCGCCCCCTTCGCCGCGGTCGAGTGGCAGGCGATGATCGACTTGCCGCCCTCGGACGCCGCCGCGCCGCGCACGAAATCCAGTTGGCCGCCCGACGCCGTATACTGCCGCCCGTTCAGGTGCTCCGAGCAGCAGGCGCCGAACAGGTCAACCTGCAAGGTGGCGTTGACCGAGATCATCCTGGCGTTGCGGGCGATGACGGCGGGGTCGTTCACATAGTCAACGGGTCGAGCCTCGAAGGCCGGGTTCTCGTGCAGGAACTCATAGGTCGAGCGGTCGCCCATGGAGAAGGTGAAGACCGTCTTGCCGGGGTGAAGGGTCTTGCGTGCATTGGTGGCGACGCCCGCCTTCATCAGTTCGACCAGGCCCGGCGTCAGCATCTCGGTGTGGATGCCCAGGTCGCGATGGTCATGCAGGGCCGCGCACACCGCGTCCGGCAAGGCGCCGATGCCCATCTGCAGGGTCGCGCCGTCCTCGACCATCTCGGCGATCAGGGCGCCGATGGCCAGATCCTGCGGCTGTTGCGGCGCCTTGCCCGCCTCCAGCAGGGGCGCCGAATGCTCGACCAGGGCAGCGACTTGAGAGACATGGACGCGGCAGTCGCCGAACACGCGCGGCATGTGCGGATTGACCTCGAGGATCACCCGCTGCGCCGTCTGCGACACGGCCAGGGCGTAGTCGGTGTTGGTCCCCAGGCTGAAATACCCCTCGGCGTCCATCGGCGAGACCGTCGCCAGCAGGGTGTCGACGCCGATCTCGCGCGTCAGCACGCGCGGCGTCTGCTGAAAGCCGGTCGGCACGAACCAGACGGCGCGGCGACCCTCTTCGATCCCGCGCGCCTCCAGCTTCCGCTCGATGGCGCCGTGGAACAAGCTGTGCGGACGGATGCGGTCGGTCAGTTCGTAGCGCATCACCGTCTCGCCCGCGATGGCGGTCGACAGCAGATAGTAGAGGTTGACGTCCCCCACCTGCCGCGCCTCGGCCCGATCGGCCAGGGCCTGCAACAGGGCGGGCGGCTGGCCGACGCCCAGGGCCATGGCGACCTTGGCGCCTGACGGGATCAGGGCGGCCGCCGCCTGCGGCGTCGTCAGGCGTTCGGCGTAGAGGGCGGCGAAATCGGTCACGGGGAAACTCCTGAAGCGTCGTCCTGAAGGGGCGTCCGTCGCTGCGCGGCGACGGCTTCTGGGACCACTATCCGACAGCCGCGCCCGGTCGCGGCGCTAGACCTTGGTCTAACCTAGGGCGCGTCCTGTAAGGGCGCGTCGTGCAGGCGCTGGCGGCGTTCGGCAGCGTAGGCGACCAGCCACAGGGCCATCGACCAGGCGGCGCCCACGCTCCAGCCCGCGAACACGTCCGACGCCCAGTGCGCGCCCAGATAGATTCGCGTCAGCCCGATCAGCAGGGCGATCACCACCACACAGCCCAGGACATAGGCCTTCAACCGCTTGCGCGGAAAGGCGCGCGTCAGCATGACGCCCAGCGTCAGATAGAAGACGGTCGACAACAGGGCGTGGCCTGAGGGGAAGCTGGCGTTCAGCGTCTCTACCGCCTGATAGATCTCGGGCGGCCGCTCGCGCTCGAACAGGGCCTTCAGGCCTTCGCTCAGGGCCACTCCGCCCGCCAGACCGACGACCAGCATCAGCGCCGACAGCCGCTTGCCCATGATCAGCAGGAAGCCCATGGCGATGACGGCGAACAGGGTCAGCACTGATATGCCGCCGAGCGAGGTCAGGTCCGCCGCCGCCTCGTGCAGCCACCACGGCCCCCAGGGCCGCCCCGGATCATCGGCGAAGGGCCGGACCGCCGCCAGCACCGCATGGTCGAAGGCCTGGCCGTCCGCCTCGCGCATGTCGTCGGCCACCTCGATGAAGGTCAGCACCCCCAGGGCGACCACCAGCATGGCCGCCACGGCGGCGATCTCCGTGCGGGCGACGCGCAGGGCGCGGGTCAGGAAGGCGGTGGGATGCGGGGCCATGGGGCGCTAACGGCCAAGCTAGAGTCTCGTTCCCGCCGATTTTCCGCGCCCGCCGGGGCGTCATCGCCGCCATTTCTACATCACAACGGGATCGCAACGCCCGCCCCGCACCGACCCGCCGCCATGCAAGCGAAAAATCACACTTCGGAGACGATAAATTGGTTGGCGCCCCCGCCGCCTTAACACTAGATTTAGATAGTCGAGGTGTTATCCACACAACATCTGGCGTTATCCACATAGGCACTGGGGACTGACGATGGCAGGCGGCGAAGCGTTGCAGACGACGGAATTCTCTACGGTTTCCTCGGCTCCGCCCGAGACCAAGCCGGAGCTGACGGTGGTCAACGGCCTGACGCTGGACCGCACGCGCGACGCCCTGCTGACCGAGTTCGGCAAGAAGACGCTGGAAGACCGCTACCTGCTGGCGGGCGAAAGCTATCAGGACATGTTCGCCCGCGTCGCCACGGCCTACGCCGACGACGCCGACCACGCCCAGCGCGTCTATGACTATATGTCGAAGCTGTGGTTCATGCCGGCGACGCCGGTGCTGTCGAACGGCGGCGCGGATCGCGGCCTGCCGATCTCCTGCTTCCTGAACTCAGTCAACGACAGCCTGGACGGCATCCAGAACGTCTGGAACGAGAACGTCTCCCTGGCCTCGAACGGCGGCGGCATCGGCACCTATTGGGGCGGCGTCCGCTCCATCGGCGAGAAGGTCAAGGGCGCGGGCCAGACCTCGGGCATCATCCCCTTCATCCGCGTGATGGATTCGCTGACCCTGGCGATTTCGCAGGGCTCGCTGCGTCGCGGCTCGGCCGCCGTCTATCTGGACATCCACCACCCGGAAATCGAGGAGTTCCTCGAAATCCGCAAGCCGTCGGGCGACTTCAACCGCCGCTCGCTGAACCTGCACCACGGCATCAACATCACCGACGCCTTCATGGAGGCGGTCCGCGACGGCAAGCCGTTCGACCTGATCTCGCCCAAGAACGGCGAGGTCCGCAAAACCGTCGACGCCCGCAACCTGTGGACCAAGATCCTGGAAATCCGGATGCAGACGGGCGAGCCCTATCTGATCTTCTCGGACACGGTGAACCGGCAGATGCCGCAGCACCAGAAGGATCTGGGCCTGTCGGTCAAGCAGTCCAACCTATGCTCGGAAATCATGCTGCACACGGGTCTGGACCATAAGGGCGTCGAGCGCACCGCCGTCTGCTGCCTGTCGTCGGTCAACGCCGAGACCTTCCTGGAGTGGCGCGAAGAGCCCCGCTTCATCGAGGACATCATGCGCTTCCTCGACAATGTGCTCGAGGACTTCATCACCCGCGCCCCGTCGTCGATGGCCGCCGCCGTCTATTCGGCCCAGCGCGAGCGTTCGGTGGGCCTGGGCCTGATGGGCTTCCACTCCTTCCTGCAGTCGCAGGGCGTGGCCTTTGAATCGGCCATGGCCAAGAGCTGGAACATGCGCCTGTTCAAGCACCTGCGTCGCGAGGCCGACAAGGCCAGCCGCACCCTGGCCGAGGAAAAGGGCCCCTGCCCCGACGCCGCCGATCGCGGCGTGATGGAGCGGTTCAGCCACAAGCTGGCCATCGCCCCGACCGCCTCGATCTCGATCATCTGCGGGGGCACGTCGGCGGGCATCGAGCCGATCCCGGCCAACATCTACACCCACAAGACCCTGTCGGGCTCCTTCGCGGTCAAGAACCCCTATCTGCAGGATCTGCTGAGCGAGAAGGGCATCGACACCGAGGCCGTCTGGTCTTCGATCCTCGAGAACGAAGGCTCGGTCCAGCACCTGGACGCCCTGAGCGACGACGAGAAGGCCATCTACAAGACCGCCTTCGAACTGGATCAGCGCTGGGTCATCGAACTGGCCGCCGACCGCACCGGCGACATCTGCCAGGCGCAGTCGCTGAACCTGTTCATCCCCGGCGACGTCAACAAGTGGGATCTGCACATGCTGCACTGGTCGGCGTGGGAGCGGGGCCTGAAGTCCCTCTACTATCTGCGTTCCAAGTCGGTGCAGCGCGCCGCCTTCGCCGGCGCCGAGGACAAGAAGGAAGAAGAGATCGATCCGAACCAGCCGGACCTCTTCTCCGCCGCCCCCACCGACTATGACGAGTGCCTGGCCTGCCAGTAAGGCGGCGCCCGACCTCCATCGCCATCGCCTTTGAACCGCCCGGGGAACCCTCTCCGGGCGGTTTCGTTCGTCATAAACGAATGTGGCGTAAAAGAGTCCGTTGCGGTTCCCCGGCGTTCGTGCACAGTGGGAGCGTTAACGGATCGGGAGGCACCGTTGATGCGTCGGATGGCATGGGCAGGATGGATGATCGCGGCGGTCGCGCCGACGGCCGCCTTCGCCATGCCGCAGACCGTGGCGGAAGGCCCCATCGCCGCGCGTGGCGGCGACGCCGTCCGGTTCGAGGACGCCGCCGCCCGGCTGGACAGCCGCCTGCCTTTCACGGCCGAACCTGACGCCGCATTCGGCGCCCCGGTGCAGTTTAACGATGTCGCCCGACTGAGCGCCGATCAGGGCGAACTGCGGCAGGAGGCCTGGTTCGCCGGCGACGGCTTCACCGACCGGCTGCGGATCACCACGACAGGCGAGCTGCGCCGCGCCGACGGCTCGCCCATGCCGCCGCGCGCCCTCGACCCCGTCGCCTTCTCGGGCGAGAGCTATGACGTCACCTATACGCGCGGCTGGACCGCCGCCAAGGGCCGCACGGCCTCAGGGCTGGAGGTGTCGCTGACGCCCCACGCCGGCTTCGGCGTCGGCAGCGACGGCCCCTCGGCCGAGGCGGGCGCCACCCTGCGCATCGGCGAGAATCTGGACCGCCTGGCCCCCAACGGCGATGAAGCCTTCGGCGAGCGGCCGCGCTGGTATCTGTACGCGGCGGGCTCCAAGCGGGCGGTCGGCTACAACTTCGCCCGCACGCGCGACGGCGACTTCGCCCGCTCGGGCGTCAGCCAGGACGCCGGAACCTATCTGGGCGACGCCTCCATCGGCGTGGCCTATCGCCGGGGCGCGGTGCAGAGCTCCTTCGGCGTCGTCTATCGCGAGATCGAGGCCAAGGGCCTGCGCGGCTATCAGGGCATCACCACCGATGTGTCGGAAGGCCTGGTGGCCTTCCAACTGACGATCCGCCCGCCGCGCTAGGCGGCCCCGCGCCCCTTACTGCGTCCGCGCCACGCCCTCGCGGCGACTGTCGGCCGCCCCGTCCCAGCGCCCG